>CAZTNF010000067.1:4427-8887 GCA_964615295.1 uncultured Erysipelotrichaceae bacterium | reverse complement strand
CTAGGATTTCTTGGTTGGTTAAATCCTTCATGGTCAAAAGCGAATTTTTGTTCATACGCGCTTTTTCCTCCTTTGTGAGATGGTCAGACATAAAATTTCTTTGAAATCTTCAGTATTGTACCGATTTGTTCAAGAGAAAACAAGACACTGCGCTTGATTCGTCTTTGGCTCATGGACAACGATTTCGTTTTTATCTATCGATCTTTTCTTTAGGGCGGTCTAACTCAAAGATTTCCTTTGATTTGAGAGCGTTTTCCTTTTCTCCTTTTTACGCTTGAATCTTTTTAAGACAAAAAAAGCTTGAAGGTTTCCCTCAAGCTTCTGGCATACAAATTTGACAAGAAATATAGCCTTCTTCTAATAGCTGGGCTTTGGACTTTTGCACTTCCAAGCGGTTTTTGGCATTCATGGTTTGGGCTCCACTGCAGGTGGGCAAGTGAAATTTTTTGGAGTTGGTGTTGATGACATACGTCTGAACGATTTCATCTTCCGATAGAGAAACACTGCTTGTACTTGAAGCATTGTTGGCTTTGGGTTGTTTTGTGGAGTGCTTAGAGGTTTCATAAAAAGCTAAGATTTCCTCTTCACTCATGCTAGTATCCACTTGATTTTCCCCTGTGGTGTAGTTAATGGCTACTCCAGGTTGCACATTGTAACAATACACACAAAATTCAATGCCTTTCCCCTGGTCTTCTACCGAATAACCTTCCATCACCACCCCGCGCGCTACGAGATCGTCGCCTTCAAAAATGGGAGTGACGCGATACATGACATGATTCCCCGTTTCTTCAATGTAATCGTGAACGAGATCCTCAAAGGGCAACATCCCTTCAATGTTCAAATACCGCGTACCTGTCATTAAGTTTTTAGGATTGGCGTTTTGTCCAGCTAACATAAATGCGATCAAATGGCAGCGATTGTATAACATGCCATCCTTCAAAAAGGAATAGCGTTGATTGATAAAACCCGTTGGTTTTACAGAGGAGATGTCTTGGCGTTTCAAGTCGGGCATTAAATCGGTGCCCAAACAAGCATAGGCTTGAGTGACGCGACCAAGCTCATCGAGATCAAAGTAATGTTGAAAGGATTGAGTTGTCCATTCGTCTTCTTCAAAAAAGGGAACATTGTTGTTGATTTCCACATAGGCCTCACCCGTATAAGCTGGGATAGTAGCAAGCGTTTCCTCTATATCTTCTTGAACATTTTCTCCACTCTCCAAACGAGCGATATCGGTTGATCGAGCACACCCTGTTACACTCAAACAAAGAAAAAGACTAAGTGCAAGGGGCCATTTTAACCAAGCCGAAAAGTGGGAATGAAGGGCTGTTTTCATAAGAACCTCTCAAAGCCAATGGTTGGCGTTTTATTCTTCTCGTTTAATTCGATTTAGCCTTCTTGGTCGGCTATTTCTTTTTCTTTTTGAATCGCTTGATTGAGGTCTTCTACATCCTCTTCGAATTCATCGATATCGACTAAAATCGCCATTTCTCCATCGTCATCGTAGACATGGCAGGGAAAGGGATGTTCATCGACGGAGTCAAAATCAAAGCCCGCATTGCTCGGCATGCATTGTGACAACATCAAGGGAGTATCCCCAATGTTGATGAGGCGACGGCCGATATCAGCGGGAATTTTATGCAAAGAGCCTTCTTCTAGTTCTTCACACCAACATTCCCCTTCACGAGATAAAAACATGATCAAGCCATTTCCCTGCATACACAACAAGTATTCTTCGGCATTCGGATTGACATGAAAATGCCCTTTAGTGCAAAAATATTGGTCTTTTACTTGGCCTGGATAGAGAGTGATGTGGCCCCAATTGAGATGGCCTTCGCCAGGAGTGGATTCTTTGACCATGTGTTCATAAATGATTGTTTCAGGATCCATGTCTGGATCTTCCCGTTTAAAGTAATTGGCATCTTTATAGCGCATCACCATTTCCACTAAATTGTTGCCATTGAGGCGTTCTTGCCAATGATGGGTTAATTCTGATTTCAAAACAGGAATGGTGGACATTTTTTTATTATTTTTCATAAATGCACAAATGGAGACCCTAATTCAGGGAAACCGATTTCTCCTTTCTGTAGACAAATATAAATGTAAAAGCGATTCCAAGGATCAGGAAGTGTGGATTTTTTCAACACAAACCAAACACGGAGCATTGGGTTTAAAGGGGTGGGTGATACAAAGAACATCCACCTCCGGATTTTGTTTAAGCCATTCTAAAATCGTTTCTTTTTCTTCTTGCCCTTGGGGATGTGGATAAAACACCAAAGCCAAGCGTCCTTTTTGGCGCAAGAGAGCTAAGGTGGCTTGGACGGCTTTTAAAGAAGAGTTCACTTGAGTGGGCATTTCTTTTGTTTTGGGATCGTATCCAAAATTGAAAATGGCCGCATCGAGCTTTCCTTGTAAAAAAGCCAAGTCGTCGTGAATCGTTTTGTGGTTTTTTTCAAAAAGACAAAGTCGAGAAGAGTCAAGCCTTTTTTTGGTTTCTTGACCGAGCGCTTTTTGAAGCTCATACGCAAATACTTGATGGACATTTTGGTCAAGAAAAAAACCTGCATCATGCCCATAGCCCAAGGTGGCATCCAAACACAGGGCTTGGGAATGCAAAACAGGTTTCAAAAAGGCATGCGAAAGAGTGGTAATCGATTCCATACAAAATTCCTACTGTGAGAAGAGGCTTTCTTTTTTCCATGATAATCCTCTTTTGGATGGCTTTAGAGAAAGACGAATGTGATTTTTGTGTCTCTTCTTTTTCTCTGGGTTTTGAATACAAATCGTTTCTCTTATCTTTTATTTTTTGTGCTCTTTTTTAAAGGATGAACGGGACTTTGAAGAAACTCGGCTTCATGGGCTTTGATCCAAGAAAGCTGTTCTTCCTTGGAATCAAGTTTTGGTTGCAAGATAACCTCTTTGAGTAAGGCATCCAAGCTTTTGGAAATTTGAGCCCCTTGTAAAGTGGTGTTTTCGGTTACATCTTGTCCATGAATTTTTAAGTCTTTGCGATTGAGGGGATGTTTGTCTTTTTCAGCTTCATAAAAAGAGTAAAAATCTTTTAGCTTCTTTAAGCGATCATGTTGAGCATGCGCCATGATGTCACAATATTGCACTACAAAGAGCTTTTGAACCAATTCATCATCAAAGTCATGCAAGACCCTGAGTTTGTAGAGGTTACTCAAACGAGGCGCATAAAAAGTATCGTGAAAGGCAATGAGTTTTAAGGCTTCTTCGCTCACTTTCTTGGATAGCTTTAAGCGTTTGAAGGCTTCTCGAGCTAACTTGACCGACCACTCAGGATGTCCTTTGAAGTGATCATGTCCATCATAAAATTGATGGGCTTTTATTTTTCCACTATCATGAAGCAACAAAGCCCATGCAATACTTGGATCAAAATAGGGCATCGATTTTAAGGCATCTAAGGTGTGATGAAATACATCCGTATAGTGATACACCGAATTTTGTTTCACCTTTTCCATTTCTCCTAGCTCAGGAAGCCATGGCTTTAAGACACGAGTCATCTCATCTAAAACTTGAGGAGAGGTCGCTAAAATATCTTGAATTTCCGCTGCTACCCGTTCAGCGGCTAAATGATCGATAAGCAAAGCTTGTTCTTCTATCGCTTTTCGCGTCTTTTCATCCATGTCAAAGCCAAAGCGACCCATAAAGCGAAATGCGCGTAAAATGCGCAACGCATCTTCTTGAAAGCGGATATTGGGATCACCGACGGTGCGAATGAGGCCATTTTTGAGGTCATCTTGGCCATGAAAAGGATCGATGAGGCCTTCATCCTTAGACCAAGCCATCGCATTGATCGTAAAGTCGCGTCGAGCTAAATCTTCGGTGAGATCCTCAACGAATTCCACTTGGTTGGGATGACGAAAGTCTTTGTACTCGCTTTCCTTGCGAAAGGTCGTCACTTCAGCTTGTTCACCATCTTCTAAAACCAAAATCGTCCCATGGGCAATTCCTATAGGAATAGTATGGGCAAACAAGGCTTGAACTTGTTGAGGAGTTGCCGAGGTGGCGATATCGAAATCGTGCGGCGTGCGATCCATCAGCACATCTCGCACACATCCCCCTACCAAAACCGCTTTAAATCCCGCTTGATGAAGCGTGGTTAAAATCGTGTCAATGCCTTTTGGCAAATCAATGTGTAATGAACTCATGAATTTTCCTTCCTTTCCACCACACTAAGTACAGTTCCTAGGCGTGGCTCTATTGTATAGGAAGAAAAAAATAAAACCTCTTTTAAAGTACACATAACTAAAAAAGAAGCGATCTTTTGATCACTCCTTATGTACATTTATTGATTTTTAGGCCGAAGCGGCCCATAGAAATACGAAGCGGTGGCTCCACCATCCACTAAAAAATCCGTTCCTGTGATGAAAGCCCCTTTATCGCTCATTAAAAGTTCAGCTACATTGGCTACTTCGTCCGCAGTACCTGGTCGATGAGCT
>CAZTNF010000067.1:0-4327 GCA_964615295.1 uncultured Erysipelotrichaceae bacterium | reverse complement strand
AACATATTTTTGTAAAAGTCCCCTCTTGGCCCGTTGAATTCATCTAGAGCTAGAGGAGTCATAATGATGCCAGGCGAAATGGAGTTGAGGCGTGCTCCACGTTCTCCCCATTTTATAGCTTCAGCCATCACGCGTTTTTCGTTGGACCGTTTGGCCAGTTGATAGGCATGAAGAGAATCGTTGATGTTTTCCGGTTGCAAAAGAGCTAAATTCAAGAGTTCTTCCGTAGGCATACAAGCGAGCTGTTCATCCTCTTTAGCACTGAGTTGAGCCATACGATGACCGGATTGGCTGGAAATCGTTATTCCCACGCCTCCAGGAGCGATGACCTACTTCTTCGAGTAATACGGCTGTTCCATAAGCATCCACCTTTAAAATTGTTTCAATGGACGCTTGGCTTGGAGATACTCCAGCTGCATTGACTAACATTTGAATGTCGCCATACTTCAAGGATTCTTGAATGAGATGTTGAATGGAGTCTCTAGAAGCTAAATCCATTTCAAAAGCGAGAGCATCAAAGCCTGCTTCGTTTAACGTTTTAGCTACCGCTTGGGCGTTTTCAAGTCGCTTATCGCCTACGATAATCTTTTTACCTGCTCCCATACGTCGCGCAATCGCCATTCCAATTTGACCCGCTCCACTCAAAATCAAGACATCTTTTTTCATGATTTTTTTCTCATTCCTTTTCTTAAAGAGATTTTTTGGACTTTACCCAATTATCGATAGTCTCTTGACTATGATCCACCTCAGAGCCATGAATAGCTAATCCCTTTTCAAAATGGGCTTGTGGATAGGCTTTAGATAAATTAGAAACGGTACGACCTAATCCGCTTCCCTCATGAGTGCAAAATGGATGAATGGTTTTTCCATTGAGGTTGCAAGTATCCAAAAAGGAATAAACGGCCATCGGCGCATCGCCCCAGTAATTGGGATAGCCGAGATAAACTTCATCATATTCCTCTAAATTTCCGGGTATTTTTACCAACTCGGGTCGGGCATGTTGGCGTAAATCGTGTTGAGCTTGTTGAATACAGATTTGATAATTAGCAGAGTAAGGATGTTTTTGTTCAATGTGGAAGAGATCCGCTCCTAAATCTTGGGCAATGCGCTGTGCGACTTTTTCTGTATTTCCGACTTCAACAACACGGTATTTCCCACCAAAATAGTTTTCTCCCGCTCGAGAATAAAAAGCGACAAGTGTTTTCATCATTACCTCCTTATTCCTTGATTGAATTTGTGTCTATATTGTAGTCAAGGAAGAAAAAGGAAATGATTTGAATTTTGAACTATTCGAATTCATATTTTGAATCTGAAACAAACGGAAGCTTGACAGAAAAATCATTAAGCTTTTCATAACTCGCTTTGAGTTTTTCGGCAAACTCTTCGACATAGTAACCTGAATTGTTCTTTTTCCAAAAGAGGCCAATCGTTTGGACAATGGGCTGATTGTAACGGACAAGCCGGATTCGTTTGGCTAAAGGCGAAATGGGTTCAAAAGCAAGACGTGGCCATATGCTTTGACTACTTACTAACGTCCATTTGGCTTCTTCCAAACTTGAAACAAACTGAAATGAACTCGAAAAGCCAAGAACAGTTTGAAAGTAGTCTTTTTCTTGGCTTTGTTGCTTCAAAGAGCTGATGATAAGACATGGAAACTGTTTTAACTCGCTGATTTCTACTTGGGAATGTTGAGCCAAAGGATGATGTAGAGCGATTTCAAGTTGAAGAGGAGCTTTAGTTAAAACGAGGTTTATATATTCTTGGGAAAAAGCTCGTCGCTGATCGCTTAAGACGAGATCGACCTTTTCATTACGAATCCATTCAAATAATTCTTCATGGTTTCCACTCGAAAGCTCAATAGCGACTTGGGGATACCGTTTGGAAAATGTCTCCAAGGCTTGAAGCAAGGGTTCATTTGAAAGAGTTCGTAAAATCCCAATTTTTAAAGTGGCTTGATTGCCTAGAGCAATTTTTTGAGCTTCTTGACACAGTTTATCCAATTGGTGAAGGATCAAAAGGCTTTTTTGATAAAAATATTCCCCAGCAGGAGTAAGAGTAAAGGAGCGATTTTTACGCTCTAAAAGAGAAAAGCCAAGAGAAAACTCTAAGGATTTGATTTGTTGAGACATGGCGGATTGGGATAAGTGGCATTCCTCAGCTGCTTTGGAAAAGCTATGGTGTTGAACTACCGCTTGAAAATATTGAATTTGACGAAACATTACAAGGTCTCCCTGTTGTTATTTTTAAGGTGAAAAAAAACGCCTTGCCTAGGGCAAGACGTAAAAAACTAGAATACCATTCGAGTATAAATGGGCTTTGAGGTGTTTTTAATGTCGCGACCGAGTTTGGTGTCGCCAAACATGAATTCGATATCCTTATTGCCCGCAATGGGTTTAATAATACCGCTTATACGCGTAAAGATGCCCGTATCCTTGTTTTCAGGATCAACATCCACCAAGATAAACCAGTTGCTTTCAGGGTTTTCGGGATCACTTTGGGGATTGAGACGTTCTTTTAAATAAATGGCGTTAATTGCAGGTTCATGAAATCCAGAAGAAATTAAAGCGGCTTCCATATCTTGCACATTGCCTTCAGGATCGCGTAAAAAGACGCTTTGACCCGGACCGATGGCCTGCTGACGCAAAGGTGAACGATAGGCTTTTACGCATCCTTCAATGAAGTCGGTTGGAAAAGGCACATCGACCCCAGCAGGATTCATGACAATGCCACTGATTTCTTCTTTGGCGTTTTGAAGCATGGGTAAGTATTGCTTTAAACCCATGATTAAGCAATTGACATTTTCATCGCGATCTTTATACATCTTTTTCACTTCTTCTACACTCGTAAAGAAAGGGAAGAATTTCACGCCGGCTTCATTGGTCACAATAATAGGAGTTACTTTGGTATCGGGAGAAAAAACCAGTTTCCCAGTGGCCGCATCCATCATCGGTTTTTTATCCCAACGAGCTGGAATCATGACTTTCGTGTCAATTAAGGCTTGTACCGCCTTGATCACATTTTCATTGCTATTGTCTTCTCGCATACGCACAAGGGCCGTATGCAAAATGTCGTTATTGAATTCCGTATCCATAGTTATTTCTCAGTGCCTCCAATAGCGGCCGAGGTGAACAAGATGGAGGGACTTGCAACAGTACGCATCTCCCATTTTAAATCCTCGCCTACAGCCACAATGTTATTCATCATCTCTAAGAAATTGCCAGCAATAGTGATGAGTGTCAAGGGGCGACCTTTTTGTCCGTTTTCCACTACATATCCTTTGGCTTGTAAAGAGAAGTTAGTGGACACAAAGTCAATACCTGCATGCATGCCAGCAAGTTCGGTGATCACGACTCCATTGTCCATGGTTTTTAAAAGCGTGTCAAAGCTGTCCTGCCCCGGAACAATATAAAGGTTCATAGGAGCGACATCTGTCCCTCCACCACCGGATTTGAAGCCATTTCCAGTAGAAACTGTTCCCATCTTTTTGGCTGAGCGTGTATTGTGCAAAATAGTTTCAAATACACCTTTGTCCACTACGACTTTGGTTCGAGTGGGATATCCTTCATCATCATAATTAGAAAGAGAAATCGCTTGAGTATTTTTGGGATCATCAATAATGGTAATCTTGGTGGAGAAGACTTGCTTTCCTAAAGAATGGCTCAAAGGAGAAATTCCTTTTTCAATCAATGAGCCGGAAAACATTGGCGCAAAAGCACTGAGCAACGTCGACATCGCTTCATAGTTGATGATCACAGGACAAACCTGCGCTTTTATAGATTTGGCATGGAGTTGGAAAGAGACCTTATCGATTAACTTTTGAACCAAAGCATCTTGATCCAAATCGTCTAAATTTTCCACAATCTCGTATACATACCCATCGCGTAAATCTCCATTGTCTTCCATGGTGATTTGGGCAAATAGGGCTTGAATTCCGCTGCTTTCTTGAATGTCAACTCCAAGGGAATTATTCATTTGGCTTTGGCCAAATCCACTCGTAAAACCAAGGGAGTTTACCATCGTCACTCGAGAATCGGCGGCTAAGAGCTTCTTTTCGAGCGATTCTAAGGTTTCAAGAATTTGAGGAACGGCTGGTTCAATCCATTTCCATTTGGATTGCACCATTTCGGTTTCCATAGGCGGAACCAGTTCATCTTTTTCTGATTCTGAAATGAGAAGAGCCGCTTCTTTTAAGCCATTGAGTGTTTCATCCATCTTATCGTCTTCCACTTTTTCTAAGGCCGTGGAGACAATCTTTCCATCAATTAAAGCGCGCATGGAGGTGGAGATGATTTTAGAAGTTGAAAAGGAATCCATGGTGCCTTCGAAC
>CAZTNF010000066.1:0-9208 GCA_964615295.1 uncultured Erysipelotrichaceae bacterium | reverse complement strand
GCCAAAAACACCTTTCGCATCTTGTTGTCGCATCGAGCGGACTTGTTTGAACAATTGTGGCCTGTCCAAGCAGATTTGACCTTAAGTGGTCATCTTCATGGAGGGCATTGGCGCTGTTTGGATCATGGACTCATCGCTCCAAACAATGGGGCTGGCATCGTATGGTTTCCAAACTATACTAGTGGCCTTTACGAACGAAATGGCCATCAGCTGTTTGTGAGTCGAGGACTTGGCGATCAAATGAAAATTCCGCGCTTGTTCAATCCGCCTGAATTGGTGTGCTTGACACTTCATTGCGCTAGTGATTTTTAGGCTTGATAAAAGAAAAAACTTAGAAAGGATTTCTCATGCATCCGATTCTTTTAGAACTAGGGCCATTCAAGTTTTATTCCTATGGCTTGATGATTGCTCTTGGTATCTTGGTGGCGTATTCCATCACCGATAAAAAAGTAGAAGCGCTCGGTTATAGCCATAAGCGCTTAGAATGGCTCTGCCTTTCCTTTTTAGCAGGTGGCTTTTTAGGGGCGAAGCTGTTGTATTGGCTTACCCGATTGCCCGATATTCCAAACGATCCAACCATTTTAACCAATTTTGGAGATGGTTGGGTAGTATATGGGGGCATTATCGGGGGAATGCTGGCTGGCTGGCTCTATTGTAAAAATCACGACTTGAATTTTTTGGAATGGCTCGATCTCATCGTACCGCAATTGGCCTTAGCTCAAGGCTTTGGCCGCATTGGTTGCTTTTTAGCGGGATGTTGTTATGGAGTAGAATCGAGCTTTGGAGTCGTATTTCCCGAAGGATCTTTAGCTCCAGCGGGAGTGTCTCTTTTTCCCACACAGCTTATTATGTCCGCTTTTGATTTTGGATTGAGTTTCTTTTTACACTGGTTTTCCACCAAGAAAACCTTTCAAGGCGAACTAGGAGCTTTGTATTTAATCGCTTATTCTATTGGACGCTTTATCATCGAATTTTGGCGAGGAGATGGGATTCGGGGAGTTGTCAATGGCCTTTCTACCTCTCAATACCTTGGAATTCTGATGGCTTTAGTCGGCCTTTGCTTATGGTGGATGGGCCGCAAACGCGCTACTTCCCATTCTTAAAATCAAAGACTGTGGCTTCCCTTTGGATCCGACAGTCTTTTTTATTTCTAGAGGTCTTTCTTTACAGAATTAAAGGAACTTAAACAGCTTCAACACAAAAAAGAGCGAAACTTTCGTTTACGCTCTTTATTTTTGAAGTTTTGAACTTGGAAAGGAAAAGCTTGGCAAATCGTGTTCCGAAGACTCCTCATGAGTAGTGTAGAGGGTAACTAAGCGATCGATATCTTCTTGAGAGTATGTTTTGGAATGAGTCTTTATGACTTTTTGATGGGAAGACGGTATCTCTTCTTTAATTTCTACTGGTTTTGGCGGTTCTAGAGGGGATTCTTCTAGCTTGTGAGCGCCAACTTGGCTTTCTTCTTGAGAAGAAGTATTGGTCTCTTCCTTTTCAGCTTCAAGGCTATTTTCTTCATTTTTAATAGAAATTTCTGGATTTTCCAGAGCCTTTTCGTTTTCTAAAGTTACTTGGGATAACTCAGATTTTTGTGAAGTCAATTCGTCTTGGGAGTCTTCAGAATCGGATGAGGCATTTTGATCAATTATGTTTTGAATCAAATCCTCTAGATCGCCTAAATTTTCTTGAACTGTTTCCTGTTCGGGAGTTAAAGGTTGACCACATTCTTCGGGAGTGAGTTCGGTGTGAAGAGAAATAGGCATATCTTGGTTAGGAATAGGAGTCGTATTTAACACATCTTTTCCCTCTTCTCTTTTTTTCATCTCACCTCGTAAGTGATTTTTAAAAGACGTTTCGAGAAGAGCTTTTCCTTCGTGGCTTAAAAGTAGCTTTTCATCCAATTCGCCTAAGAAGACCTTCTGGCAAAGCTCCCCATAGGCTGCTCCAAGAGCGGCCGTTAAGGCAGCCGCCGTTGTTCCATTGATGGCCGCTCCACCAAAGCTTCCAAGACCTGGAATCATTTTAAATAGCGAACCAGTAATGGTTTTCCCAAGAATCGTCGTTCCCGACACTCCAAGAGCGGCGAAGACTAAAGATTTCAAGCCGCTCCGCTTTAAGTTGATGGAATACACTTCGCTTAGTTTAGCCAACATCGCAATTTGTTCAGCAATTAAAACGGGCGCATCGGCGAAAGGAATAGGAATAGCTCCTGTCGCTGCAGCGGCAGCACTAAAGGAAAAAACCACTTTATTCGCCTCGAGATTGCGCAAGTACAATTCATCGACTTCTTCACGAGCGATTTCAGCTTCGATGATTTCCAAAGGAATGGGCAATAACTCCGCTTCTTCTTCAAAAAGTAGCCCCTCCTCATTGGTCTCTTGGCTTTCTTGATCAATTGTGGAATCAGAAGCACTTGGGGATTCTTCAAAGGAATGAGTGGGATCGTTTTCTAGGGGGTGTTTATTTTGTTCTTCCATAAACAAAATCTCCTTTTTGGATAGTGATAAAAATTATTATAGATCAGGCACAAGAGAAAAATGACAACATTATTTTCTCCTAAGATAGCCTAACAAAGAGAACCCTCTTCACAAGAAGGCTTTTTCTTTGAAAAGGATTAAAAAACAGTCTTTTTAATCTTTTTAATGAAATTGAAATCTTTTAATTGATGAAAGAAGTTCAGGAAAAAGCAAGAAAATAAATTTATTTGATTTTTATTCTAAAAAATTTTTAAATCTTCCTTATTTAACCAATTTTTAAACAAATATCCATAAAACTCGATTATTTTTTCCCAATTCGACAAGAGATGGGATTTTTAAGGTTTTAAGCAGATTTTGAATTAAAAAAGCGTATGGTAAAAGAACGAGTGAAAACTCTTTAGAAAGAGAGCTTGGTATGCTTCAATGCAAACACATCGTCAAAGAATATTACGCAGGTGACCAGATTATTAAGGCAGTAAATGACGTATCTGTAACCTTTCGCGACAACGAATTCGTGTCGATTCTAGGGCCTTCAGGCGGCGGAAAAACGACCCTTTTAAATATTATTGGAGGCCTTGACCAATATACGAGTGGCGATTTAATCATCAATGGAAAGAGTACCAAACAATATACTGATAAAGATTGGGATACTTATCGCAATCACTGTATCGGCTTTGTCTTTCAAAGTTACAACTTGATCATGCATCAAACCGTTTTAAAGAACGTAGAACTCGCCTTAACGCTTTCTGGCGTATCCAAACAGGAGCGAAGACAAAGAGCCATCACAGCCTTGGAAAAGGTCGGATTGAAGGACCAAATTAATAAAAAACCAACCCAGATGTCTGGTGGTCAAATGCAACGAGTCGCTATTGCAAGAGCTCTGGTCAACGATCCCGAAATCGTATTAGCCGATGAACCCACTGGAGCTTTGGATTCTGATACCTCCGTTCAAATTATGGAGTTATTAAAGGAAATCGCCAAAGACCGCTTAGTCATCATGGTGACCCATAATCCCGAACTAGCCAACCAATATTCCACGCGCATTGTAAAGTTGCGCGATGGAAAAATGGTGTCGGATTCCAATCCAGTGCAAGAAGGGGAAGTGGAAAAAACGCAAGGCGAATTGCGCAAACCTAGTATGTCTTGGGCTACAGCCCTTTCGCTTTCGTTCACCAACTTGCTGACCAAAAAGGCTCGTACTTTCTTAACTGCCTTTGCGGGATCTATTGGCATCATCGGCATTGGTTTAATTATGTCACTCTCCAATGGAATGCAAGACTACATTACTCGCGTTCAAAATGATACGATGGCTGACTACCCAATCGAACTCAAAGATAACACGATGGATATGTCGGTGATGATGAGTGCCATGATGGATATGGCCGATGACCAAAAGGAAGAGGAAGTTAGCCAGGGCCAAATTTCTACCGCTAAAATGGTGGAATCGATTTTAAACTCCATCTCCAATTCCAAAAACAACAATCTTGCCGAATTCAAACGCTATTTGGAATCCGATGCAGGTGAAGCCTTTCGCCAAAAGGCGAAAGCTATTGAATACACGTATGGGATGAATATGAGTGTCTACAATGCCAATTCAAAGTATGGACTTGTCCGCATTGCCCCTAACAGCTTACTGGATAAATTAGGATTATCTTCAGCGGGACAAATTCAACAAGTTATGGGGGTAAGCACGCCGATGAATCAAGAAGTTTGGATTCAAATGCCTGATTCTCAAACGCTCCGCGAAGAAAACTACCAGCTCATAGATGGTCAATGGCCAAAAAACGAGCACGAAATTCTTTTAGCGGTAAACTCTCGGAATCAGATCACCGACTTTGCTCTTTACTCGCTTGGCTTACTGGATCAAGATAGCTTGATGAAAAATTATCAAAAGGTGATCGATGGCGAAACCGACAAACTCGAAGTCGAATCCACTCAAAATTACACCAACGATGACTTCTTAGGCATGCAGCTTCAAGTTCTTCCCAATAGTGCTCTTTATCAAAAAGCCAATTCGCTTTGGATTGATCAAAGCGATGAGGAAAATTTTGTTACAAATGCCTTAAAAGAGGAAGGTAAGACGGTTACCATCGTCGGCATTGTAAAACCCAAAGAAAAGACGGTGAGTTCAAGCTCTCTAGGTGGCGTTCTCTACGATTCCTCATTGCGCAATTGGTGTTCTGATCAAGCGAAACAAAGTGAAATCGTCAAAGACCAAATGGCTCATCCCGATATCAATGTCTTTACTGGACAGGAGTTTGCCAATGGCGAGCGTTTTTCCATGGAGACGCTCACTCCAGAACAGATGATGCAGATGCAAGGATTATCGCAAGATGAAATCCTCAACTACATCACCACCTATAACAACAATCTCAATGCCTCCTACGATTCCAATCTTTCGACACTTGGCGTTATTGAACTCGATGAACCCTCTTCTATTAAGCTGTATGCTTCAAGCTTTGAAGATAAAGAAGCCTTGGATGATCTCATCACGGACTACAATGCTTTGCAAGAAGAACAAGATAAACCGGCCAATATTCTGACCTATTCCGATACAGTTGGAGTGATGCTTTCGGGTGTCCAAACCGTGATCAACATGATCTCTTACGTCTTGATGGGCTTTGTATCCGTTTCTTTAGTCGTATCGTCCATCATGATTGGCATTATCACTTATATTTCGGTTTTGGAACGCATCAAAGAAATCGGTATTTTGCGCGCTATGGGGGCTTCGAAAAAAGATATCCGCAATGTCTTCAATGCTGAAACCTTCATCATTGGCTTAGCATCTGGTTTATTGGGAGTCGGTTTAACGATTTTGTTGGACATTCCGATTTCAATGGTGATTCAAAACATAACAGGGGTCGCTAATATTGCGGTATTGCCTTGGAATGGAGCACTGTTGCTCATTGTCATAAACTTAATTTTGACCATGATTGCTGGTTTAATTCCTGCCTCCATTGCCTCACGCAAAAATCCCGTAGAAGCTTTACGTACAGAATAACTCTAAGAAGCTCAACTTTTTTGAGTTGAGCTTTTTTGATGCCTAAAAAAGGATGAAAGAGCCAAATAAACGAAGCTGTTTCTTTCAAATCTGTCGTTTTTGGTAGAAAGAAATAGACTCCAATCCAGATCCGGCCTTTTGCATATAAAATTAAGGTAAATATGAAAGGAATAGAAACGAATAATATGGATAAAATTCTTCCTGATTTAATGAAATTTATTGAAACGGTATGGATTCCTATTGTTGAAGTGGGAGCCGGACTATTGATTGGACCTTGGGTTAAAAAACTCATTTGGCAAATGGCCAAACGTTCTCAAGACAAAGGGGTGATTACCTTTCTAGGCTCAGCAGCCAACATTATTATCATTGTATTTTCCTTAATTATGGCGGCAGAATCTCTAGGGATTCGTATGAATAGCGTAATTTCACTCCTGTCCGCTTTAGGCCTTGGCGTGGCTCTCGCCTTAAAAGGCAATATGGCTAATGTAGCAGGGGGAATGCAAATTTTGATCACCAAGCCTTTTAAAGTCGGGGATTATGTGCGCATTGCGCCCCATAAAGGAGTGGTGACGGCGATTGAAATTATGTTTGTAACCATTCGCACAGACAATGGCAAAGAAGTTATTATTCCCAACGCTTCCATCATTGAAGACATGGTTATCAATTATTCTCGTTTACCTCATATTCGCATTCGTGCCCCTTTTGCGGTGCCCATTGGGGAAAATTATGCGCAACTTAAAGAAGAAGTATTGCGTTTGATGAAAGAAAATCCTTATTTTGTAGAGGGAGAACCCTTTTATGTGACCATGAATGGCATAACGAGTTCCGCTGTGGAAATGGAAGTCATTGGACAGGTTACGGTTAACAATTTAGAACCTTGTAAACACTGGATTTATGAGGTCATTGCCACGCAAATGGAAGTGTTCAATACATACGATCCAGATCAAGAAAATATTTTGATTTTACCTCAAAATACCTCTGCTTCCACTTCCGGTCCTACAAGTCCGCTTCCTTTGCCTGGAGCTTTGCCTTCTACTACAGAAGGAATTTCTACTCCTTCCAGTTCGAATTCCACCGCTACTCCACTTGGACCTCTTGATAAAGACTTAGTGGATCGCCTTAAAAATTTAGAGGAACCTTCTGCGATCAGCCATATGGAAAAAGAGATGAAATCTAAACTTCTTGGTCAAATTCTCGATAAAGTGGATGATGTCATCATTAAGCCAGATGCAGAAGAAAACAATGTGGAAACTACTAACCAAAATCCTCAAGAAAAGAGCGTAAATTCCAAAGCTTCTCTTGGCTCTCCAACAACCACTTCTTCTATTCAAGCTCCATCAGCTACCAATACTCAAAGAGCAGCTTTGAATTCCAAAGAGTCTAACCCAAAGGTTATAGAAACTCCTTCTTCTAACGCGAATCCTTTAAACGAATCAGAGGAGGATTCCTTAGCTGAAGCGATTGCTTAAGTTTGGGGCTGTAAATTATTCTCAATTTTCAATTGAAAATAATTTACAGCTCCTTTTCTTTATGTTGGATGGTTTAGGGACAAAATGGGCAAAGTTCTATAAAACGCAAGATTGAGAGTCTAAAAGTAAAGCTTTTTATCTTTAAATGCTAATTTTATAATTAACTATATTTATAAAAAATATATATTATTTGATGGTTCTATTTTTTCTTAAATTAGGCTTCGGTTTTGAGTTTATGAAAGGAATTTCATCTAACATCCTTCTTAGTTAATGAGATAAAAGAAAAACTACATATTGCAGATCTATTTTTGAGGGATAAAACTGTGAAAGAATTTAAGAAATAGGTAATATTCCCATACGATATAGAAAAAAACGAAGTCTCTTTTAGAAGACTTCGTTTTTTTTAGCTTATGTAAGGTACTTTGATTAATTGGCGATAGCCTAAAGCGGGAGAATTGATCGTAATGGTGACACAATTTTTTTGCTTGGCCGAAAAATCGGGAATGGTATCTTTAGCATCAAACAAAATATCGGCTTTGAGTTCCTGCTCTGGGGCTAAATAGAACACTTGATAGCCTAAGGTTTCGGCACGAATTTGTTCCGTTTTAGCTTGAAGACCTTTTTGAGAAAAATCCTGTTTTTCAATTTCAGATTGCGACATGGTCTTTAATTGATTGCCATTGGGTAAGGAAGACACTTTAAAGCCGTCAATATCGCAAATAGGGGATAAAAAAGGAATGACCAAGCGAGATCTAGTTTTGTTTCGGTAAATGATTTTTAGTCCCTCTACTGTCGAGTTTCCATCTTTGTATTTGTAAGCGAGATTGGTTGCATCTACTTCAAATTCGTAGTATTGATCAGAGTAGACAATAAATTTCTTTTCATCTGAATTGGTAATACCATCGTCTTTGATGGTGCGAATGTCCACAGAATCAAAGGGAATAAAGGAGTCTTCGGCTTTAACATACAGCCCGATATTTTTATTAGCGGTATTGGGCACTCCAATATAGCCATAGACATAGGTAGTCATCCCTTTGCGTACATCGTTGGTGATGATCGTTTTGTATTGATCAATTGGGTTAATGGGAGTGTATTCTCCATGATCGGGAACACAAAGTTGATAATTTAAATTGCTCGTGTGGTAGGTTTTGTCGGAGGTATTTTCAACGCTTGCAAGAAAGTAAAAATAAATGGTGTTGACTTTGGTGTTGCTGACTTCCAAGACATCCACTAATGAAAAATTGACCCCATCGGCCACTTCAATGGAAGATGGTTTGGAAGAGCAACCAATTAAATTCAACCCCAAAAGCAAGCATAAAAAAAGGCTAAGTAGTTTTTTCATGTAATCACCGGATTTATTGTAAGCAAATGGATCCAAGCCCACAACCTTCTAAATCTTTCGTTCTCGTTTAATAGACAAAAAACGAAAAAATCGATATATTAAGTGAACATTTTATGAAGGAGGAAAAAAAGAAGAAGTCCGGAAAGGGCCGATTTTTAGCTACTTTTGTAGTTTTCTCTCTTTCAAAAGAAGAAAGGTCAATGACCCCTGATCTAAGTCACGGACTTGTTCCGTTGTTGACTAGCCTAAGCTCTTTAGGAACTATGTTAAAGAATAGATAGACTCCTTTGAATAAAATACCGCGTTAGAAGCCCTTTGCTGTTTGTTTTTCTAGTGGATAGGGACAGTAGCGAAAAATGATTGCTGAGTCCATTCAATTAAGAACCGATTTTGTTGAGAAGATGTCTACACGAAGAGAGGCTCAGCGAACTAGACGAACAACCAGAATTTTAGAATATTCGAGAATACGTTTTATTTCGATATAAAATGTCAACACGGTCATGAAAAATCAAAAGATTCTATTTTGACATCCTCCTGAATCGAGAAAGATCAAAGGAAATTCCTTCAATAATTTGATCACCTTATGTGAGAGGTCTCATAAGAAATATCTTGACACCAGAAAAACAATCCAAATTTGGATGGCCAAGAGAATGTTATCGAGATGGTGCATTTATGGGGAAGATGGAGTTTATTGGATAAATTAAAGGAATTGTATCTCAATAAAGAGGTTCATAATACTTATGGATATTTAACGAAGAATAAAAGAATTCAATCGGGCGAAAAATTATTATAACAAGGCATATTGTATTACTGGAAACTTAGAAGCAAATAGACTCATTACAAGAAGAAGGGGTGCCGATATAACCATCAGATTCCTAAATTGACTATTTCTAAAAGTGAAAAGAGAAAAAGAAATCAAGCC
>CAZTNF010000065.1:0-9332 GCA_964615295.1 uncultured Erysipelotrichaceae bacterium | reverse complement strand
TGGTGACCACACTTCCTAAACGTTGGTATTCTTCGTTTTCGTATTCAATGGAGGCTTTCAACCAGTTTTCACTATCCAAATACATCACGATTCCACATTGATCAAAACGGCGCTTGCTTTCAAACTCGGTTTTCACCACAAAGGAGAAAAACTTTTCTTTCGTGCGTATTTGAAAGACTGGGGCATTGTCATTGATAAAGCCGTAATAAGTTCTTTGCCAAAGATCAGTATGAGGCTCAGTTATGATTTGAAGAGTTTGATTTTCAAAATAATAGGATTTGGGTTCTCTTATCCAAAATCCATTTTCGTTGCTCCAAGGCTGCATGATTTTACTCCCTACTCTCTTTCCAAAACGCTTTAAAAAAGGCCCTATACAAATAAGGCCTTTCATCTAAACATTAAACAGTTACAATGCGCATCATGTTAGTCGAACCGGAACCCACTGGATAGCCAGCGACCACTAAGATATTATCGCCATGGTGTAAGCCATTTTTAAGGGCGATATTGCGTGCTAATTGTACTTCGTTTTGTTGGGTATTTTGTACATCCGTTACTACAGGATGAACGCCAAAAACAGGAAGCAAGGACCGTTGCACTTCTTCAGTGAAAGTAACCGCAATGATTGGTGCTTCAGGACGGAATTTGGCTAAACGTTTAGCGGAACTGCCAGATTGTGTAAAGGCGATAATGGCTTTGATGTCCATCGCTAAAGCCGTTTCGGCAGCGGAAATCGCAATGGAATCGCTCATATTGCGCTTGGAAGAAGCAATTCCATCGGCTAAGCGCGCTTTGTAGTCAATCATGGGTTCGATCGCTTTAGCAATTTTAGTAAAAGTATGAACCGCTTCGGCTGGATATAAACCAGCAGCCGTTTCAGCGGAGGTCATGACACAATCTGTACCATCCATAATGGCATTGGCTACGTCCGAAGCTTCTGCACGAGTTGGACGAGGATTTCCTTGCATGGACTCCAACATGTGGGTAGCTGTGATAACTGGTTTGCCAGCTTCATTAGCCATACGAATCATCTGTTTTTGGTAAATTGGCACGTATTCCAAGGAAACGTTTACCCCTAAGTCACCACGAGCGACCATAATGCCATCAGCCACTTCGAGAATGTCGCGTAAATTATCAAATCCTTCTTGATTTTCGATTTTCGCAAAGATTTGAATTTCGTCTTTTCCCTCAGAAATCAAAATATCCCGCACGGCTAAGACATCCTCTTTACGGCGAACAAAGCTCAAAGCGATGTAATCGACATCATTTTGGGCTCCAAAGCGAATGTCGGCTTCGTCTTTGGCAGAGATAAAAGGCATCGACAAAATAATGCCAGGTAAGTTGCATCCCTTTTTGGATTTAAGGAAGTGAGGGTTGGCTACCACGCCTTTGAACTCTTTACCAGGGGTGACTTGGGTGATATCTACACGCATTTTGCCATCGTCCATCAAAATAAAATCTCCAACGCGCACATCGTTGAATACTTCGGGAACACTGATCGCAAAGCGTTCTCTATTTCCCACTAAATTTGGATCGTTTACGATGGTGACTACATCACCCTTTTCAAATTGCACCCCGCCATTTTCCATTTCTCCAAGTCGAATTTCGGGGCCTTTCGTATCTAACATGATTCCAATTGGCTTTTTTAACGTTTTGGAGACATCGCGGATCATATCCATACGATTTTTATGTTCTGAATAGTCACCATGGGAAAAATTTAAACGACAAATATTCATCCCTTCGTTGACGAGCTTAGAAATCATTTCTGTGTTTTCACTGGCTGGGCCAATAGTACAAACAACTTTTGTTTTTTTATCCATGAAATTACCTCAATGTGATGTCTATGTATATATGGCAATCATAAGAAGAAAGACATCCCTTTTTATCCCAAACGCTCAAACAAATTCGTCAAAGGCTTTTTGGATTCCGAAGGCATCACAAGGGCACGCTCGATCGGGTAAGAAACGATTTTATTTTGGCGAATGGCTACACATTGACCACCAATGCCTTGCATTAACAAATCCACCGCTTTTTCTCCCATTTGACTCGCCAACATACGATCAAATGGACAAGGAGATCCACCACGCTGGATGTGACCAAGAACCGTGGCACGGCCCGAGAAACCGGTATTCAGAGTGACTTTTTTGGCGAACTGATGCACATCTGTAATTTTTTCAGAGATGATCACGATAGCATGCTTTTTCTTTTTGATTTGATCCAAATCGCGCAAGCGATCGAGAATGTCTTGTTCATCAAAGCCACTTTCGCTCGTTACCACAATTTCGGCTCCACAAGCGACACCTGCCCATAAAGCCAAGTCTCCACAACGGTTACCCATAACTTCGACAATGGAGCAACGATGATGCGAGTTAGACGTATCGCGCAGTTTATCGACTGCATCAACGATGGTTTCTAAAGCGGTCATAAAACCGATCGTAAAATCGGTGCAAGTGATGTCGTTATCAATTGTACCTGGCAAGCCAATGCAGTTGATGCCCATATGAGTTAATTCCAAAGCACCACGATAGGAGCCATCTCCACCTACAACCACCACGGCTTCAATACCGCGCTTTTTCAACTGTTTAATGGCTTTTTCGCGCACTTCTACTTCTTTGAATTCAGGTAAACGGGCTGAGCCAAGAATCGTTCCGCCACGTGTGATGATTTCGCTTACAGATTCCGTGGTGAGAGGCTCGATATAGCCTTCTACCATTCCTTTGTATCCATTGTAAATTCCGAACACTTCGAGTCCAGCGTTGATCCCAATGCGGGTTACGGCCCGAACTGCTGCGTTCATTCCAGGAGAGTCGCCTCCGGAAGTCAGAATGCCAATTCGTTTAATCATTCGAAAGTACTCCTTTGATCTGCATGGGCCATTGCAAAAATCGCAATTTTCACGAACAGCTCTTATTCTTCTTGTCCTATTTATTTATATGGGGGAGAACGGAAGATTTGAGAAAAGATCCCGTTCGTGTATTAAAAGCTCTTTTTGAGCTTAAAACCCAATTGCTAGTTAGTTTAATTTTAACAGATGACTAAACAAAAGTAATTTTTTCTCCTAGATGTCGTATAACGAAAACTCTTTTCCCTAAAGGAGAAATCAAGAAGGGGCTACAATTTTTCAAAATAAAAAAACTTCCTCTTCTTGAAGAATGGAAAACCCACAGGACTTAGAAAAAAAAAGCAACCGAATCGGTTGCTTGTAAAGACTAAAGATAGATTTAGCGTAAAGCTTCGAAATCTTCGATGCGTTTTTCTTCTTGTTCTTGAAGACGACTAAATTCCTCAGCCATCGCTTTTACGTTGTTGATTTCTAACATCTTGTAGTAATCATTGCGCAAATCCAAAGGAATGACAATTGGCGCTTGATTACCACGAATGAGCATGGAATCAACCAAAATACGGCCTGTTCTTCCATTTCCATCGGAGAAAGGATGGATGTTTTCAAATTGAAGATGCAGATCAGCCACATCTTGCATAGTAAAGCCATTTTCTACGTGATCGTTGTAACGAGCGATGAATTGTTTTAAAAAAGACGAGATTTCTTCAGGCCCTGGAAAAACCTTGGTGGAACCGGAAACAATAGCTGGATCTTCACGATAAGCTCCACCAAAGAGAATGTTTTCATTGATGATGTCATTGATTTCTATCAAAGACTCTTCAGTAAGGGGTTCATTGCGATTGATCCGATCGAGTACGTAGACTAAAGCTCGTTTGTGGTTAATCGCTTGATGAATTTCTTTGGCATTAGCATTAATGGGACAATGATTGGAATCAAAAATCAAGGCATATGTTTCATTTTTTGTTAAGGTGCTACCCTCAATGGCATTGGAATTGTAAACAGCACGCGTTACAAAATCCTCAAAATAGCTTTGATTGGTATTCAACACTTCTTTTACATCCATAATCGGTTAAGCGTTCCCTTTCTTCATAGATCTCTACGCATTTCGTCTTCTTTTGAAGAGAGCGTTTTTAAGTGATTCCTAATATTTATTAAAGTATGAAAATAAAGAATTTGAATTCATTGAAAGTGTAACATAGCAAAAAGCGCTTTACTAGCATAGCTCTAAGTGAAAAAAGAGATCCCTATTTCTTGGAATCTCTTTATGGCTTCATCAAAATATATTCTTATTTCACAAAAAATACAGGACTAAATCTGGGATTCTATTTCTTTTTCTTCTTCAGGGGTTAAAGAAATGCGTTGATCTTGGGCATTAAAGACTTCATTTGGTTCGCCCTCTAAGACATATACTTCATCTTGGCTTTCAGGAGTGTTCGTTGTTGAGGAGGGTTGAGACATGAGAAAATCCTTTCTAATAGATGGAAAAACTACCTTTTCCCTATTATATAGTAAGTTCAGTTGAAGAAAGAAAGAACGCAAGAGCTTAGTTAAGAATGGAAACCTCAATTCTTCTCTTTAGATTTTTAAATAAAATCTTAATGTCTATCTTTAAGGTATAAAAAAAGACATTAAGATCTTTAAAAGATGAAGAAAATTTAAAGCGAAAATCAATCCTTTGAAAGGGGTTTAGCCAAAATTTCTTTTGATGAAAAACGTATTTTGAGTGAAAAAAAAGAAATTCTTTACTCCATACTAAGGATGAAATAAAGAAAAAAAAACAGACAGGCTTCTCTCTGAGAATGAATAAATGATTTCATTTATAGTATTAAGAAGGTTTAAAATTGCATAAATAGTTTTAAAAATATAGAAAATTAGGCAATTCCCACTTTAAGTAAAGGATCTAAAGCAATAAGGACAGGAGCAAAAAAGGCGAAAAAAAATTTAAAAAATTTATAAAAAGCCATTGCATCTTTACTTCAGTAAGGGTTAAGATAAAGACGAAGTTAAGGAAAAGATTTAAAAACGATCGCTCAATAAGAACTGAAAGAAAGTTTTGGAGGAAAAATTATGAATAACGCTGTATTGTTTTATACATCCCCTGGGTGCGCTAGCTGCCGCAAAGCAAAAAGATGGTTGGAAGATAACCATATTAATTTCGTAGAAAAGAATATTTTCTCTAACTTGCTTTCGGAAGCCGAAATTAAATATCTTCTTTCTCGTTGCGAAAATGGTACAGAGGACATTATCTCTACTCGTTCTAAAGCCTATGCCACTTTAAAAACGAGCTTAGATGACATGTCTCTTTCTCAGCTCACTCGTTTCATCCAAAGAAACCCCTCCGTTTTAAAACGCCCCATCATGTTATCCGAACGCAATATGGTGGTAGGGTACGATGATGATGAGATCACTGCAATGATCCCTGTGAACCGTCGTCAAGAAGAGCTGCACCGTATCGAACAATCAATTATCGTATCCGATTTAGAACTCCGTACGTTCTAATCGCCTTGCGATATCACTTTATCCATCCCAGGTTTCACTTCGGTGAAACCTTTTTTATTTCTTTTACGTCTTACAAGCTTATTGTGATCTAGTCAGTGAAAATTTCAAATTAATTTGCATCTAAAATAAGAGAACAAATTCCACATTTTCTAAAAAAATTAGGCCTCCTTCATTCAAGAAAAACAGATTAAAAATTATTATTTATTATCTCCTAAAGAAATGAGCAGAGGTTAAAAAATTCTCGTTTCTCTTTCAAATCGAGAAGGCCAAAAGAAAAGTTTTTTAGAATGGAGGCTTTTTAGGAAAAGTATGTGAAACGAATAAAAAATAAGTCTTTAAAGAAAATAAAAAACTTTCCTTTTAGGTTCTTAATCTTTTATTTCAAAGAATTTTATCCACTTTACATCAGAACTAAGAGGAAAGATGTTTTTTATTTGAAACGTTGTCAATAGAGTTTGTTTTCAAGGCGAATGAAATCTTTAAAGAAGGAATAAACAGCTTGATATAATTCCTCCTTCTTCATTCCTTTCCCCCAAATCTCTTCAAACGGAGGAACATGAATAAAGCCCCCAATTTTATGATGGACTTGAGACCATGCTAAAATGCGATACATCACATCATTACACACATAGCTCCCAGCACTTAAACTGATTTTCACAGGCCAAGTGCGATCAGGACGATCAACCAGCTCAAAAATAGGCAAATCTGTTTTACGAGCCAAGGGACCATTTGGATCAATAGGACAATCTCTAGGAATAAAGCCAGCTTGATCGGATACCTTTGAGCGCTGTAAATTGATCGCTACATACTCAATTTCTACAATCCGTGCTTTGGAATTGTATCCAAAACAAAGAACACAATCCGCATCGATCTCTTCAGCCCTTTTTAAAAGGGCCTGAGCAGCTTGTTCATAAATTACAGGAATTTCCAGAGTCACAATTTTGACTCCATCAATTTCTTTGGGAAGGCGAGACACGATTTCCCAAGAAGGATTAATGGCATCGCCACCAAATGGAGTGAAGCCTCCTACTAGGATTTTTTTCATAAAATTCAGAATTTTTCTCCTTTTTTTAGAGAGGATTTATTGCTTTATATCTGCTTTTTTCCTCTTTTAAATCATTAAAGCCATTCAAGCCTCTTCTTATTCTTGTATTTTGAACGGCTCCAGTTCAGGATGAGTGATTTCTTGATGAAAGATCAGATCCACGTTTTCTTCTCTTGAATCATTCACTCATCAAATCCTCCAAAAAATATCAATCGAATCGGTCCAATTTCCACACTTGGCCAACTTGCTATGCGAGTTGAAGAATTAGCCCAAAAAGCAGTGGCCATCATAATCACGAGTCCAAGTATTATAAAGCTAAAAGGAAGTAAAAATTTCCAATTTCTCATGTACCAATTCTCCTTATTTTTTTAAACCAAAACTCCTTTTGATCCTTTAAATAGCACCAAGTTTTAGGCAAAGCAGTTTGAACAATCCAATGAATAAAATTTCCAAGAAGCCAGGTTAGTCCAATTCCAAATAGAGTGGCTCCAAAGTCAAATAAAGCGCCTAAAGGATCGTGCCAAATTAAATAGATTCCTTTTCCTAATACGATAAAAGTAGATAGAATTCCTGAAAAGAAAGCCACAATCAAGGATAAGAAGACCATGAAGAGACTAAGACAAAGCCCTAGGATCACCATCAACAGACCCAAGACTAAAGGAATTAGGAAAATTGCTCCTAAGACTGTGAATACAATTTTCCACCAAGAATAAGACTTTTTTAAACCCAAATCAGAAGGCGTTTTATAAGGAGAAGGAGAAATAGGAAAAGAAAAACTTTCCAAAATTTTTTGGGCGTATACTTCTGGATTTCCAAGGCTTTTTATTACCGAATAAGTAGAGTCCCCTTCTTGAAGGGCTTCTGCAAACAATTCTCGAACAAACTCCACTGCTTCTTCTCGTTCTTCAAAAGGCAATGAGCTTAAAGCCAAATCCAAACGTAAAAGATATTCTTTATCCGTCAATTGCATCATCTCCCGTCAAAAGTTTATTTATTTTATTCGCAAAAAGGATCCACTCTTGTTTTAACGTAGCCAATCGTAAGTGGCCTTGTTTGGTTAAAGCGTAGTACCGCCTTGTTCTTCCATTATTCGTCGTTTCAAACATAGTTAAAAATCCATTAGCTTTAAGCCGTCGCAAGACTGGATAAAGTGTTGATTCCGACAAAGAAAAGGATTTACATATTCTTTTCGTAAGTTGGTAGCCATAAAGTGAGCTTTCTTCTAAAGCTGACAAAATGCACAGCTCAAGAAGGGCCCCTGTAGGTACGATATCCATTCTTTCCTCCTTAATTCTATTTTACTTTACTTCATCTAATATTACATATCATATATTATTAAGAGCTTCAAAAAATCAAGAACGGACACTATAGATTAGTTATCAGCCTAAATAGATAATAAAAAACATTAATAAGATATGTTTTTATTGCTTATAGTATTGAATTATCTTTCGATTAAAATTCATCCTCAAAAATTTTGGCCTACTATTGCCCCAACTCTTCTGGGAAAAGGATTAAGTGTAACCTATACTCAAAAAATGCTTCGTCATTCTACTTCTGATATGACTCTTGATGTTTAAACTCCATTTATCTGATTATGACTTAAACAAAGAGTTTAAGGCTTTAATAAAGTAAAACTTAAGCTGATTTGATCGTTCATTTATTACCCAAATTTGAGAAAACAGCAGAAAAAAAAAGAGCCTACGAGCGCTCAATTGTGCTATTTAGAGGATTAACCTCTCTTTCTTGAGAGTCGAAATTTTTGAATCTAAGTAGTTTTTAGAAAACTGGGCTGTTCCTCCAAAAGGTACAGCCTCCCACCTATGTTTTACTACCAGTATTTTTTCACCAGTCGTTAAGTGTCTTTTTAAGATTTCTTTTTGACTCAATCGCCGAATCTCTCTTATTCGGTCTCTATAGCGATAGGTAATCTTTTGATTCTATCTCCAGCTCCCGCTCCACACCGTGCCTGAAACCTTTCGGCTTCACACGGCGTTCCATTATAACTTAACTACTCAGTAATAGAACTTACTTTATGAAGTAAGTTCGTACTATCACTTCCCTTGATCTCGTGTTTCATGGCTCCAAATAAAAGTTTGATAAGCAAAGTTTATTTGAATCTGATATTTCTTAAATAATTCTTCCCATAAAAGAGCTACTTGTTGACCTTGAGTAATAGAATTAGTAGAAACGAATGCCACTTCTATTGGATAGCTTTTTATGCATTTTGCCGCTTTAATATACCAACCAGTTACATAATCAACTTGTCTAGGCTTTTTACATTCGGGAAAAGAATAAAGTATATCTTCTTTCATCATCATTGCCCCTACCAAAAAACGTAGAATTTATAACCTGTGAAAAGAGCTTATCCGCGGTTGTTAAAACGCTATTTTTGAGTAAAATTCCATCCATAATTAATCCCCTTTCTAAAAGAAGTGATATTAAGAATGTTCTTGCTTTGATACTATCATCTTAGAAAGGAGCCTGCTTTTTATGGAGTATAGGCTACTAGCGAAGTGCTACTACAATCCGAATATTGACCATCGAGTTATTTATAAAGAAAGATTTAATGACCCAAATACAGTTCACTTCGACTTTCCAATCAATGGCTTTCCAGCGTTCTTTTTTATGGCTCCTGAAGTTTCTAAGCTTATAGAGGCCATTTACCAAAAGAATGAAGAGTTTTCGCGGTTCAAGGACAAGATCCCAGTTATTCAAACGATTCTCAAAAACTGTTTGTTTAAAGAAATTGAGATGACTAATGAAATAGAAGGAGTTCATAGCACAAGACGAGAGTTACAAGAAGCCTACGATAAGTCAAAAGAGAAAGATGCTCACGGAAAGTTTGTGGGCCAAATGCGACAATATCGAAATTTGGTAAAGGGCTTAAATTCGAACTTTCCAAAAAACTGCTATGAGATAAGAGCTATTTATGACAATCTTCTTTATGAG
>CAZTNF010000064.1:7855-9545 GCA_964615295.1 uncultured Erysipelotrichaceae bacterium | reverse complement strand
TATCCTTTTATCGAGTGATAAAGCCTGCGATTCATATTTTTCAATTTCTTCATCTTTTAGATCTTCCCCACAAGCTCTTTCAGAGTGCCCTCGAACTTTTTGTAGCTTTCTTCGTATTTTTTCTTCCAAGTCGATTCAATCACTTTGCCTGCGCGGCTTTGTTCTCTTTTAAGAAGTCTGCCCTTGGCTTCATACAAATTGTGATTGGGCCATTTTTTAATGCGATCTGATTCTTCTGTACTTTCCAAGCCCTTTTCCATAAACGCCGCTATTAGAAAGATGAAGCATCTCTCATTTCTCAGTCCCTTCTATCTGGATAAAAACACCTTACTTTGACTTTGTTTTTTTAAGACCAAGTGGTTCGTCTTGAAAGACCACGTACTTCTACAGGTTTCGCAAGAGCGCGCACGCGATCAATTAAGCGTCGAGTGGCAGAGCCGTTGAGCGAAGAGGCATCCAAGGCATAGCGTTTGTATAACTCTTCTAAATTAAGATTGCTCGCAAAGAAGGTTTGTTTATGGCGAGTTAATCGCTCATCAAGCAAAGGAAACAACACTTCATCGCGACTCCAAGGGGTGCTCATCTCACTGCCAAAATCGTCTAAAAACAGCACATCGGCGTTGTACAGCTTTGAAAATACAATTGAGCGATATTCTGGATCGGACATATTTTCTTTGATTTGGGAGATCAACAAGGGGACTTTGACAAAAGCCACCTTTTGATTTTGCATGGCTTTAGCATTCGCAATAGCCATCATCAAGGTAGATTTTCCTGTTCCCGGCTCTCCATAAAATAGCAGGCCTCCTTGCGTAGACTGGCACATCTGAAAAGCTTGATTACAAGCCATGATGTACATTTTGGGTTGCATTCGCGCTGATTGAATGAGTTTTTCAATGGTGACTTCATAATCGGCTTCTTGAAGATGGGACATGAGAAAGTTGGCCTTGTGTTTAATCTTTTGATAGCGCGCTAAAGCATAGGGACAGAGGATACGTCGTTCATCCAAAAAACCTTCCTCAGTAAAGTAGAGTTCCAAAGGCATTCCCTTTAAATCCATCGTACAAAAGGCAAGACCTTGACAAGGAGTGCATTTTTTAGAACGCTCCACTTCACGATGAAACAAAGATAAATGGTCTTCCACTAAGGAAAGATCTTGATGATGCTTTTCTAAAAACGCTTGCACGACTTTTTCATGGGCTAAGCTTTGAGCAGCCTCTTGCCATTGCTTTTTGCGGCGCAATTTGACCTCTTCAGATTCTTCAGGGATTTGAATGCGTTCCATGGATTGCTCCTTTCTGTGAAAAATAAGATGAAAAAAGCGCTTGGTTTATTCGTTAAAGAGTAAACCAAAGCGCAAGGTGGTGCAATGGGATTAATTGGAAGACTCAAGAGATCCTAGGCTTTTTTCTAAATCTTGATAGGCTGACCAATTCATGAAAGAAGAATCTTGATTTAAAAAGCTTGGATCGTTTGTGGCTTCTTGTTGGATTTGTAAGATTCCTTGGCTCAAGCGCATGAGTTCTTCAATTTCCTCTTCACTGGCTAGTTCTTGGCTAGCGGTATCATACCAACTGGGCACTACCACTTCTTCAGGGCCAAGTTGCGATTTGGAGGGATATTTTTTCGTGAAAGAACTGAGAGTTTGTTTGCTTTCAGAATACGCTAACGCTTCTTTACGGGTGTGAATATT
>CAZTNF010000064.1:0-7845 GCA_964615295.1 uncultured Erysipelotrichaceae bacterium | reverse complement strand
TACGCGACAAGTTGTTGGCTACCGTTAAAATATAGCGGTCGATGAATTGTCCTTGGCATTGCTTCATGGAGTAGTCCACGAGCGTATTGATGAGTTCATTGGAAAACTGCCACTTCTCGGCCAACTTGGCTAAGATGGCTTTTTCTTTTGGCAACACCTGTGCTTGTTTAGGCTGGTTAGCTTTGAGGAAGGTCACAGGTGATTGGCTGAAATCGTTGGGATTGGATTCTTGAATTTGATTGGACTTTTTCAAGTCCTCTACCACGCTTTCAAAATCAATGGAAGTTTTATCATCGGATAAATGCCGCACTACGATATGGCGTATGGGAATTTCCCCTAGACCATATAAGTTGGCCAAATAGGCAATGTAACTCATATTTTGACGGGTACGTAGCCGTTGGGGAAAGGTTCGATGCATGTTTTGAAAAAACAAAGCCCAATCAAAGTCGTAATCTTGGGGTTCATGCCAATTAAGCGGAAGATTGGATTCATCGCTTGTTTCGTATTGGTCAAGGCAAAGCGCTTTGCTGACATCTTTTAGGCGTTTTTTCTTAGGTTCAAGCAGTCGTTTAATGCGCTCTATTCCTTCTGATCCCACTTTTTGACTCAATAAGCGTCGATAAATGGGGTGCTTCATAAAGGCATCGGCCGTAAGGGGACCAACTAGCTCTAACAAAGCGATTTCTCCCTCAGAGTTGACATAGCTTTTTAATAAGTCAAATTCTTCCAATCGTTCTTTTGCTTGTTTTACTAAGCCCGGATTGCTCACCATCAAGGCCTCAATATCGCTCATCTCCACTTTAGTATGGCTTTGAGCGAGTCCATAGAGGAGTGTATACAGGGTACAAGCTTGATCTCCGATCAAGGGACGATAGAGAATGGTTAAAAAGGTCGTCCAATTGGAAGGCGTGTTCAAATCAAGACCTAGAGAAAGACTCATTGAAAACCCTCCTCTTGGAGAGAGTCTTGAAGAGGAGCTAAAAGCGCCTTCACTTGAGTTTCAAGGTCTTCTCTATCCCCATCATTGACCAACACGGCATCGGACTTTTGGGCTTTTTGTTCAGGCGGATACTGCAAAGCCAAACGTCGTAAGGCTTCGCTTCGGGAAATATGGCGTCCTTGTTCAAGGCGTTTTAGAGCCGTTTCAAAAGAGCAAGTGACCGTCCAAATTGCATCAAAGCGATCTTCAAGTCCAAGTTCAAAAAGCAAAGGAACCTCAACAGCGCAAAGTCCTTCTTGCTTTTGGATCCACTCTTCCATCTTTTTTAAAATCAGAGGATGAAGAATGGCTTCCATTTGTTGGCGCGCTTGGGGATTTTCAAACATCCCATTCGCCATAGCTTGACGATCGATTTGGCCATCGGCTTGAACAAAGAGTAGACCCGCTTCTTTTAAAGCCTCATAGCCCTCTTGTCCTGGTTCTAAAAGCTTGGCATTGATCGCATCGCAATCGTTAGTTGGGATGTGCTTAGCTAAGAGATTGGTAAGGGTGCTTTTCCCTGCCCCCATAGATCCAGTGATTCCAAGGACAAAGGGGGTAGGGGAAGGAGTGGATTGAAAAAACAAAGCACGACGCATCCAGACATCCTCTCCTTTCTTTAGGATTTGCTGTGTTTTTAAATTTTATTTTTTTCTTTGGTTTCTTTATTTTGAGCGAGACGAGGCTGACACTTTGGACAAGCCCAGGTTCCGCGCCCTGCGACGACTTCTCGTTTAAGGGGAGTATGACAAATTGGGCATTCCTTTTGATCATGAATGCGTAACTTACTTTGATACCCTCCCGCATGACCTCCATACGAAAAGGTACGAATGGTGGTTCCACCATGAGCCATGGCTTCTTGTAAAATGGTGCGTGAGGCAGCTAAAAGGCGTTGATAGTCGAGAAGATTTAAATCTTGACTCAATGTATAAGGAGAAATGTGGCTTTCAAATAAAATTTCATCCGCATAAATATTACCAATACCAGCCAATACGGATTGATCCAATAAAAGGGCTTTGATGTTACGTTTGGACTTTGCGCCTCGCTCATATAAATCTTGGGCGCTTAAAGAAGGATCCAAAACATCTTTTCCCACATGCGCAAAGCTTGGTAAGCTTTTCCAATCATCCACTTTGGAATAAAGAGCTAAGCGTCCAAACTTGCGAACGTCTTGATAGACTAAGATACGCCCATCTTCCAGCCAAAAGCGAGCATGAATATGGCGAGTGATCTTTTCCTCTAAGCCCTCAAGCGTCTTTTCATCGGGGAGTAAGAGAAACTTTCCTTCCATACGCAAGTGCCCAATGAGATCGTAGTGGTCGAGCACAAAGACAAGATATTTGCCTAAACGATGAAAAGCACGAAAGTGTTCCCCTAAGAGTTGGGCTTCAAACGCAGTGGCTTCCATATTTTGAATGAGACTGGGATATAAAATGGCTACTTTGACGATGGCTTGATCTTGAATTTCGCTTTTTAACCACCGTAAGACGCTTTCAACTTCTGGTCCTTCTGGCATTATTTGGCCTCATACCAGGATTGTCCAACCCCAACGCTTGCTTTTAAAGGCACATTGAGTTGCATCGCTTGACTCATCACCTGGACAATAAGCTTTTCCATCTCTTCTTTTTCCTCGTTGGGAACAAGGAAGATCAATTCATCGTGAATTTGAAGAATCATCTTGCTTTGAAGATTCCTTTCCTCTAAAGCCTTGTCCATTTTAACCATGGCAATTTTAATCAAATCCGCTGCCGAGCCTTGAATGGGCGCATTCATCGCAGCGCGTTTACCAAATTCACGGGTCATGTAATTTTTATCTTTGATTTCTGGGATCTCCCGACGGCGATGCAACAGCGTTTCAACATATCCATGGTCTTCACAAAACGCAATGAGTTCATTCATATAGCGGTGAATATTTGGATAATTGGCCATATAAGCTTGAATGAATTGACGCGCTTGGAAACGAGAAATGCCGAGTTCTTGAGACAAACCGAATTCGGTTTGTCCATAGATGATCGCAAAATTAACTGTCTTGGCCACACGGCGCTCTTGTTCTGTTACTTCGTTTTCCGGTACCCCAAAAATAATGGATGCGGTGCGATTGTGAATGTCTTCATCCTCTTGAAAGGCTTGAATCATATATTGCTCATTGGCCATATGGGCCAAGAGACGGAGTTCGATTTGAGAGTAATCCGCCGACAAGAAACAATACCCTTCAGGAGCCACAAAAGCTTTACGAATTTGTTTACCCTCATCGGTTTTTACCGAAATATTTTGTAAGTTTGGATCCGACGAGGACAGCCGTCCTGTGGTAGTTACTGTTTGATTAAAAGTCGTGTAAATATGACCATCTTTGATGTAGCGCATTAAGCCTTCGATATAGGTGCTAACGAGTTTGGAATATTTACGATACTCCAAAATCTCTTCGACAATTGGATGGGTCCCAACCATCTTTTGTAAGACTTCAGCCGCTGTTGAACGCTTACGCCCTCCACTAGTCAGCTTCATTTCGTCAAAGAGCACTTGACCAAGCTGTTTAGGCGATCCGATGTTGAACTCATGGCCTGCATAGGCGTAAACCGATTTGGCAATTTCATTCATGCGTTCTTGGTATTCTTTACCAATTTCGCTTAAAATCTTTGCAGAAATCTGAACTCCCTCGCACTCCATCTTGTACAAGATGCGCGTTAAAGGAAGCTCAATGGTTTGATACAAATCCATAAGGTTTTCCGCTTCAAGTTGTTTTAAGAGCTCATTTTCCATTAAGCCCTGGAGTCCTTCGCACCACTTGGCATAGACCGGTAAGGCTCTTTCTTGGGTAAAACCTCCAAACTTTTTAAGCGATAAGTCATGCAAAGAAGTAGGTAAGACGATATTGGCTGCGCGAATTTGATCTTGTGTACTCGTGGCTTGGGAATGCAACAAGAAAAGGGCGAGATGAATGTCATGGGCAAAGATAGCCAAAGGAAAACTATAGCGATCCAACAAATGAAGCATTGTTTTGATCGACCAAGTTTGAAGGGTAGAATCGGTCTTTAACAAGTCCAAGAAAGCTTCATCCTTTTGCGCTTGTTCCACTGGCAAGTAATGTACCTCATTTTCAACGTTGTACAAAAAGCCAAAGAGAGTTTGCTCCAAAAAGGGTCCCCGAGTATACAAAGGCAAGAGCACCAATCCCGTATTTTTTGCTCCATCAAAATGATCCACAGTGATGAGGTTGGCAGGGCCTTCACTTGGCATGGGGCGCTGTTGACGCAATTTTTCCAAGAGCGAGTTCATTTCATATTTATGATAAAAGGAAGCAGCTTCTTCCCTATTTTGATGATAGGCAAGCGATTCCAAATCAAAGGGCAAATCCATTTCCTTAAAAATGGTTGCGAGTTCTTGGGACAAATAGGCCATCTCTTTGCCTTCCAAAAGATACTGTTTACGCTTGCCACTGATCTCGTCAATGTGATCGTAAATATTATCAATCGAGCCGTATTTGTGCAGGAGCGTTAAGGCCGTTTTTTCCCCGATGTGTTTCACACCAGGAATGTTATCGGATGGATCACCCATTAATCCTTTGAGATCAATGATTTGAATTGGCTTTAAGCCATAGCGATCTTCGACCGCTTGTTCATCCATCACATCCACTTCTTGTAAACCTCGTTTCATCAACATGACCTGGGTGGTGGCATCCACGAGTTGCAATAAATCCTTGTCACTTGTCAAAATGGTCGTTTCCCAATCACCTTCACACGCTGTAGCTACCGTTCCAATGATGTCATCGGCTTCATACCCTTCTTTTTCATAAGAAGCTATTCCTGCCGCACGTAGATACTCGCGAACAATGGGCATCTGTACAAGCAATTCGTCATCTAAAGAAGGCCTTGTTCCCTTGTACTCTTCATACTTGTCATGACGAAACGTCTTTTTTCCTGCATCCCAAGCCACCAAAATAGCATCTGGATTGGAAAGTTGGATACTTTTTTGAAGCATCGTGATGAATCCAAATACCGCATTGGTTGGAATGCCTCCTGAAGTTGACATTCGATTGGTGTAAATGGTCGAAAAGTATGCTCTAAATAACACAGAATTTCCATCCACAAGCAACAGTTTTTTCATTCCGTTTCGGGTTGGAGAGACATTCCTGCCAGGAAAACCCGAACCTTCCTTTCTCAGTCCATCTCCACTGACTTTCCTTAAATTTTTATCCAAAGATTTTAACTTTGATTTGGATTGCGTGGGAAGAAGCCTATAACAATCCAAGTTAAATCAAGTCATTTTAGCATACTTAATAAATCCCATTACATAAACCTAAAAACCCAATTTTTCCCTTCCTTTTCCTTCCCTTTTTCCCTCTTTTCATTTTCTAAAAGAGTTTCTTTACCAAAAAGAAAGCGCACTTTCCTTCTAGAAAAGTACGCCAAAAATTTTAGAAAAAAGCACTTTTTTCATTATGAATTTAATGTGATGCCATCTTAGCCGTTTTTGATTTAGGTTTAGGTTGATTGACGCGCGCTTGAAATGCGTAAAAGCGGTCCATAATTAAATCCATATGAATGAGCGCAATGCAAATCAATCCCCCAAAAAGCCAAGTTAAAAGCTCCATACGATACAGCCAAATCCAAAGTGAAACATTTGTGAAGTTAAGCAAGCGCTCAATGAGATAGGGAATAAAATCTGCCAAAAAAAGAAGGCTCATATAAATAAAACCCTGACGACGCTTGGAGGGAATGAGCGTGCGCCAAAATCCCGAAAGCCAAGCCAAAAAACCATACAAAACCAAACAGATGGGAAAGGAAGAGGAGAAAAAAGCATCAAACACAAAGCCAGCCAACAGTCCAATCAACCAGCGCGTAAGCCATGGTTTATCGCGAACATAGACCAAAAGACCCGTTAAGTAAAAATGCCAGACAATGGAAAGATGCGTATAGGTAAAATCAATTGGAAAAATGTAAGCGGCAATGGCATCCAACATCCCCAAACAAAAAAAGCCAAACAACACTCCAAATTTCTTTTTCACGCTTGCCCTCCTTTTGGCTTCAAAATAAATCGTTCCTGTCTACAAAATTATAAAGAAGGAGCTGGCGTTCCTTGAGAGAAAATGGTGACATAGGTAAAACCAGTGATGTCTTCAACGGGACGAGCATAAATGGTAGAGACCACTGCATCATCATTCATGATGGTTTCCACGACCGTTCCTACCATCAATCCAGAGGCATAAACACCTCCTTTTCCACTTGTGGCTACTTTTTGGCCAGGAAGAACCACAGCTTCATGATCAAAAAGGCGAATACGATAGCAATTGGAATCCGCATCATAGCCTTGAAAAACGCCTTCTACTGTTGAACCATCGTCCAATGAAATTTGAATGGCAAAGTTGTTTGGCAAATCATTGCCAGTTAAAAGAGCGACAGTAGCCGTATTAGTTTGAACTTCGCTGACTATTCCCACCACGCCTTGGGCAGAGACCACCATCATGCCTCTTTCTACATGCGAGGCTGAGCCGGCTGATACGACAACTGTTTGGTTCCAAGATTGGCCTGGACGGCTGAGCACTTGACAGCTCACTTGTGTAGAATCTGGTAAGGAATTTTTTAGCTCTAAAAGACCTTGAAGTTCTATATTTCGATTGTGTTCTTGGGCATAGAGAGTTTGATAGGAGCGTTGGTTGGCTAATTGCTCATTTAAATAGACGTTGTCTTGATAGGCCTGCCACAGACTGGAAAAATCATCTAAAGCGTGGGTAAAAGACTCTACTGGAGCTTCAAAAAGGCCATATTTTAAATAGGTCCACGCACTATAGCCCAAATTGGAGAGGGTGTTTTGGCGCAAGGAAAGCATTAAGCAGGCCAGCAGACAAAAAAAACTGATGAGCAAAACTAAATTTTTTTGGGTGCGAGACAATTTGCGCATACGACTCTCCTTTCTAAATTCAAAACGTGTTTTTCATTATAACAGCCTAATAGAAGTTGGTCAGGAGGATTCCAATAAGCCATGGATTCGAAAGCTAAAGGAACTGCTTCGTCCCACAATTACATGATCCATAATGGGAATTTGACACACCTGCGCAGCTTCTTCAAGAGATTGGGTCAATTCAATATCGGCTAGAGACGGAATGGGATCATTAGAGGGATGATTGTGGACAAAGAGAACTTGATGCGCATTCACTAAATACGCTTCGCGAAAAATCTCTTTGGGGTGCACTAGAGATTGATGGCTAGTTCCAATGAAAAGGGACTTATGACAAATAATGCCATTTTTTATATCTAGAAACAGCACCACGAAGTGTTCTTGAAGTTGACAACCGTATTCCACTTGTAGCCACTCCACCACATCATCTACAGTTCGAATGGGTAAGGAATACGTCTTGGCTTTCAAAGCGCGACGAGTCAATTCAAAAGCCGCTTGAATTTGGAGTGCTTTGGCTTGACCAATTCCACTTAGGGCAGTAAGCTCATTAAGGCTTAAGTTGATCAGTCGCGAAAGATTTTCACTTTCTTTCAAGAGATCGGCTGCAATTTGGGTTACATCCTTTGTCTTGGTTCCTGTTCCAAGAAGCAAGCAGACCACTTCTTGATCGGTGAGGGTTTTCATCCCAAAGCGGGTGGCTTTCTCACGTGGTCGCTGCTCCGGAGTACATTCTTTGATCTTCATATCTTTTGTATAAGGAAAAAAGAGAAGATCGCTTCTTAAAAAATTTCAAAAAAAATTTTAAGAAGAGCTTGCCTCAGAGATAAGGGAATGTTAGTATAAATGGGCGGCCGGCAAAGGCCGACATCCTTGGAGAAGTACTCAAGTGGCTGAAGAGGCGCCCCTGCTAAGGGTGTAGATCGGGAAACTGGTGCGAGAGTTCAAATCTCTCCTTCTCCGCCAATTTTGGT
>CAZTNF010000063.1:0-9549 GCA_964615295.1 uncultured Erysipelotrichaceae bacterium | reverse complement strand
TTAAGCGATTGAGGCCCGTAAAGTTATCGAGGGTTTCTTGATAAAACAACCAATCGTCCTTACCTCGTAGCACATTGCGAATGCTTGATTCTCGAAAAAGGGCATTTTCTAAATCTGCATAAGCTGTAATCAGCCAAGAACGAAAGGCAAAGTGATCATCAAACCAACTTCCAAGCTCAGAAAGAATTTTAGCGTTGAATTGCCCATTTTCCATGAGGGTAGGAAAGGTGGCCAGTTCACGCTTTTCACTAGTTTCATCGCTTGACCAAAAGATCATTCCAACTAACGGGACAAGAAGAGTAGCGATCAATACCGTGATAAATAATTTTGGGAGTAAATTTTTCATAACAATTAAACACGAAAATAAATAAAGGGATTATAGGTCCCCGCCGATAAAGCCAATAAGCAAACCACCAAAAGAGCATATCCACCGAGATAGGACCAGCCAATCATAGGGGCTTCATCAAAGTTTACTTGTCGCCACAAAGGAGCACTGCCCAAAGCAGCGACGACTAGAGCTAAGGCTAAAACGGGAGAACAAACCGAATAGAACAAAGCCATCGTGTTCCAATCAAAATGGAAGCCTGTAAACATCTGTGTGATCATAAAGAAGCCTTGACTGACTGTATCCGCCCGAAACATCACAAAGCCCACGATGACAATGAGCATGGTTCCCAGCCACCCAATTAATTTGGGCAAACGGTTGAGATGGAATAGATCTTCCAACACAATGAAGCATCCATGCCACAATCCCCACAATACAAAGGTCAAATTAGCCCCATGCCAAATGCCCGTAGCCAAAAAGACGATCATCTTGTTCACATAGGTTCGCACTTTTCCTTTACGATTTCCCCCTAAGGGAATGTAGAGATATTCACGAAACCAAGTGGATAGGGAAATGTGCCACCGCCGCCAAAACTCTTGAATGGAGCAAGAAATATAGGGATAGTTGAAGTTTTGATGAAAGTGAAAGCCAAATACTTCACCAAGCCCGATGGCCATATCTGAATAGCCAGAAAAATCAAAGTAGATTTGAAACAAGTAACAAAGGGCCGCCATCCAAGCACTGCCGATGTTGATGTAGGAAGGATTCGCTGCAAAGAGCAAATCGACCGTACTCGCCAAGGTATTGGAAATGAGTACCTTTTTTCCAAGCCCTACACAAAAACGACGAAAACCAAGGGCCGTAGTTTGGGCATCCATAGAGCGATGTTCAATTTCTGCCGCTACGTCGTGATACTTGACGATCGGACCAGCAATCAGCTGGGGAAAAAGGGCAATATAGAGCATCACATGCCACAGACTTTTTTGAGCAGGTACATCTTGACGATACACATCGATGACATAGCTCAAAGCTTGAAACGTAAAAAAGGAAATTCCTACCGGCAAAGGCAAGTGAGGTAACGAAAAGCTTTGCTTAAACAAGAAATTGATGCCCTCAAGGGCTAAGTCCAAATACTTAAAGACAAACAACAAGCCGATGTTAATCAAGATGGCAAGCCACAAGGCCCATTTTTTAGGGCCATTTTTCATGGCTAGACCTAAAAGCCAGTTAACCAACACGCTAAAGAGCATCAACAAGACATAATATGGTTCTCCATAAGCGTAAAAGAGGAGGGAGGCAACAATCAATAAGCCATTTTGATAGGGTATGGATTTGGAAAGTCGACTCAATAAAAACACCACGGGTAAAAATACGCATAAGAAGACCATGGAAGAAAAAACCAAGCAGATATCCTCCTTTCCAAGGACATAGGGCAAACAAGGCTTGGACTTGTTTTGCCTAAGCCTCGCAAAATGGTCTCTTTGCGATAGCTGCCCTTATTTTACTCACAAATAAGAAACTTACCAAATAGACAAGAAAGAATCAAAGTCTCTTACTTTTTGTTTATGTTTAAACAAGTAGACATTGAATTCAAAAAAAAGACAAAGCCACAGAGGACTTTGTCTAAAAAAGTTATTCGTAGTGATAGCTTTGCACAGTGTATACAAAAGTAGGACGCTCTTTGGGTTGCATATAGCAAAGATCCGCGGCAAAACCTTGGGCAAAACTGCCATCAAAGATATACCATTTGCCATCGATGTTCAACTCAGCCCAACCGTGTTCCTCTTGACCATTGACCGTTTTCACCGTCCCTTTGGCTAGACGGCCTTCATAGCCTAAGTTGCGGGCTAAGGATAAGAAGGTCGAGGCAAACGTGTAACAGTTTCCCGTATGGCTTTCTAAGCCGTAAAGGGCAAAGTTTTGAATGTGGGTACGTCCTTCAGGTGGAGTACGCCATTGAGGATTAAAGGCTTTATAGACGATGGTTTGATAAGTCCAATTAAAGCAACTGCGCAAATCTTGACCCACTTTGTCATACACTTGGTAACAATCAAGCAAAATACGCTCATCCACCGTTAAAGTTTGTTTTTCTCCATCTGGACCATAACTCACTCCATCGACGGTGCAATCTTTAAGCATCGCTCCATCGGCCCCAAAGCAGACGATGATATCTTTATCTTTACCACTTTGCGCTTTAGTCAAAACCATAGAACCGATTTTGGCTTCGCCTGTTGTAGGATCTAAGTAGTACGTATTGCCTTCATACTCAGTCCAACCGGTCAATTTTTCTCCTTGGGAATTGAGAATATAAATCTTATCTCCCTCTTGGATCCAACCAGAAGGAGTCGTTACATAACCATCATCATCCAAGAAGTAGGTATCGCCATCGATCTTCTGAACTCCAGTTAAAGGTTTCATAGTATCTAAATCTATGAACTGCACCCCTTTATCGCTTACGATTTTGGAGTAAGGGGTTAAGCCATACCAACCCACACGCTCATCCAACCAGCCCACACCAATGAGATACTTACTTTCTGTAGTGGACACGGTGTAATTGTGATTGCGAATGTATTCGTTTGGGTTATATTGTCGATAGACGGGAGTGGCATTTACTTCAGCTCCATCAAAGGATTTCCAACCGATGCCTTCATCTTTCCAACCAGCTTTGATGAGAACATCTCTTTCATGGGTATCAGTTGTATAATGGTGATCCCCTTCTGGATTGTATAAGCGATAAACCTCAATTCCACTATTGAGAGGCGCATACCAACCAATGCCTTCATCTTGCCATCCTTCTTGAATTAAGTGATCGCGTTCTTCTTGACTAGCCGTATAAAAATGTTCTCCCGAATTCTTGTTGTAAAGGCGATACATCGGAGTCATTTCAAAAGTTTTTAAAACTTCATCTACACGATCCATTTCCGCTTTCAATTGCTCTTTTTCGCTCTCAGAAGCTTGGGAATATTGGTTGGCTAACTCTTGGGCATAGAGTTTCCATTCATAAATGGTGCCTGTTCCTGGAGTAGATGCTTCAAAAGCTGTTTTTGAGCTTCCCATTTCATCTGGAGTGGTTTCTAAAATTTCAACAATGCTTTCTTGTGAGCTAGCTTGACTGGTTTCTTCTTCCATTTCCTGGGCCAGTAGAGGCATAGAAAAAGCCGAAAGAGACATCGAGCTTGCGGCTAAAGCAAGAAGCATCTTTTTATAAAAAGGATATGTTTTCATAGGACCTCTTTTTCTAAATAAATATGAAACTTCTTTTTAAATTTTTTGGCCAAACAATAAAAAGGCCACATCCTAAAAGATGTTGGCGAGAATTGAAATAGCCTAGATGTTGCTTGCCTCGCCAGTTTGGCTCAAGCAAACAGAATATTCAGAATTACAAAGATTTGATTTCTGACTCAAAGAATTTTAGCAGTCAAGAGTCCTGCCCACAAGAAAATTTTTAATAAAATTTGAATAATACAACGAAAATTGAAATATTTTGGATAAATGGCAAAAAATTGGAAAAAATTTAGATTTTATGCCGGTTTTCCCTAAAAAATTGAAAAAGAAGGAACCATATCTCCTAATTTATCCTCCAAAATTGATCTTCTCTATGGATAAGCTTTAAATTTCCATTTTGATGTGAGAGCTGCTTTTTGAAACCAAGAATACAAGAATATAGGCATAAAAGCAGATAGTGGGAAAGCTAGTTGGATTTCTTTTATGATGTCTTTTCTTGATTGGAGAAGATGGAAATACTTAAGACTTATGGGAATGGTTTTCAGGCTTTTTATGGCGATTTCTTCTCTTGATCCGTAAGTAAGCAGGAATTTTAACTTTGAATATGAATAAAGATGTTTACAAAAGCCATCGTAATAGGACTTATATTATTTAAATGATCAAAAAAGACTAGTTCTAAAAAACTAACTAGTCTTGCTATATTATTTTATGATTTTATGTTTACAATCCATTCATCAATGATAACACTAATATTCTTAAAAGATCATATCAAACTCAACAATATCCTCCAGATAAAAGTTAGGATTCTTATTTTGGATATTTAAGTCAATAATGTCTTTTATTTTACTATTCGTTAATATGGAAAAATACTCCATGTCTTCTAATAAAACTTCAAAAATACCATATTGATTAAAAAGACTAATCACTTCTTGATCACTTAATCCTTTATATCCACCATAGGCCTCGATAAACATGGGAAGATTTTCTACATATTTATACATTTTATATCCCCTTAAGTTCCTCTAAAAACATTTTCTTAAAGAATTCCCTATCTATTATTTGAGATCCAAGCGCTTGAAAAACAGCTTCTTGTAAAGCATAAAAAGTATTTGATTGATAAAATTTAAACATAATGTCTAAAAATTCTTTCGAATTACCTTTTGCAATCTCTTGTAGAATACAACTGATTTCCCAGCCTAGACTGTGTCTAGCCTCTATGTAGTGTTTTATATCTTCTGTTAACACCTCTGCTCTTTGTGACATCTTTTAACTTCACTCCTTTTTTTACTTTAGTGTATAAACACCTACCTATTCTAAATATGGTACCTGATACAAATTATTATTTTATTAATACAATTTGAATCTTAGTATCATCCCCAAAAATGCAGAAAAAAGGCTAATAATTCCTTTATTTATAGGATGAATAAGAAGTAGAATTCTAATTTTTCTTTAAATTTCTTACCTTGCTACACTCTATTTTAGCCATCGCACTTAAAGACTTGAATCCTAAAAAAAGAGCTTATAACGAGTCGTCATAAGCTCTTTTAAGCAAGGCTAATTAGCGATGAGCATCTAACCATGCTTCTTGTTCTTCATCAAGATTTATTAAGTCGCCATTGGCATCAAATTCATGACCATTGACTGTTTCATTTTGTAATAAGCGGCCAAACTGATCAAAACCAACAATTCGTGCTCGTTGGCCATCTTGTTCTTTGGTAAGCTTTTGAATTCCGGTTAAAGCTACAAAAGTCTTAGGATCAAAGAAATAAATATGGTCATAGTATTTTTGCCATCCGGAGAGCCGTTCTCCATCCTCACTGCATAGGATAAATTCACCATTTAAAAAGGCGAGTCCCTTTAACATTTCTCCATTCGATCTTGGTAATAAGTAATAACGAACACCACAAATCGTTTGATCTCCTGTTAAAGCCTCCATGGTGTGATAGTCATAAAAATAGGTAGAACCATTAGCGTTAACTACTTTGGAATAAGGTGCTACGCCATACCAACCGATTTCTTCGTCCTTCCATCCCAATTGAATCAACGATTTCATTTCATTTACTGACATCGTGTAATTATGGTTACAAATCTTCTCATTGGAATTGTATTGACGATAAATAGGAGCTGCATTAACCCCATCTTGTTTGCTTAAGGTTTTCCATCCCACTCCTTCATATACCCAACCATAATTCACCAACGCATCCCGCTCTTCACGAGAAGTCGTATAGTGATGGTCTCCTTCGGGATTAAATAGGCGATAAACAGGATCCCCTTCAGTAGGAGCATACCAGCCAATTCCCTCATCTTTCCAGCCAGTTTTAATGAGGTGAGTGCGCTCAGATTCACTTCCTGTATAAAAATGTTCTCCGGAAGAGTAATTGTATAAACGATACATAGGAATGCCTTCGTAACGATGAGCAATGGCATCAATTTCATCGATTCGTTCTTGAAGAGCATCTTTTTCCGCTTGAGTTAAGGCCTTTTTCTGACGATCGCGATAGTCTTGTTGGTCAAGCTTCCATTCATAAAGACTCTTCTCGCCTGCGCGCACTGCACTTACGGCGGGCTCAGGGTCGGGTTCGTTTGAATCCATGGGTGCCTCATCCGTTCCATTTTGAATGGCATCGTCATTCTTATCGTCTTTGTTTTGATCGGTCGTGTTTTCATCCGTTGGAGCTTCTGAAGCATTCGAAGATGAAGTTTCGAAAAGTTCTGTGGCAAAAACCAAACTTGAATTTGGGAGCCATAAGAGGCTTGCAGTTAAAAGCGATAGAGCTTTCTTTAAAACATGATTTTTTTTCATAAATACTTAGAATTGGCACGCCTCAGTGTGATCTTGCCAATTGTTCCTTTCTTAATTCCTACTAATTTAAGTCTATCTTGTTCCAAAAACAATCTCAAGATGGGTCAAGTTGGCACTTTTAAGACTTTTTTTTCCTATTCCACCTATTTTTCGTATTTTTTCTTTTCTTTGCTAAACGAAAAAACGCTACTTCATAGAAGTAGCGTTTAGTGAATTTAAGAATACAAGAAATTAAGCCAAGGAGTAAGTTGAGAAAGAATAGGAGCTAAAATCAAGGAGATGACCGACATCAACTTGATTAAGATGTCCATAGCGGGGCCAGCTGTATCCTTAAATGGATCTCCTACCGTATCACCCGTAACAGCGGCTTTATGGGCATCGGATCCTTTACCCCCATGTTCACCAGATTCGATGAATTTTTTGGCATTATCCCAAGCTCCACCAGAGTTTGCCATGAAGACAGCCAACATAATAGCCGAAACAAGGGCACCAAGAAGCATTCCACCTAAGCCCTGGCAACCAAGCAATAAGCCAATAGCAATGGGGCTAACCAAAGCGATTAGTCCTGGCAAGATCATTTCATGTAAGGCTGCTTTTGTGGAGATGTCTACACATTCGATGTAGTTAGGTTTAGAGGTACCAGCCAAAATGCCTGGATCGTTTCTAAACTGTTCACGAACATTTTCAATCATTTTATTGGCCGCACGACCAACCGAACGAATGGTTAAAGCAGTGAAGTAGAAGGGAAGCATGGATCCAAATAACAAAGCCACCAATACACCTGGTTCCAAAAGAGAAATGGTTTTCAATTGGGCCGCTTGAGCAAAAGCTACAATCATAGCCAAAGCTGTGAAAGCAGCCGAACCAATGCAGAATCCTTTACCAATGGCAGCAGTCGTATTTCCTACAGAATCCAAACGGTCTGTGATTTTACGCACAGCTGGATCCAAGTGAGCCATTTCGGCAATACCACCTGCATTATCAGAAATAGGACCATAAGCATCAACGGAAACGGTAATGCCGCACGTAGAAAGCATCCCTACTGCCCCAAGACCGATACCATACATTCCACTAAACATGTAAGCTAAGGTAATTCCCAATACCAAGGTTAGAATAGTTAAGGCTGTGGATTCCATACCCACTGAAAAACCAGCGATGATGTTTGTGGCATGACCGGTTTCCGATTCAGAAGCAATTTCTTTTACAGCGGCATATTCATCCGAAGTGTACATTTCAGCGATTTTACCCAACAAAATTCCAACGGCTAAACCAACCGCAATGGAGAAGAAAGGTTTTACGCTGTTGAAAAGCAATAAGGAAGCCACAAGAGCGGTTAAAACTTCTAAAATAGTGGCCACATAGGTGGCAAGATTTAAAGCTTTTTGGGGATTTTCCCATTTTTTCATGCGGACGAAAGCTTGGGCTAAAACAGCCGCAATTATTCCTCCTCCAGCGATGATGAAGGGAAATAAAGTCGCTTGTGCTGCTACATTTACGCCTTCGATTGTAGCCGTTAATCCAAGAGCGATGCAGGAAACAAGGGATCCAACGTACGATTCGTTTAAGTCTGAACCCATACCGGCAATGTCTCCCACGTTGTCCCCAACGTTATCGGCAATAACCGCTGGGTTACGTGGATCGTCTTCAGGAATGCCGGCTTCCACTTTACCGACTAAGTCAGCCCCTACGTCGGCGGCTTTAGTGTAAATACCACCACCTACACGCGCAAACAAGGCAATCATGGAGCAACCAAGAGAGTATCCAGCAACGACTGGAACGGCCTGTTCTGGTTCACCAAAAACGAAGGTGAATAAGAGGAATAAACCAGTTAAGCCAAGCAAACCAAATCCAACCACTGAAATACCTAAAACGGATCCTCCGTTAAAGGCCACATGCAATGCACTTGGCATTCCACCAGTTCGAGCGGCTTCGGCCGTTTTGGCATTGGCTGCAGTGGCAGCTTTCATTCCGATAAAACCGGCTAAGCCTGAGAATAAGGCTCCTACGATAAAGCAGATTGCACCGCTCCATCCCACTCCATCAATACCTTGCAAAGAAGGGATAAAACCAAGTGCTGTTAAGAGAATCGCCACCACAATAACAAAGACGACGATAATCTTATATTCGCGAGCGAGGAAAGCCATTGCCCCTTCGCGAATAAATGTGGAGAGTTCTGCCATGCGCTCATTGCCAGAGCTTTCTTTTTTTACCGATCCATATAATGTCGCGGCATAACAAAGAGCAAATGCTGCAATGATCATCACAATGAACAAAACGATCTCCATACTGAGACTGTTCATTTTCTTCTTCCTTTCTTCAAATCTCAAATCCCGTCCACTATAAACGAGATTCAATAGAGAAGAAAAGAATTTTCGAAATATATCCGACCTTTTTACCGCTTTTTCACATGATTTTAAGGATTTTAAACAGCTTCTTCTCTTCTTTCGCAACGGCTTTCAAAGCTCTCCCTTCGGCGATTTTAAAAATTTTTATTTTTTCTTCGAGGGAGAAAGGAATTTTATTCAATCCAAAAAATTTATTCCTTCTCTTCACTTATGAACAAAAGGAATTCTTTTTTTCTTTATGAGAACTAGCTTTTGAATTTGGGGTGTGCTAGAGTGAATAGGTACATGGCGCGTTCGGCAAGCGGTTGAAGCCACAGCCCTCTCAAGGCTGCATTCACGGGTTCAAATCCCGTACGCGCTGCCATTAGACTTTTTTCGAACTCACAGATTAAATTATGTATATAGTCGGTATGAGTTCGCATCATATATCGGATTTTCCTATTGATTGGGAAGAAAGATTGCTCAAAGTAAAAGCTTTGAGCTTTTTTTATGAATTTTCCGTTTTGAAATGGAGGGGGAGATCGTACATCCTATCGATAAGATAATATGGTTCATCATACTTTTGAGCTAGTTTTAAGTACTTCTCATTATCTACAAGAATCTTTTCAAGAGTACAGTCTTCCTCCAAGCGATGTTCGATCACATTCGCATAGCTTTTGATAGCTTCAAAATGGTTTCGAATATACGTTTGACTCAAGACCAGACATATAAATTGAATAGAGGACAAATAAAACTCGTCAAAATCCTTGCGCCAATTTAGAGGAATGTAGCAACCTTCAACAATGAGATTTTGATTGTTTTCGATCGCCGTTTTAATCATCTCTTGAGCAATGGGCCATAAGTAAGCCGTT
>CAZTNF010000062.1:1962-9831 GCA_964615295.1 uncultured Erysipelotrichaceae bacterium | reverse complement strand
AAGCTGCTAAACGCCGACGATAGCCGCAAGGCAAAAATAGGAAGTTGCTGGACATGAAAAAACCTTACTTCGACTTTAAGTTGAGGTGAGGTTTTTTATTTTATAATTCAGGGAAATCATTTTTAGTTACCGTCCTTACCCTGCTCGCTTTCGACTTAATTAAGCCTATACAATTAAATTTTTTATTTAAAAAATAAGCCTTTTAGCTAGCTTTTTTCATCACAAGTTTAGAAGATAACTTTCATGAAAACGAGTAGGGATTTTCCTTTAATTTTTCAGAAAGAATTAGAATTATTTTCTTATCCTTTAAAAGGATTACGACTTTTTGAAAGTGAGTTTTTGGGCTATGTTGACCCTTTCTCTTTTCGTTTGTTAAGATCGTTGTTGCAATTTTGTGATAATTTGTTTAAACGATGGGCTAGCTCAGAAGCTTCGTTTTTAGATAAAATAAGAGACTAGTCCACAAAAGGAGAAAGAGAAAACGATGAAACCAAAACAGCTTGCGGCGCAATTTTTATGCGCTACTCTTTTGATGGCTAGTGCTGGATGCGCAGGGGATTCAAGTTCAAGCACGTCAAGTTCTACTAGTAGCTCAAGTAATACGAGCAGTACAAGTGGTGAGAGAACGACGTTTATCGTAGGCTTTGATGCGGAATTCCCTCCCTATGGGTATAAAGATGAAAATGGGGATTATACCGGATTCGATTTAGAAATGGCTCAAGCCGTGGCCGATTTAGAAGGTTGGACATTGGTAAAACAGCCTATTGACTGGGATGCTAAAGACATGGAGCTTTCTAGTGGTACCATCGACTGCATTTGGAATGGTTTTACAATGACAGGTCGTGAGGATCAATACACCTTTACCACTCCTTATATTGATAACTCTCAAGTATTCGTGGTTCGTGCCGATTCCGATATCAATTCTCCAGAAGACTTAGCTGGAAAAAATGTGGGGGTTCAAAAAGAATCTTCTGCTTTAGCCGCCCTAGAAGAGGAAGAAAATGCAGCTCTTACAGAGAGTTTTGCTGAACTTCGTCAATATGGAGATTACAATACCGCTTTTATGGATCTAGAAGCGGGTGGAATCGATGCCATTGCCTTAGATCTTGGGGTAGCCCAATACAATTTAGCCAATCGACCTGATCTCTTTAAGAAATTGGATCAAACTTTATCCACCGAACAATATGCAGTTGGTTTCCTGCTGGGTAACACGGATTTAAGAGATGAAGTTCAAGAAGATATTTACATCTTATATCAAAACGGAACGGTCGCTGAATTAGCTGAAAAATATCAAGACTATAACTTAGCCGATTCTCTGATCATCGATCAATATGTTGAGTAATCGATCATGGATTTAAAAAATTTCTTGGAACTCGCTCAGGGGTTAATCACTTCTCTAGAAATTTTTGGCCTTACGTTATTATTTTCTATGCCGATGGGGATGGTGGTTGCCTTTGGTCGAATGTCTAAAAATAAAATTCTCAGTGCTCTTACGAGCTTTTATATTTCGGTGATGCGTGGAACGCCTTTGATGTTGCAACTGATCATTGTGTATTTTGGACCGTATTATTTATTTCGCATTCGAGTCGGGGCAAGCTATCGCTTTATTGCTGTCATTATTGCCTTTTCTTTGAACTATGCAGCTTACTTTGCGGAAATTTATCGTAGTGGTTTACAAGCGATGCCCAAAGGGCAATATGAGGCCGCTCAAGTACTTGGCTATTCCAAAAGTCAAACCTTTTTCCCCATTATTTTGCCTCAACTGTTAAAACAAGTTTTACCTTCTATCACCAACGAAATCATTACTCTGGTTAAAGATACGTCTTTAGCTTTTGCGATTGCAGTCACCGAAATGTTTACTGTGGCCAAGCAACTCGCTGCAGCCCAAGCTACAATTGTGCCTCTTTTGATGGCTGGACTCTATTATTACCTCTTTAATTTATTAGTTAGTGTAGTTATGGATCGCATTGAAAAACATTATTCATATTATCGAGCGTAGAAAGGAGGCTGCTTAGAATGGAAAACGATACGTTGTTGCGCATTTCCCATATGCGTAAAGCGTTCGGGGACAATCAAGTTTTAAAGGATGTCTCCTTAGAAGTGAAACGTGGAGAAATTGTTTCCATCATCGGCCCTTCTGGATCGGGGAAGTCCACCTTATTGCGTTGCGCTACGTTGCTTGAAACTATGGATGGCGGTTCTTTAGCGTATTGTAATGAGTATGCTTGTCAAGCATGTGATGGAAGCGGTGGCGATTCTGTCTATGGTTCGACTGCTCAACTTCAAAAAGTGCATCGCTATTTTGGCCTCGTCTTTCAAAACTTCAACCTCTTTCCTCACTATTCCGTGTTGAAAAATGTCATTGATGCTCCTATACGCGTCCAAAAAATGGATAAAGCCCAAGCCATTGAAAATGCTCAGAAGCTACTTAATCAATTTGGTTTAGCTGATAAAGAAAAGGCCTATCCTTGTGAGCTTTCTGGTGGACAACAACAGCGGGTAAGTGTAGCAAGGGCTTTGGCTTTGCGTCCAGAAATCCTCTTCTTGGATGAACCAACTTCAGCCCTTGACCCTGAACTGACGGCAGATGTATTAAAAGTTTTAAAGCAACTGGCCGACGAACATATGACAATGGTCATTGTTACCCATGAATTGGACTTTGCCAAAGAAGTGTCCGATCGGATCATCTTCATTGAACATGGCGAAATCGTCGATCAAGGAACTCCAGCGGAATTATTTGCCTCTTCAAAACCACGGGTTCAGGAATTCATTGGAAAGCTTTCCAATCGCTAAACAAAAAGAAGCAAGATCTCTTTTCATCTTGCTTCTTTTTTTTCTCAAAATAAGTCTTTCTTCTTTTTAGAACTTACTGTTTTGTCATAAAGAATGAGTTTGTCATGGCTTTAAATGAATTAAGTCAAGGCATAATGATAACAGAAAAATCTCTGTCCATTTCTAAATAGAAAGTTCCAAATAGAAAGGAAGAATTGCGTGTATTCTTATGAGCAATCTAATAAAAAATGGGACAAATAAAGTCAAGTATCACCTACAGACTTTCATCGATAATAACCTTATTGCCCAACTCATCTATCGATATTTTCACGATAGTGTTGGCGTGCGAGCGGCTGCTTTAGCCTACTATTTATTGTTTTCGGTCTTTCCTTTGGTCATTTTGTTATCGACCATTATTTCTAGAATGAATATCGATATGAATTCTGTTTTTGATACGCTCTCTCGCTTTTTACCAAAAAGCATGAGTGAATTAATCATGAGCTATTTGCACTACATTCAAGCTGATTTCAATCAAAGCATCATGAATTTTGCCATTGTGTTTTCAATCTATTTTCCTTGGCGAGCCATTAAAGGATTAATGCATGATATTCGCAAAGCGTTTCGCCAAGATCATCTTAAAAAGCCCTATACGTTTTTATTGAGAGAACTCTTTTGTACCATTACAATCCCACTATCGATTTTGATCTCTCTTTTTTCTATTGTTTTAGGTCGCAAGGTCATTCTCGATATTATCGGACTCTTTCCGCCCAATACTTTTCATTTTTCTAATGTTGTTCTTTGGGTGTGGAACTATGCGCGTTTTGTATTAGCCGCTTTCATTATGACTGTGGCTCTCGCTACAGTTTATCGCTTTTCTTTAAATCATGGAGTTCATTTTAAACAATTGCTCCCTGGAACCTTTGGTGCCGTAGTCATTTGGGTTATTGCCGGCATGGCTTTCTCCTTCTATAGCGAAAATTACGCTTCATATTCCGTAGTTTATGGAACTTTAGGGGCGGTTATTGTGCTGTTATTGTGGCTATATCTTACGGGAGTTGTCTTTATTATGGGTGCAGAATTCAATGCGGTGCTTTTAGAATTTCAACAACGAAAAGCCAAAGCTAAAGAGCTTGAGCAATCTCTTCAAATAAATCAAGAGGAACAAGATCCTCAAGAAGAGAAAACGGAGATTCTTGAAAAAAAAGATCTAACCTCCTTGCCTTTGAATGCTTTAGAAGATTCTGAGGAAGAAATCCCACCTATTCCCTTACCATTGAGCAATTCTTCTTCAGTTAATTTAGAAAGTACTGCTTCAAAAGAGAATGTTTCCTCTCCTTCAAACTCTGATAATCCAAGTAATCTTAAGATGTCTTTACCTATTCCTTCTTCACCTGATTTCACCAATTCCTAATATTTATATTGGTATGATATAATCTTCTAAAACCGTTATGGGAGATAAACTAGTACATATTCATTTCAAAGAAAGGGGGTAAAAAGATGAAGATCGCTTCTTGTTAAAAACGAAAAAAAACAGGAAACGACCACATCTTTTTACTTTGCCTACTCCTTTCATGGAATTTATTTATTCCAAAAGACTGCAGTCGTTTCAAGGACTGTAGTCTTTTTTGTCCTTGAGGCACCAAACCCAAAATATGAGTGCTATGTAATCTTCTTTTTTAGAGATATCTAGATCTCTCAAGAGAGGAGAGGATAGAGGTTCGTTTCCAGTAGGAAAGGAAATCATTTATGTCTACCATTCAAATTTCAAATCTTACCTTTGGTTATGATTCAAGTCCTCACCCCCTTTTTAAAGATCTCAATCTCACTCTAGATACAGATTGGAAACTTGGTCTTATTGGGCGCAATGGAAAAGGAAAATCAACATTTTTGCGATTAATGACTGATCAAAGATCTTTTTTAGGATCCATTCAAGCTCAAGTGGAGTTTGAGTATTATCCTCCTAAACTTTCTGATCTGGATCAACTTCCTATAGAAATTTTTCATACTCTATGTCCTCTTCAAGAAGATTGGGAATTTTTAAGAGAACTCAATCAATTGGATAAAAATTTGGTAAGTGAAATTTACAGTCGGCCTTTTTCCACCTTTTCTCTAGGTGAACAAGGAAAGTTTTTAATGGCCAGCTTATTTTGTAAACCCAAAACGTTTGTATTGTTGGATGAACCCGAAACAAGTTTAGACTATAAAGGACGTAGGGCTCTAGTAAACTATTTAAAGAGAAAACATGGATTTATCTTAGTGAGTCACGATCGTCTAATCCTAGATGAACTCGTCGATCACATTCTTTGTATTGAAGAAAATGGGATGAGTCTTCAAACCGGAAATTATTCTTCATGGTGTGTTAATCAAGAAGCTAAAGTACAAGGACTACAACAAAAAAATGAGCAACTTCATCGTGAAATAGAGCGCTTAAAACAAGCTAGTGATCAAACGAAAAATTGGGCTCAAAAAGCCGAAAGCCAAAAGAAACAAGCGTTCAGACAGAAAAATCAAGCGAAAGAGTTTATCGATCGTGGTTTTCAAAGCCACAAGGCTGCTAAAGTCATGAAGCGTTCAAAGTCCCTTCAAAAACGTCAAGAAAAGGCACTCGTGGAAAAGCAAGAACTCTTACAAAATATGGAAATGCAAGAAAAAATTAAACTTCCCGTTCTTTCTTCTCCTTATCGAACGCTTCTCAGTCTTGAAAAAGTTCAAGTTGTGTATGAGGAAGAAGAAAAACAAAGTCTTGTTCCTCATAATCCTATTTCTTTTTCTCTTCATTCTAAGGAGTGTCTTGCTCTATATGGACTTAATGGGGCTGGAAAAAGTTCGATTTTTAAAGCGATTCAAGGACTTCTTTCCTATAAAGGAACGATTACCAAACCAGAACAGTTGATTTGTTCGATCATTCAACAGGATGTAGTCAATCTAAGTGGCTCCTTTCAGGACTTTGTTCAAGCCAAACAGATCGATCAAACGCTCTTTATGACTATATTGCGAAAGCTTGGTTTTGAACGCACAACATTTCTTCAAGATCTTTCGACTCTATCTCTTGGTCAAAAGAAAAAGATAGCCATTGCAGCTAGCCTTTGCCAACCAGCTCATCTCTATATTTGGGATGAACCATTAAGTCACTTGGATCCAATGTCCCGCCAACAAATTGAAGAAATGATTGTTCAAAGTGAGGCGACTATTTTGTGTATTGAACACGATGAGCGTTTTCTTCAAGCTATTCAAGCTCAAATTCTCGAAATAAAGTAGAAAAAAAGCCAAAGGAAGCAGACTAAACTTCTTTTGGCTTTTTTAGAACCACCAATGACTCAGAGCTTTTTTCATTCGAACTACGTCTTGGGGTAAAAGATAAATTGAACAACAACCTCCTAGACAATCAAAAGTTCCGATTCCTTTTTCATCAAGATGAACTTTTTGGTTAGATCGAGTGATGTCTACAAAAGAACAGCCGGCATACTGAGGAAAACGAATCGTACGCGTTTTAGGGCCACCAATCGTAAAGAGGACTAAGACTGGATGAGCACCAAGCATCATCCAACAACACTTTTGGGGATCGTCATCGCATAAATTGGCATATGGCCCTTCCAATAAGTGATTGCGAATCCATACCATTTCATCCAGCAAAGGAACGGGTGGATTTTTTGTTTTCGAAATGCCGTTAAGATCTCCTAAAAAGACACAGGGAACTTGACATTCTCCCAATAAGATTAAGGCATAAGCCGATGTTTTAAACCAATCCAACACCCAAGACTCAAGAGCTTGAGTAGGTTGGGTATCGTGATTGTCCACAAAAGCCACAGCATAATCGGGCATGGCTTGAGAAAGGGTGCCATTAAATAAGGTTCGAACATCATAATTACCAGAAGAACGTGAGGCGTTGTGCAAATTGTAGTGAAGGGGAACATCGAAAAGCCGCATACAGTAATTGCAATCAGCTAGATATCTCTTAAGATCATCAAGTGAAGCACTCCAATATTCGCCTACCGAAAAAGGCCCCGCAGTGGTTTGAGAATGCATTGTTGCAAGCCAGCTAGTAAAAAAGGTCGCATCAATGGATTTTATCGCATCTAAGCGATATCCATCGAGACTGAAACGATTGGTATACCAGATTCCCCATGCGTCTAAAGCCTCTTTGACTTTAGGATCTAAGGTATCGACATCTAGTCCCATGATGTAATCAAAGTTTCCTTGCTCTTTAGAGACTTTTTCATCCCACTTTTTGCCTTCAAAGAGCATGATTTGATACTGATTTTTTAAACTGCGATCGGTTGCTTTAAAAAAAGAGGCATCCCACAACAAAGGAGAGTATTTTCCCTTTCGATTGGCAAATAAGAAACGAGTATAAATCTTTGTGGCATAAGGAGCACTGACAAATGTAGTGCGATTTTGGGGATCCACATTACGGACCAAAACCACTTCTTCTTCATCTCCCCCCATACGGTGATTAAAGACAATATCGGCAATAACTTGAATAGAAGCTTTATGACAGGCCTCAATGGCTGCTTTGTATTGTTTGGCTGTGCCATATTTGGTTCTTACAGTGCCTTTTTGATTGAACTCTCCAATGTCATAAAGATCGTAAGGCGCATATCCATTATCTTTTTTGCCTCCTGCTCCTTTATAAGCAGGCGGCAACCAAACCATAGTGTAGCCAAGTCGTCCAAGCTTTAGAGCCAATCGACGCAGTCGTGTATATTGAAATCCATCCGCTCGAGTATACCATTGGAAAAATTGCAACATAGTTTCCTTCATCTTTTCTCTCCTTATTCTTCCCGTATACAAAGAACCTTTTAAATTTTTTGGTTCAATTCTTATTTATTCTTATTTCTTTTTATTTCTTCTTAATCAAATTTTTAAGCTTTCAGTTGCCATTTTCTTTAAATTAGAAAGTTTAGAGTCAAAAACCGACTGCTACAATAAAAATATTAAATAGTTAAAAAACTAGAAATTAAAGTTACTTGAGAGTCGAAAAAATTTCTTGACACCCAGATAAGAACAATTCAATTCTCCTAAATTTATGCAAAATTCGGGCTTCAAAAAATAAAAACTCGTTTATATCCTGTTTTTTTCAAAACGTTCTTCTTTTCT
>CAZTNF010000062.1:0-1952 GCA_964615295.1 uncultured Erysipelotrichaceae bacterium | reverse complement strand
TTGTAAGAAGAGAAAAGAAGAATGCTTATTGAGTCTTTTGAAATCAACTATTTCCCAGAATAAAAAGATTAATAACTTTTAAATGATTTTTAAAAGATAGTTAGGGATGGAAAAATTTAAAGGCAAAAAAAGTAGTTTGGATTTGTCAGGTAAAAAATCTTCGACTCTCAAGAAGGGGAGAATAAAGTGAAAAAACAAGAAAAAACTCTTGATCAAGAGAGTAAATTTCAAAAAAAGCAGGAAGTCCAAGATTCAATTCAAATGCTGATTGAAGGGGAAGAAAAGAGTCTACTGGATTCTTCCCAAGACTCCTTTGATTTTCGGCAATGGATTTTAGAACAAAAAAATCAAGGATATGAGCTTCGTCAAGAAAATCCGGATTTTTTTGTTTTAGAAACGCCTTATGGTCGGACTGAGATCAAATTTTATTTTGATAATATTGCTGAAATGTCAATTATTCGTAAGAGAGATGAAGAATTACGTTACTATTTACATTTTCAAGTATTAGATAAAGAGCATGCTATTAGCCTTTATCATGAAATGGAAGATATCTTAATGGCTTTAAAGGAAGAACATACCATTCAAGTGCTGTTATCGTGCACTTCTGGAGCCACAACAGGCTTTTTAGCTGAGAAACTCAATCAAGCCGCAGAATTAATGGGACTTGATTATAAATTTGAGGCCACTTCCTATTTTTTATTGTATGAAAAGGCTCAAAAAGCCGATATTATTCTTATTGCTCCTCAAATTCGCTATTTACAAAAGAAATTAGAAATTGCTATTCCAAATAAACCTATTGTTCCCATTCCAACAAAAATGTTTACTTCTAACAATGTAGCTGATCTTCTCAATTTCATTATTCAAACGCTAAAAAAACGCCAAACTGAAAAACTGCAAGAGGAAGAAAAGCAAGCTAACATTATTCAAAATTGTCCTTCCTGCTCTTCTCTTGAGAATTATGTGGTGCTTCAAATTATGATGTTATTCGATTATGATCAAATTAAAATGCGCATGCGACTGCGCGATCATGGAAAGTTGATTTTAGATGAAATATCCTTGCATCATAAATTGACGATGGCAAGTTTAAAAGGAGAAGTGGAGTATTGTCTCTCAGGAGTTTCACATTGTGATTTAATTTCTATTGCTATGCCAGGAGAAATTTCAGGGGATAATGTTGAATTTGGAAAATTTTCTAAATTGCGTTTAAAAGGAAAACAATTACGTAAGACCTTAGAAGAGACATTTCATACGCAATGTTTTTTAGTAAATGGAGTCAACGCAGCCTGCTATGGATTTGCCAAAACACATCCTGAATATCAAAACATCATGATGCTGTCTCAACCGTATGGTTCAATTGGTGGAGGAATCGGAACAGTACTCAATAATCAATTGATTACAGGTAAAGAAGGAGTGGCTGGAGAAAGTAGGTATTTTTTAGAACGAATGCAATTTTCAGGCCCCTTAGAACAGCTAGCTAAAACTGAACAAGGTCAAATGGAAATTGTTACAGCCAATCTCTTACCCGCCATTTCTTTACTTGGTCCAGATGTTTTTGTGATGCGCACTCCTATGGTCAGTAATATGCAAGAAGTTCACAATCATTTAAGAATGTTTTTTCCAGAACGGTTGATTCCAGAACTTATCTTTGTAGAGGATGTAAGCGAATTGGTTTTTGTGGGGCTTCGAGAACTAGCTAAAATACACCTTAAAGCGAAAAAAAAGTCAAAATAAAATTTTAGGTTTGATGAAGAACCATATGGTTTTTCTATCAAGCCTTTTTCTTATCCTTAAGTATATTAAAAACGAAAATATTGTGGACAAAAAATGGAAAAATATGAAATAATATCTAGGCATTTTTTAGAAGCACTTTTTTGTGAATATTTTTAAATAATTCACAAAAAAGTGCTTGCCTATTCCTTTTCGGCATGCTACTATATCCAAGCGTTAAGGGA
>CAZTNF010000061.1:0-9834 GCA_964615295.1 uncultured Erysipelotrichaceae bacterium | reverse complement strand
GTATCCTCATGGCTATAGGCATTATACGATTGCCACAAGTATTTTTTGTACAGAGTTTCAAAGATTCGACCTTCCTCTTCGACCACGAGACCTTGAATATGAGCTTCTCCTTCGATTTGAGTCCCATTGAAACAAAGCGCTACTCTTGGGTTTTCATAAAGCTGTTTGGTTTTACGAAAATTTTTATCCGTTTTAAAGTAGATCTTCTCGTTATAAACCAAACAGGAAACATTGCGAACCATAGGATAATTATCCACACAGCTCGCAAGAGCCATAATTTTCCAATCCCCAAGCTTTTCTTGAAAAATTTGATAGGCTTTTTCAAAATTCATCGATTCCATAAAAAGCTTCCTTTCCGTTAAACCTTAAGCATTGACAAAAACTAAGGCGACCACGATAGCGGTTAATAAAACACAGATTCCTAGAACCGCTGCACTCTTCTTATTGGAGGGAGCGACTTCCGCACGGCGTTCGATGAGACCAGATTGATGAAGGGCATTGGAAACAGGCTTATAAACAAGGAGCAAAAGAACTGCATTAATCGCATCTTTCAAAAAGTTAAATAGTGCAATAGCTGGAAGCATCGCATTGACCGCTTGTTGAGGCATCCCAAAGTAAATAGGATCCATTACATAGTTCCAAGCGATCATAGCCACAATATTTAAAGCCATACCCGCAACTAAGCCATAAAATGCTCCGTTTTTGGAATGCATTTTTTTATAGACAAAAGCTGCAGTACAAATAAAGGAACAAGTGGAAATGACATTCATAAACCAGTCGATTATATTGCCACCACGCAAGACCAATTCGATTGCACTGCTAAGCATAGAGACAATAAAGGCTGACATGGGACCATATAAAAAGCCCGCTATACCAATAATGATGTCCTTAGGGTCATATGACAAAAAGGATACGCTTGGAACCAACGGGATACGAATAAGTAGGCAAAAGACCACCGCTATTGCAGTAAACATGCCTAACATAGTTATTTTCTTTGTAGAAATTGTTGTATGAGAATTCATAAAGGCACCTCCTTAACACAAAGAAAACCGAGCTCAACTCCTCTTCATGGCTTTTCTGCATATTAAAAAGATGCACAAATTAACTTCTTTCATCCGGACTGTAACCGTTGCTGCCGGAGTTGCACCGGCTCTGCCTAAGTTTATGGCTCGCGGAGTATAACCGCCAGTAGGGAATTGCACCCAACCCTGAAGCAAGAATTTTGCGCCTTCATTATAGCTCCTTTTCCTTCAAGCACAAGATTAAGAAGGAGGAAAAAGAAGAACGGACTCAAAATATGGAAAAGCAAAAGAAAACTTTCTGATCGTGTCATTAGCCATTCAGTCCAAACCACCTATCCCGCTCTTTAAGATCTCTTTTTTCCTTAAGAGGGCTCTAAAGAAAGCCTAGTGATAAGAAAAAAAATCAATCTTATGAGAAAAAGACAAAAAAATCCAAAAAGGATCGAATCTTGAGAACGTCTCACTTGACAACTCAATTCTTTTGTTAATGTTTTAAGAAAATTCACAAATTCAATTTTCCCATGGTATACTTCTTTTGGTGATAAAAATGAAAAATGCAAACTCTGTTCCTAAGGCAACTCTACAAAGATATCCAGTCTATCTCAAAGCCCTTCGAAAACTACAAAAGAATGGGGTTTCAAAGATTATGTCTCGGGAATTAAGTAATTTCGTCGATATCGAACCCACGACGATTCGTAGAGACTTTTCTTTTTTGGGTAATCTTGGAAAACAAGGCTACGGCTATGAAGTGGATAAGCTAATTGACATTTTTAATGCAGAACTTGGAGTAGACTTCGATGAGAAAATCATCCTAGTTGGAGCTGGAAACTTAGGGCGTGCTCTTTTAAATTACAACAAATGGGATTATGTGGTTGGAGAAATCACATGTGCCTTTGATACGGATCCAGCAAAAGTGGGGAACATGTTTGGCATTGATGTCTATTTATTGGATGAACTCGAAGACCGGATGCCTAAAGGTTGCCGTATTGCAATTTTAACCATTTCAGATGATGTTCAAGCAACCGTAGATCGCCTCGTTTCAGCTGGCATTACTGGAATTGTGGATTTTACCCATCAACACTTCCAAGTTCCTCACAATGTAGCGGTGAAAGCAATTGATGTGGTGTCATCGATTCAGGAATTGGTGTTTACCACCAACTCCATGGACTCAAATTCTAGGCAATAGCCACCAAGTGGACACTAAAAGCTTTGGCTTAAAACACAAAAACGACTTGCAGGTTTGCAAAGACAAAGTAAGGATGGAATTTTGTCTGTGCCTGCCTCTAAGAACGCCTCATTTTGAGGCGTTTTTTGCTTTTTAGTCTTAACTGACTCTAAAAGTCTTCAAGAAAGTAGGGGAAGCAATATAGAAAGAAAGGGATCGAGACGAAAGACGTTACAGAAATAAAGAAACCTAAGCCATTAGAACAAAAAATTCGAACTTATTTTGGATGTTTATGAATTTTTTGGGATCAATCGAACGATACCACTCCATTGAGTTCAAACAAAAATTGCCTTGAATCCATTTTACGTTTAGATTGAAAAGAAATGGATGTTCCATTTATACGTTTCATATGGATGAAAGAAAGGATTTCTATGTTAATTAAAAAGCTTAAAGACAATGTTCATGAATACGATGGACAGGATGTGATTTTACAAGGATGGGTTCGTACCAACCGTAACTCCAAAAACGTTAGTTTTATAGAACTCAACGATGGAAGTTGTTTTTCTAACTTACAAATCGTTTATTCACCAGATATGGAAGGATATGACGAAGCTTCTAAGATCACAACAGGTTCAGCAGTCGAAGTTAAAGGCGTGGTGAAAGAAACGCCAAACTCTAAGCAACCTTTAGAAGTGCAAGCGAAAGAAATCGCTGTACTTGGCCTGGCCGATCATGACTATCCTTTGCAAAAGAAACGTCATACTTTTGAATACTTGCGCGAAATTCCTCATGTCCGTCCTCGTGCCAACACCTACTTTGCTGCGTTTAAGTTGCGCTCCGTATTGTCGATGGCCATTCATACCTTCTTTCAGGATCGCGGTTTTGTCTACATTCATACTCCTGAGATTACGGGAAACGATGCAGAGGGAGCGGGAGAATGCTTCACTGTTACGACTTTAAAACCCGAAGCCTATAAAAAAGAAGAATATGAAAAAGACTTCTTTGGAAAACATGCTCAATTGACAGTATCTGGCCAATTGCATGTCGAACCTTTCGCTTTGACCTATGGCAAAGTTTATACTTTTGGTCCGACCTTCCGCGCTGAAAATTCAAACACGACTCGCCATGCTTCAGAATTTTGGATGATCGAGCCTGAAATGGCCTTTGCCGATCTAAATGACAACATGGACGTGATTGAAGATATGGTGAAATATTGTATTAACTATGTTTTAGAACACGCCCCCGAAGAAATGGCTTTCTTTGAAAAAGTCATTGATAAAGATTGCATCCAACGTGTAACGAAAGTAGCCAATAGTGACTTCAAACGCATGACCTATACGGAAGCCATTGAAGAACTTGAGAAAGCCAAAGGTAGCTTCGAAAACAACGATATTTTTTGGGGAATGGACTTACAATCCGAGCATGAACGTTACATTTGTGAAAAAGTCGTCAATGGCCCCGTATTCTTAACCGACTATCCTAAAGACATCAAAGCTTTCTATATGCGCGAAAACGAGGATGGAAAAACGGTAGCTGCTTGTGACTTGTTAGTTCCTTATGTTGGCGAATTGGTCGGTGGTAGCCAAAGAGAAGAGCGCTACGATGTCTTAAAAAACAAGATGGAAGCCATGGGCATGGATCTCGAACCGTTGCAATGGTATTTGGATTTACGTCGTTTTGGGGGAGCCGTTCACTCGGGCTTTGGCTTGGGCTTTGATCGCATGTTGATGTATCTTTCTGGAATTCAAAACATTCGCGATGTGCAGCCTTATCCTCGTACTCCCCGTAATTTAATTTTCTAAGTCTCCTTATTAATTAAAGTAGTGGGAATACTCCTTCTGGGTTGAAAAGCATGGTGGAAGAGTTATTGGCTGTTTTAAAGAATAGAGAGATCTTAAGAAGAGTGAATTTCTAAGCTGAAATACAAGAAATTTAGCATTTGATTGTTCATATTTTGTGAATGATTTTTGTTGCAAACCGTTTTCATTGAGAAACCTTAAAATAAGATTAAATGCGATACTTGTAGGTAAATATAAATGTAAAAGGTTTCTTTTTGTTGGTGAGTTTCTTACATATCAATGGCTTTTTGTTCACAAAATAAATACAAAAATATTTTCCATGATTTCTCGCAAAAAAACATAGTTTCCCTTAAAGATCAAACAGGCTCTTTACATAAAGGACCTGTTTTTTTTATTCTTCACCAAAAAGTTTAGAAATTTTTAATAATTTTTTCTGATGATTTTGCTTTTCCCTTTGAGTGTTGGTAATCTCTTTGTCGTCAGCAAGGAGGACTTATACATGAAAAAACGCATGACAACATCTGTTCTATCTGCCTATGCGACCTTCGCAATGATGAGCGGGATATTTGGAACCCGCGTTCATGCAGCTGAAATCACGACCCCAACACAACCACTAATCAGCGGCTTAGATGAAGGCCGTTTAAAAAGAACAAGTGACACCGTAGCTTATGATGCTTTAGTTAAGACTGGCTTTACGGAAATTGATGGAAAAACCTATTATCTTGAAGCCACAGGCGAAAAGTATACTGGCTTATTGGAAACGGATTCCGGCACCTACTATTTCAAGGACAACGGCGAAATGGCAACAGGTTTTGTCAGCGAAGCGGGCGAAACCATGTATTTCAACTCCGAAGGCTTAAAAGAAGAAGGAACCGTTCAAGATCAAGGCAAAACATATATCTTAGATGAAAATGGGTATACCCAAACAGGATGGGTAGAAGACAACGGTGAAAAATATTATCTCAATGAAGATGGATCCGTTGTGACCAATGAAACCCGCATTATTGATGAAAAGCGATACTCCTTTTCTGAAAGTGGAGCTATCGAAACCAATGTAGTCAAAAAAGGCTATTCCTATGATGCTAATGGTGTAGGAACACCCGATGCGTCCATGTACAATCTCATCGCGGAAGCGGCTCTTGCCCAACTTGGCGTGAATCAAGACTGCACTATGTTGGTGACTAACTCTTTAAAAGCTGTAGGAATTAACTTCCATGGGGCTCCTGAGCGCTACTTAAGCCTCGGAGAATTAACTAACGATCCCGTTCCAGGAGACATTATTGTTTACTCTGGCCATGTAGCTATTTACATTGGCAACGGACAAGCCGTACACGGAGGATGGAATGGGTATACGACTGCTATTTTCAGCGTAGAATGCTCAGCTCCTTTGATTGGATATGTACATCCAACTCTTCCTCTTTAAAATTTTAGGCTCAGCCTAGGAACCGTGAGGCACAGACAGAACAGAAGATGAAGCCCGATGGGCAAATAAAAATCCACACTGTTTATAGTGTGGTTTTTTATTTTTCTCTTTTCGCATTCACTAGAAAAAGGAAAAAGAAAATACGGTATTAAGAAAATAAAAATAAAGATTAAGGTAGAATAAATTTTTTGAATAGGTCGTTTTATTTGTTCTTAATATTAAGATAGATTAATATTAAGCCATGGAAATTACAGCCAAATTTCCAAATTTCCTTTCTTAAATTTTCTTCAATTTCTTTTCTCCTAAATCCTGATCAGATAAAAAAGAAAAGTTCAGACTAGCCACCTGAACTTTTCTTTTTTTTTATCTAAAATTATTTCATAAAGATAGAATTAATTTTACCTCAATAGAAAGATAGAATAGGGTTAAAACCATATTTTAGAAAAAGAAATGATTCTCATTTTTTTCTTTTCTCATCGAGGATTTAAGGATTTATAAAAAAATAAATTTTGAAATTTGAGTTCGTTTTCATTGCGTCTATATAAATAAAGTATTAAGATTTAAGCGTGGAAAGCAAGAGGCTAGCCACCCCAGAGATTCCACAATTTCCTTTCTCACTTTTCTCTCTCATACTATAATTCAAGACCTCAGAGCCAGAGGTCGAAACAAAAACCACTTGGATTAGCCACCCGAGTGGTTTTTGTTTCGAAAAATTTATTAAAATAATTAGGGAATAGAATAAAGAAAATATAAAATAATGGGGTGAAAAAAGTGAGCGTTTTCTTGAGATTTTTTCCTTCTTTCCATTAAGATGAAGGCGTAGAAATCGAGTATATTTCTACTCTTTCTTACTCCTAATTTTTTCTCCTTTCTCACACAATAATATTTTCCTAGCGAACAGACGCTAAATAAGCTCCCACTCTAGGGAGCTTATTTAGTTTAGGCTAAAAAAAGACAATCCGCTTCTTTTAAAAAGAAAGCGATTGTCTTTTTTTTGATCACTCATCCAAAAGTTGCAAAATTACACGATGCTCTCCTTGACGGACACTCGTAGTAATCATTTTTTCATCTTTGGTCGAATTGACTTTTTTAGATTTTGGTTGCTCTAGTTTTGACTTGGGGGTAGAAGAAACTGGATTCAAAATAAAAGGATAAACAATACGGCCAGACTCTTCTGCTTCCACAAGAAGTTGTCCTTGTCGTTCCGAAGCGATCACTTTGTTACGAGTTGGTTTTGGTGTAGCGATTGGTTGAGGATCGTCATGAAAAAGCATTAGGATATCCATGATTTAAATATTCCTTTACTAAATAAGTCCTTATACCTTTACTATGGCTAAAGAAGACAAGATTTGGCAAGATCTAATCTTCCCTCATTTTAAAAGTCTAAGGGGAGAGTCTTTCTTTTTGGCTTTTATTTATTCTCTCAAGAGAAGTATCATTTTTTCTAAAAATTGTCTCAAAAAAGAAATCTTTTCCCTTTAGAAAGCCACAAAACTGGATAAGAACTTTCTTTCCATCGTGGAATACGTCTTCCTTCGATTTAAAATAAATTCCTTAAGCTTTTGTGCTTTTGGTAGCCTGATTCCTTATTAAACGAAAAAAAGAGCCGAAAAGGCCCCATCATACTAGAAAGGGGGTTTCAAGCAGAACAAAGAGGCTGCTTGAAAAAACATGAGTTCTAACGATTCGCATTCGAAAAACAAGTCAGCCAACCAAAAATTGGCTTCCAAAACTAAACAACGTTCCAAAAAAAAGAAAAAATCCCATAAAGGAACATGGCTTTGCATCGTTCTTTTAATCGGAATCGGTATTCTCATAGGACTTGAGTTTCAAAATCAATTGGATTTGTGGACTAGACACTCTTCCACATATCTAGATTCTATTTCAGTTACAGATTTAGCCTATCCTCTCCAAGAAAGCTATGAGCAATCCATTGAAGTCGCCGATATGACTGTATATGGAAATACCCTAATCTTTTATGCCCAAGAGTATGATCCTCTTGTACTCGATGGATTTTATGGTCGCGTTGGGCAATTGCGAAACATTGAAACAGGAGCGGTGATCAGTACTACCTTTACTGGAGGCATTGATAGTGGATTTGACTTACAAAGTCTGCCTCAAGGAGTGTATGAGTTGTATTTATCGGATGGATATACTCCCAAACGCGCTTATATTTCCCAAGCCATCGCCCCGATTCAACTCTTTACTGTGCGCGATAACGATCAAGTCAAAAATATCCAGCTTTCAGCCAACACGAACTACTTGGGCAAGTTCAATATTTTTACGGATAAACCTTATTTATATATCAGCGTAACCCAAAGTGATCCAATTGCTCATTATGTGGACATCGTTTTAGATCCTTCCGGAACGCTCGTTCCAAGCGAAGAAGACAATCCAATCGATCAATACGAAGCGCAACTGAGTTGGGCTTTAGCGAGTCAAGTCAAAGCTTACTTAGAAAACGCGGGATTACGGGTCGAATTTTCACAAGATCCACAAGAAAATCTTGGCTATTTAGGCTCCCCTTCTCGTTTGGAAACAGGGTACCAAAATCAAGCCAAGATCTTTTTATCGCTCAGTATGGATTACCAAGATTACAACTATCCTTATTGTGTTTCGAGTCCTTTGTCGAATGGATTATTGGGAAATGCATTGGTACAAAGTTTAAAACAAGAAGGTGTAACTTTAGCCAATGTCTCCTCAGATTCCCAGCTTAATATTGGCAATAGCTATGACCATTTTTTTGGCTTTTCCTATCTTTCTACCTTGCCTATGCTTCGAGAAAGTGGGGGAAAAGCCACAGGCGCTGGGCTTTTAGGGGGCTGGGAAGAAAACGCTTCATTTTCGAATGCCAATGGTATGGCTGCAGTAACCTTTTATTACGCTTCAGCCGTAAACGAAGTCTCTGAGCAATATTATCTCGATCATCAAGATTTGATTGCAAGAGGTTTATCCCAAGGTATTTTGGATTATATCGGTATCGATCAAGTGGCTACTCTGCCTGAACAACCTGAGTCCAACGCCCAAAGCTCCTTACTGAACCAATCGATATCGGAGGAGTAAGACTTTTAAAAAATCTCTTGGCGGCTCTTTAGATCAGAATAGAAGAAAAGGCTTTACTCGAGAAAGGAGAATGTATGAAACTTCAAGTATCCAATGTATATAAATCGTATGGCGCACACGATATTTTAAAAGGCGCCAATTTACAGGTAAAAGGAACCGAAAAGATTGGCTTAGTCGGCCGTAACGGATGTGGTAAAACCACTCTTTTAAACATCATTTCGGGCCTTGAAGATTTGGATAAAGGTGAGCGAATTGTGCCCAACGCCGTGCGGATTGGTTCGCTTTCCCAAACTGTCTTTGAAGATAAAACCATTACCGTTTTAGAAGCCCTAGAACAAGTGTTTGCTCCTCTTAAAAAATTAGAACAAGAAATGCACGATCAAGCGCTTATATTGAGTGAGGATGCTAGTGAAAAGCAATTGGCAAAGTACGATCGCCTACAAGCCGAATTTGAATTGCAAGGTGGCTATGATTATGAATACGGTGCGACTCGTTAGATAGTGAAAAGCTATCTGTAATGGCTTATAAAGTAACACTTGGCCATCAGCAACTAATACTTTGAGGATAGGAATGAGGGAGTAACGACCTGAAACTATCCCCTTAATACTCCGATGTGCATGGAAAGGTTAGCAACTTGAAGTGTGCCAAGCTCGGTGAAGTTGGCAAAGAATGGATTCATCCGAAAGGGTGAGAAATGCGTAGAAATACGAGTCAGATATGTCGGAAGTCGTTTGAGTTATATTATATGGTGAAACAATGTTCATAAGAACTGTGGAAGGTTCGAATGTACGCCTCTAAATATTTACTACGCAACCAAGTTCGTAGAATCCGCAGAGATCGTTGACTGAGTAAAACTGTATGAAAATCCCTATATCCTTACAGGGCCAGTCAACAGGGGTATAGAGCCTAAATCTAAGTATAACGAGAAGTATTGGAACGAGAAAAGTAGTGAGTCACCAGTCCAAAGATATAAAACTATGCTAACAGGGTGATCGGTAAAAATAAATGTTCTACTAGAACTATTAACTAATCACTGAGGAGAGCGGAGACACGAGCGAGGAAGCGATGATATCGTGGAGCAACAGCCTCTAGTCCTAACCAAACGCAATTTGTGACCGTACAGAATGGGTAATTACAAGAGTTTTCACCACAAGGGTGATAGGGCGGACTTATCTCTGAAGAGATAAGGTTTACAAGTCTAGGAATATGTTAGGATGGAACGCCCTATGAAGTTGAAAGATTTCACGTACGATGTGGAGCGAGGGTTAGAGATAACTTCAAAGGATACCTATCGTCTATATATCCTATTGAAATAGAAGGGAGCAGGAAAAAAAGACTTCTTTACAAAAGTCCTCTTAACCG
>CAZTNF010000060.1:0-9870 GCA_964615295.1 uncultured Erysipelotrichaceae bacterium | reverse complement strand
AAATCTCTGCCTTCTTTTTTTAGAAGAAATTCTGTTCGATTTGCGTTGATTGAACTGGATGCCTAAACTAATTTCATGACTATAATTGAATCCATTGCCAAACGGCTCAATTTGCGAGAGTGGCAAGTCCAAGCTGCCCTTGATTTATTCAATCAAGAAGCCACTATTTCTTTTATTGCCCATTATCGCAAACACCTAACGGGCAATCTTGATGAAGAGCAGTTGCGAAAAATAAAGCAGGCTTTCCAAGGTCAAATTTCCTTGCAAAAGAAGAAAACGGAACTTTTGCAAATGCTCACCGACAAAAACCTGCTGCATGATACCCTGCGGGATTCGGTTGTGAACGCTTCCACCTTAATAGCTTTAGAAGAACTGTCGGCTCCATATAAATCTCTTCCTCTTGAAGAAATTCAAGCTCAACAAGAGCTCATCATTCCCTTTTTAAAAACGTTAGATCATCCTCAACTATCACGTAAGGATCTTGAATCCTTACGAAAGGGTTTGATAAGACATCTGAGTGAAGATAACCAATGGCACGATTGGGTTTATGCCCAAGTAGTAAAAAATGGTTTTTTGATTTCTAAGCCTCTTTCTTCTTTGGATCCGTCCCCTTCTCAAAAAAACGTAGGACGACGTGATTCTTTATCCAAATTGTCCACTCACCGCATTTTAAAACTTTTACGGGGAGTTCAAGAAGGAACATTAAGTTTATCCATATCTGTACCTTATGGTCCTCTTGAAGATAAATTAGCCAATTCCTTAATTCCACTTCATTCTCCAATAAAAGTCGATTTAAAGAGGGCTATTCATGAAGCTCTCATTCAATTTTTATTGCCCCGCATCAAGCGTGAAGTGCTAGCTGCTTTACAAGAACAAGCCTATGAAAGTGCACTTACGACGTTTGCGATTAATTATGAAGATTTGTTAATGGTGAAACCAATAAAAGATCAAGTGGTTCTCGCTTGGGATCCAGGCTATCGCAAGGGATGTAAAACGGTGATGCTTGCTCCTAATGGCCAAGTCCTTGATACCTTAGTGGTTTATCCTTTTTCTTCTCATAATCGCTCCAATTTATCCCTTCAAAAGGCAAAGCAGAGAGCTTTATTGCACCTGCGAGATTTTTTGCTCTGTTGGGAACCTTCCTTAGTCGTTTTAGGCAATGGAGCGGGCTATGTGGAATCGGCGAATTTTTGGACTGAACTTCTTAACGATTTTCCTCGTCTCACCTATACTATAGCTTCAAAAATTGGAACCTCATACTATGCGCAAAGTGAAAAAGCGCAACAAGAATTTTCCAATCTATCAAGCGAGTTTATTCCCGCCATTTCAATGGGACGACGTGTTCAAGATCCCTTAGCCGAATTGGTCAAAATGGATCCCAAAACTCTTGGAATTGGAGAACATCAACACGATTTGCCCGAAGAGCTTCTTAAAGAGCGTTTGGACTTTGTAAGCCAAAAAATAGTTAATCGAGTACGGGTAAACGTTAACACAGCTTCCAAGGCTCTTTTAAAACACGTATCCGGACTTTCAAGTGAGGATGTGGAACGCATTCTTCAAACCCGTCAAAACGAACCTTTTAAAGAGAGAACAGATTTAAAGCGAATTCTTTCTCCTCATACTTACGAACAAGCGATTGGATTTTTATATATAGAAGATGGGCTTAATCCTCTCGACAATACTTCTATTCATCCAGAAAGTTATGACTTAACTCTTAAAATCTTAAAGCGAGCCAATGCCTCCCTTGAATCCTTAAAATTGGGTTCTTCTCTTTATGCGATAAAGGCTTTTAATCCTCAAAGTCTCGCCCAAGAATTCGAGAGCGATGTTTACACCATTGAGCATATCCTTCACGCCTTAACACACCCAAACTTTGATCCCCGTGAAAGCCAACAGAGCTATTTGTTGCGCACAAAAATTCAAAGTATAAAGGATTTACAGCTTGGTATGAAACTAGAAGGAGTGGTACGTAATGTCACAAGTTTTGGAGTGTTCGTTGATATTGGCTTAGCCGAAGAAGGAGTGGTTCATATTTCTCAGCTTTCCAATCACTTTGTGCGCAATCCTTGGGACTATGTTCACATTGGTCAAATTGTTCAAGTATATGTATCTTCCATCGACCAGCGCTCCAATCGAGTAGCTCTATCAATGGTTCCTACGGATTGAGACCTTCTATTTGTTTTAAAAATCCCGCCTTAAAGCGGGATTTTTGTGTAGTTGGGCTTTTTTATTGATTCTTTATCTCTTTAAAAGAGGGAAAGCTCTTTTAAAGATTAAATTTATTTTGGGTTTTTTGAGTTATTTTCCTTATCTTTACACATGAAGTAAAATGTCAAAAAAATCTTTAAATATAGACTTTTCATTCCTTTTTATTTATAAATTTAAAGGTAAAATTTAACTAATTTTTTTGATGCTTTTGAGCAGAAAATCCAAATAAAACCTTTTAGGATAGATCTATATTTAGGAGGCGATAATTGACTATGTATTATTCTAGTGGAAACTATGAATCCTTTGCTCATCCTTTAAAGCCAGAAGGAATCGAAAATAAATCCGCTTATATTATTGGTTCTGGGTTGGCAGGATTGAGTGCAGCTTGCTTTTTAGTACGCGATGCCCAAATGGAAGGTCAAAAAATTCATATTTTAGAAAAAGATGCCTTACCGGGTGGAGCCTGTGATGGCTATGACTATGCTAATCTCGGCTACACCATGCGTGGGGGTCGTGAAATGGACAATCACTTTGAAGTCATGTGGGATTTGTTTCGTGACATTCCTTCTATTGAAGATCCAAATCTCTCTGTCTTGGATTACTACTATCAATTAAATAAACGTGATCCAAACTATTCTCTATGTCGGGCCACCGAGAATCGGGGAGAAGATGCTCATACCGATGGAGAATTCGGTTTGTCCGATAAAGCCCAGATGCAAATTCTAAAGCTATTCATGACTCCAGAAAAGGAACTTGAAAACAAACCCATCACTGATTATTTTGATGATGAAGTACTCAATTCTAACTTCTGGTTGTATTGGCGTACGATGTTTGCGTTTGAAAACTGGCACTCGGCCTTGGAAATGAAGCGTTATTTACAACGTTATGTTCATCATGTAGGAGGTCTTCCCGATTTTCGTGCCTTACGCTTTACTAAGTATAACCAATACGAATCTATGATTTTGCCCATGATCAACTACTTAAAAGCTCATAATGTGGATTTCGAATATGGAGTTAAAGTAGAAGATATTCAATTTGAAATCGAACCCGATCACAAAGTAGTTACAGGTTTGTTGGTATCAAGAGATGGCAAGCAGGAACAAATCAACTTGACCGATAATGATTTGGTCTTTATCACTAACGGTAGCTGTGTGGAAAACTCAAGTTTTGGTTCTCAAAACGAAGCACCCAAATTTAATACGGAATTAAAACCAGGAGGGGTGTGGGATATGTGGAAAAATATTGCCGCGCAAGATCCCTCTTTTGGACATCCAGAAAAATTTTGTTCTACTCCAGAACTCACTAACTGGGAGTCAGCTACCGTCACGACGTTAGATGAGAAAATTCCTCCTTATATCGAAAAAATTACCAAACGAGATCCCTTCTCTGGTCGTGTAGTGACAGGAGGAATCGTCACAGTTAAAGACTCCAACTGGTTATTATCATGGACCTTTAACCGTCAACCTCAATTTAGAGATCAACCCAAAGATCAATTGGTGGGCTGGATTTATGGACTCTTTACCGATGTTCCTGGAAACTATATAAAAAAGCCGATGCGTGAGTGTACAGGAAAAGAGATCTGTATGGAATGGCTCTATCATCTTGGCGTACCTGAAGATCAAATCGAAGAATTGGCCGAAAAAAGTGCCAATACTGTGCCTTGCATGATGCCTTACATCACTGCCTTCTTCATGCCTCGCCAAAACGATGATCGTCCGCACGTCGTACCAAAGGGAGCTAAAAACTTTGCCTTTATTGGCCAATTTGCCGAAACGCCTAGAGATACCATCTTTACTACCGAATACTCCATGCGTACGGGGATGGAAGCAGTCTATACGCTTTGTGATGTCGATCGTGGGGTTCCAGAGGTATGGGGAAGTGTTTATGATGTTCGTGCCTTATTGGATGCTACCTCTAAGCTTCGTGATGGAAAACCCATCACCGACATGGATGTCAATTTCTTAGAAAAATTCGCCATTAAAGCCGCTTTGAAAAAACTCAAAGGAACCGACATTTACGATTTACTAGTCGAATATGGTGTAGTGGATGATGAAGGATTAAAGAATCAACTTCCTAAAGGAACTGTGATGTAAACTCCAAAAAGGGTCTGGACGAATTCTTAGTAATTCATACAGACCCTTTTTTCGTTCCCATAGTAAGACATCTTTAAATCAAACTAAAAAACAGTGAATTCTTATCCCTATTCGATTGTCTCAAGTCATTTTTTAAACAAACTCTGGAACACTTCATGAGCACTTAGTCCTTGTGGAAGCTCCGATATGATGGAAGAAAGACCTCCATATAAACTGCAAAGGCCATAAATTAAAAAGAAAAGGCCACCAGCATATTGAAATCCCTTAGAATTTAAAATCACTTGAAGGGCTTGGCTTAAAAGGCCTAAAGCTCCAGCTAACTGTAAAATCCAATTGTAAAAGGCACTTTCCACTAAAGCTGGTAATAGACAAATAATGTAAGTCGCACTGAATATTTGTACCATGCAGTAGATGAGGGGCTGAATCTCAATTCCAAAGCGGGAGTAGAGGGCAGAAAGTAACATATTGCTCCCAGCAAAGAGACCAAAACAAACCGCACTAATTAAATTCAAATTTCCACCTGGAATGCCTTTAAAGATATTAATTAAAGCGCCAATAAAATAAATGATTCCTAAAACCAAACGGATGATCCCCATAGCCACAATCGTATCCGCAGAGAGATAAAAAAATCCTGAACAAAAACTCATAGCTCCAAAGGTGGCACAAATAAAACAAACAATCATCTGGGGACTGGTTAAACGTTCAGAATGCATTTAGGCTAACTCCTTTCAAACACTTATTCCTTGTAGGAAGAAGGGATCTTCTTTCCTAAAAGTTCGAAAAGTGACTTTCCTTGGGGTAAAGATTTTCCATAATAGGGATACAAAATAGATAAACCATAGTACAGGCTTAAAAGCGAATAAATAAGCAAGTTCCAACCACCTAGAGACAAGAAAAATTGAAAATTTGTTAAATCTCCAAAGCCTACAAAAAATAAGCCTGTTGCTACAAAGATTGTTCTTAGCCAGATGTATAAAGGTTTAAAACGACGGGTCCAGGCTGCGCCAAAGCAGAAGATGGCTCCAATCATGTACATCAGACCAATAATAGTGGGTTGGTAGGAAAATCCTGCTTGGTTTAAAGCTAGAGAGATTAGCATATTTAAGCCTGGGAAAAAACCCAACAAAATTGTCGCCAACAAATTTGTATTGCCTTTTTCACTGCCACGAATCATATTAATCAGACTTGCCATTAAGGCTCCTAGCGACAATACAATCCAAGTAAGGCCAATAGAGAAGTAGGTGGCCTCATTATATGTGCTTACCGATACCTGCCACATTAAAAGGGCAAAGATGGAAAACAAAAAAGACAATGCCCCTTCAGGAGAGGCGATAGAGGATTTATGGCGAGAAGACATATATCTCTTCCTTTCCGGTCTTGGATTCAAGCCTTTAAACTCGACTCAATTATAACGATCTTATAGGATCTCTTAGTCTCGATACGAACAGTAAATGGTAAACTTCAATTAAAAAAAGCTAGCCCATAGGCTAGCGAAAAGAACTTATTGTTGAGGAGCATTGAGACGATACTTTTGAACATGTAAAGCGCGAATGGAGTTCAAAATACAAAGAATTGAAACGCCTACGTCTGCAAAAACAGCCCCCCACATTCCGACGATTCCCAGCGCTCCAAGGACCAACATCAATACCTTAATCCCAATGGCGAAGACGATATTTTCTTGAGCGATACGCAAAGTTTTACGGGAAATTTCAATAGCTGTAATCAAGGAATCCAGTTGATCATCCATTAACACAATATCAGCCGCTTCAATGGCTGCATCACTACCAAGACCTCCCATGGCAATTCCAACATCGGCTCTCGTCAATACGGGGGCATCATTGATTCCATCTCCAATATAGGCGATTTTTCCTTCATGGGGTGTATCCAAAAGGGTTTCCAATGCTTCTACTTTTTGAGCTGGAAGCAATTGAGCATGAACTTCTGTGATACCCGTATGATGGGCGACCGCCCGAGCCACCGTTTCACTGTCTCCTGTGAGCATCACAAAGTTTTTTACTCCATACTTCGTTAACAATTCAAAGACAGTTTTGGCTTCTTCTTTGGGTTCATCGGCTACTTCAATGACGCCAGCGTATTCTCCATTGATAGCGATATATACGACTGTTCCAAACCCAGATCCATGGGGTAAAACATCTGCCGGAATGTTGAGTGAGTCCATAAGTTTTACATTTCCACAAGCGACCTCTTGCCCATCTACTTGAGCTATCAAGCCTTTGCCGGCAATTTCTTGAACATGGCTCACTCCTTTCTTAGGGTCTTGGAGTTGGGCTGCGCGTTCAATACTTTGGGCAATCGGATGGGTTGAATACGATTCCGCTTTGGCACAAAGACTCAACAGCTCTTCTTGGCTCATAGTCAAAGCCTCTACACTGGTTACATCAAATGTTCCCTTCGTCAAGGTTCCTGTCTTATCAAAGACCATAGTTTTGACTTCCGAAAGATCTTGTAAGTAGGTGCTTCCCTTGACCAAAATACCACAACGGCTTGCCCCTCCAATTCCACCAAAGAAAGCGAGAGGAACAGATATAACAAGAGCACAAGGACAAGAAATGACTAAGAATTCTAAAGCTCGGTAAATCCAAGTGGCCCAATCTCCTGTAAAAAGAGAAGGAATAATCGCAAGAGCCAGCGCCGAATACACTACTACAGGAGTATAGATTCGAGCAAATTTAGTGATGAATTGCTCTGAGCGACTCTTCTTATCGGTCGCATTTTCTACCAAATCCAAAATTCTAGCTACCGTCGATTCTTCATACGGTTTGGTAACTTTCACTCGAATAAGGCCATTTACATTGATACATCCGGAAATCACATCTTCGCCAGTGCGAACAGTACGCGGGACACTTTCACCCGTTAAAGCAGACGTATCGAGAGAGCTTTCTCCCGAAATGACTTCTCCATCCAACGGAATGCGTTCTCCTGGCTTGATGACAATAATGTCTCCAGGATTGACTTCTTCTGGATCCACTTCTTCGATTTTGCCATCTACTTCTAAATTGGCATACTCTGGACGAATATCCATCAAAGCCGAAATATTTTTACGAGAGCGCTCCAAGGCATAGGATTGAAACCACTCACCAATTTGGTAAAACAACATAACTGCAACCGACTCAGAGTATTCGCCAAGGGCAAAGGCTCCAAGAGAAGCGACAGACATCAAAAAGCTCTCATCCATAAAATCTTTGTTGAGGATATTCTTCCATGTTTTTTTCAAAACATCCCAAGAAATATATAAATACACCGCTCCATACGCTATTGCGAGCCACACCGGATTCCAAGAAACCCAAAGAGTAGAAAGAGCAATCGCTCCATAAGCGATAGAAGTAATGAGAATACGGATTAGATTTTTCTTTTGTTTTTTCGTCATAGTTTAAAAATAGATAACGACATCATCATCAATTTTTTTCATCTTCTTGGCGATTTCTTCGATGATGTCTTGAGGATCGCGACCCTCAGATTGGATAACCAATTTCTGGGTCATCAAATTTACCGAGCATTTCACAACACCTTCGGTATTGGCTGCACAATTTTCCAGCTTCTGGGCACAAGTGGGACAATCCACTTCCACTTTATACGTTTTTCTCATAGAGATCCTCCTTTGAATAATTGAATATTCATTCAATCGTTCTAAAGCTATTATAGAACATTTCGTTAGTTGCGCAACTGATCAACTGATAAATAGTTGCCCATTTTCGAAACAATAAGATCACTTTTGAAGTTTTTTCTTTTCTCAATAAAGAAAGCTTCTTTTTCAAAGAAAAAAAGGATCTCTTTAGGGAAATGAAATGGTTTTTCTAGGGAGGATACCACTTAAAAAGTCGCTATACTAGGAACATGGAAAATTCAAATCCCATTTACGAAATTCAAAATCTTGAAGCCTATACCCTAGCAAAAGCTCAGATGCCACAAGAAGAAGAAATTCAGAAAATTGCGGAGTTTTATAAGATTATGGGCGATCCAACTCGATTAAAGCTTTTAAAGGCCTTAGATCAAAGTGAATTGTGTGTTTCCGATTTAGCCTTAATTGTGGCTATGTCCCGTTCAGCGGTTTCGCATCAATTAAAAGCTTTAAAAAGTGCTAAACTCGTCAAAAGCCGTAAAGAGGGCAAAACAGTCTATTATTCTTTGGACGACGATCATGTTCATGCTCTCATTCAGTTGGCTTTTGAACACATTTGTGGAGAAGAAGAAAACTGCTCCATGCTTTGAGGTGAGAACAAAAAAAGCCATGACTCTTGAAAAATTTCAAGAATACATGGCACCAACGAACCAAATCGAATCCAAAAACAGAAAATAACTTCATCTCTCTTTAAATACTCATCTTTTTGGTTCAATCATTTGAAATCGAATTTTTTAATGGCTTTTTGAATGTTTTTCTTACGTAAAAACGCCTTAAGACTTTCGTACGTTCCAGGAAGATTCTCATCTCCAAGCTGTAACCGAAAAGATTCGTGAAGCCCACGAATCGTTGTTCCAGGGACAGCCATCCTTTCGCGAATTTGGTCTTCCCAAGGATCCCAACGACTGAACTCTTCTCGCTTTTTACGTGGAGGAATTCCACCTGCTTCAAGGAGCCGTTTTACGGTTCTTCGATCAAGACCATAAATGCGAGCCAACTCAGAGCAATTAGGCTTCACGCCCATTTCCTTTAAACGTTGAATTTGACGTGCGCATTCTTCCTTATTTTTCATTAAGTCATTTCGGCTTATATTGACAGTACATATAGTTTTAAATGTATAGATGAATTTAGAGGAAAAAGTGCCGAATACTCCTTTCATTCCTCTAACTTTGAAATAAAAAGGGGAGCTGTTTTTCATCCCCAAAAAGTCGTCTATTAGCTAGCCTTTTGAGTCTTTCCTATAGATTTTTTTATAAATGGTTTTTGGGACATCTATTCACCTTCTTTAAAATCCTTCACCTCTTATAAAAGGAGTGTAGAGCTAGATATTCTCTCACTGTTGAAGATAGCTAGAAAGCGAATTTGCGTCCAACAAAATAAATAGATTCTTATAGACAAAGACTTTAGATTACTTTAAGTGATCAATTTAGCTTTACTATTAGTATGAATTGTAAGTTTTTATTCAAAATTTTAGAAAAAGAATCCTATCCAAAATTATCGCTTTCTACTTTCTCTTTTCTTAGGATAAGTGTCACAATTTTTCTTTCCATATCAAATGGATACGGCTCTCTTCTAACTTTGGTTTAACGCCAAGAATCCGTTTTTGTTCAATCTTTCATTTTTTTATTTCTTCTCTTAAAAACATTGTTTTTGAGAGAAGAAATAAAAAAAAGTCTTTAAAATAAGCGATCATACTTTATCTTTCTTGTTTTTTATCCATTGAAACAGTTCCAAGTTTGAAAACAAGATCGCTTCTAAAATTAAGATTAAAAATAACTCGTCTAAAATAGAAGCTTGACTTTTTATAGCTTTATTATCCTATTTAAGTAAAAAAGCCTTCTATCCAACACTATGTCAGATAGAAGGCTTTTCTCTGTCCAGCAACTTCCTATTTTTGCCTTACGGCTATCGTCGGCGTTTAGCAGCTTG
>CAZTNF010000059.1:7672-9930 GCA_964615295.1 uncultured Erysipelotrichaceae bacterium | reverse complement strand
ATTCAAATCCTTCTAAATAATCTTCAATGACTACACTATTTCCTTCCATCGCAAAGGCGATTTCTAAGGCTTCAAGTGCTTCCTCTTCATTCATCGCAACCGTTACCCCTTTGCCCGCTTTTAAGCCATTTTCTTTGATGACAATGGGTGCCCCATGGGCTTTTACATACTCGATGGCGGGTTGAAGCGCATCAAACGTTTGATAGCTTGCGGTAGGAATCCCATACTTTTTCATTAAGCCTTTGGCAAAATCTTTGGAAGATTCCACTTGCGCTGCCCCTTGGGTTGGTCCAAAGACTTTAAGGCCTTGTTTGGCAAATTCATCGACGATTCCAGCAGCTAATGCATTTTCGGGTCCGACGATGGTCAAATCGATCTGGTGATCTTTGGCAAAGTTGGCTAAGCCTTGAATGTCACCATCGCTAATGGGCACAAGTGTAGCGATCTTGGCCATACCTGGATTGCCTGGAGCACAATATAAGGTTTCACATAAAGCGGATTGGGATGCGGCTTTAGCCAAGGCATGTTCCCGTCCACCTTTTCCAACGACAAGAATATTCATAGAAATGTTGAAAAGTCAGCCCTTTTCAACCTTTTCCCCCTTTCTTGAAAAAAAGTCCTCTCGTTTAAAGATTGAAATACGAGAGGACACTTTCCTTAATAAATATAAGGAAAGAAAAGCTTAGTGTTTGAAGTGACGAACGCCAGTGAAGACCATCGCGATGCCATTTTTGTTGCACTCTTCAATACTCAAGGCATCTTTGATGGATCCGCCTGGTTGAATGATAGCCGTCACCCCCGCTTTAGCCGCTTCTTCAACTGTATCGGGCATGGGGAAGAAAGCATCCGAGGCCATCACGCTGCCTTTAGCTTTTTCGCCAGCTTGTTCAATGGCAATCTTTGCCGCCCCTACGCGATTCATTTGGCCAGCTCCGACGCCGATGGTTTGATCGTGTTTGACCAATACAATCGCATTGGACTTCACATGCTTCACGATGTTCCAACCAAACAACAATTGTTTTAATTCTTCCTCGGTGGGTTTGCGATCGGTTGGACAAGTGAGCTCTTCTAAGGACACTTGATGGGTATCCATGTCTTGAACCAACAAACCATCGTTGACGTTGGTGTATTTGAGCGTGGTATTAGGTGCTAATGTGGTATCCAGCTCTAAAAGACGAATGTTTTTCTTACGCATTAAGATATCTAAGGCATCTTCATCAAAAGCTGGAGCGATCACGATCTCTAAGAAAATCTTGGAAAGTTTTTCGGCCAACTCAGCATCCACGGGTTCGTTAAGGGCCACGATACCCCCAAAAATGGAGACGGGATCGGCATTGTAGGCTTTGTCCCACGCTTCATTGATGGTGTTTCCAATGCCTACTCCACAAGGATTCATGTGTTTTAATCCCACTGCTGCAGGTTGGCCTTCAAATTCCTTCAACACTTCAATGGCAGCGTTGCCATCTTGGATGTTGTTGTAGGAGAGTTCCTTACCATGCAATTGCTTCGCATTGGCCAAAGAATATTTGGGATTCATGCCCTTATAGAAAGCCGCTTTTTGATGGGGATTTTCTCCATAGCGCAAATCCTGCACCTTATCAAAGGTGATGGTGAGGCTTTCAGGGAATTCTTCGTTGGTTTTCTTGGTGAGATAGTCTGCGATCATGGCATCATAGCGAGCGGTGTGGCGAAACACCTTAGCAGCCAAGTGTTCACGCGTATCCAAAGTTGTCTCGCCAAGCGTTTGAATTTCCTCTAAGACTTTTTCGTAATCTTTAGGATCACAAATAACAGGGATGAAGCGATAGTTTTTGGCCGCAGAGCGCAACATGCTAGGACCGCCGATATCGATGTTTTCGATGATCTCTTCATGGCTCACTCCTTCTTTTTGAACCGTTTCTTTAAAGGGGTATAAGTTGACGCACACCAAATCGATGTTGTCGATGCCAAGCTCTTCAATTTGGCGCACATGGTCAGGATTGTTGCGCACACAAAGAAGGGCTCCATGAACACGGGGATGCAAAGTTTTTACGCGACCATCCATGATTTCAGGAAAGCCAGTGACATCCGAGATGGAAATGGTTTCTACGCCATCGTTTTCTAACGCTTTGCGGGTTCCGCCAGTGGAAATGATTTCATAGCCAGCAGCTTTTAACCCTTTAGCAAATTCGCTCAGGCCGGTTTTATCCGAAACGCTGATCAAAGCTCTTTTCATCAAAATCTCCTCCATAAGAAAAGATCAAAGTCTTTCCTTATAT
>CAZTNF010000059.1:0-7572 GCA_964615295.1 uncultured Erysipelotrichaceae bacterium | reverse complement strand
TTAAATGAGCAATCGCTTGATTGATGCCGCGATAAAAGAGATCGTACTCTTTGGCATGCACGGCTTGCTCAAGCTCCTCTAAGCTCCAAGAAGGATCGATAGCCACGGGTTCTTGAATGATCACCGGACCTGTATCGACTCCTTCATCGATGTAATGCACTGTGACTCCCGTTTGGGGCACTTTGGCTTCATACGCATCCAAAATCGCATGTGCTCCAGGAAAATTAGGGAGCAAAGCGGGATGTAAGTTGACGATGCGTCCTGGATAAGCTTCTAAGAGTGTAGGACCGACGATGCGCATATAGCCCGATAAAATGATGAGTTCAATGTCTTGTTCTTGTAGCCACTTGGCTACATCGGCTTCAAAAGCAGCTTTATTTTCATACGTTTTGGGTACAAAGCAACGAGCAGGAATTCCATAGGCTTTGGCTTTTTGAAGGGCTTTGGCTTGGGGTTGATCACTCATCAAACACACGAGTTCAGCCTCCAATTTCCCTTCTCTTTCCTTAGTCACTAAGGCATCAAAATTGGTTCCCGTTCCCGAAACAAACACAGCTGCTCTCATGAAACGAGTTCAACCTTTCCCGAAGGGGTAACTTCTCCAATGACGTAACTATCTTGACCAGCGGCTTTTAACACGTCTTGGGCTTTTTGCACATCCTTTGGATCCAAAGCAATGATGTAACCGATGCCCATATTGAAGACGTTGTACATTTCCTGATCGGTGATGTTGGAATGATTTTGAATAAAGTCAAAAATAGCGGGTTTTGGAAAGGAAGTGGTGTCCACTTTCACGCCGAGTCCTTCGGGAAGCATTCTAGGAATGTTTTCAAAGAACCCCCCACCCGTGATATGGGCCATGCCATGGGCATCGACTTCGTTTAAAAGGGCTTTGACGGGCTTGACATAAATGGTGGTGGGTTCGAGCAATACATCCCCTAAGCGTTTGCCATCGAGTTCTTCAAAGGTTTCTTTGGGATCGAGATGGTTATCCTTGAAAAGCACCTTGCGCACTAAGGAGAAACCATTGGAATGAACTCCTGAGGAGGGAAGGCCAACTAAGATATCGCCTTCTTTGACCTTTTGGTTGGTCAACAATTTATCCCGCTCTACACCCCCGACACAAAAGCCGGCTAAATCATAGTGGTGAACATCGTACATATCGGGCATTTCGGCGGTTTCGCCACCGATCAGGGCGCATTCGCTTTGAACGCAGCCATCGGCTACCCCTTTGACAATGGCTTCGATGACTTCGGGGTGATTTTTGCCTACGGCGATGTAGTCTAGGAAAAACAAAGGCGCGGCCCCTTGCACGATGACATCGTTGACGCACATCGCCACCGCATCGATGCCGATGGTATCGTGTTTGTCCATTTCAAAAGCCATCATCAATTTCGTTCCCACTCCATCGGTTCCCGATACTAAAATAGGATCTTGTAATCCAGCAGCTTTGACATCAAACATCCCGCCAAAAGCACCGATGGAATCAATGGCTCCAGGCACTTTGGTGCGAGCGACGTGGGATTTAATGCGACGCACACTGTCGTAGCCAGCTTCTAAATCTACGCCAGCGGCTTTATATTGATCTGCCATTCGTATTCTCTTCTCTCTATAAAAGCCATCAAGCGACTAGCGCTTGATGGAGTAGTAAACAATTATTCTTTGCCTTCGTGGGTAAAGAAGTGAACGCCACTTTGGAAAATATCTTGGTTGCGATCCAAGGAAATGTTTTGGAAAAGGCCTTCTTCATAGCGTTCTGAGTGACCCATTTTCCCTAGGATCATGCCATCTTCCGATAAGATCCCTTCAATCGCCAACATGGAGCCGTTGAGATTGTGTTTGGGATCCATGGTGGGATTTCCTTCTTCGTCCACATATTGGGTAGCAATTTGGCCTTTTGCAGCTAAGGATTCCAACAAGGCGGGATCCGCCATGAATTTGCCTTCCCCATGGGAAATCGCTACCGCATGCACTTGGCCAGGCGTGAATTCTTGCAGCCAAGGGGAATTATTGGAGGTAATGCGGGTAGTGGCGATGTGGGAAACGTGACGGTTGATGTCGTTGCGGAAAAGAGTAGCGAGTTCTTCGCCATCTTTATCCAAGTCGCCAAAGGGCAAGAGACCCGATTTCACCAACGCTTGGAATCCGTTGCAAATGCCAAGAATCAGGCCTTCGTTAGCGCGCATCGTATCAAGAGCCGCTTTGATTTTGGGATTGTGCAAGACGGAGACGATGAATTTTCCCGATCCATCGGGTTCATCGCCAAGCGAAAAGCCGCCAACCAACATAAAGATCTGTGCGTTTTCGATTTCTTTAGCGAGGGTATCGATGGATTGACTGACGTGATCGACATCCAAGTTATTGAAGACAACGGTGTGGACTTCTGCCCCTGCGCGTTCAAAGCGAGCTTTGGTATCAAACTCACAGTTTTGACCAGGAAAGACAGGAATCACAACGATGGGCTTTTCCACTTTCTTTTTGGCATAGCGTCTTTGTCCTTGATGAAGGGGTGTCTTTTCGGCAATCTCTTCAACTTCTTCCAAGCTACTTGCAAATTTGGGATACAGCTCTTCATAGCGAGAAGTCCAAATTTCATAGGCTTCCTCTAGAGTAAGGGACTCATTGTTGATGCGTACGACAGGACTTGTCGTGGTATAGCCAAGCAAAATCCAATTGGAAGCGTCCACCAACTCTTTGGTTTCCACCACAAGGCTTCCAAGATTGAAGCCATAAGGCGACATATCGCTTGGGGTTTCGATTTCAAAGCCGATGTTGTTGCCAAAGGCCATGATGGTCGCCACGGCCCCAATTCCACCATCTTTCACCGGGCGAGCTGCCAACACATTGCCCATATGGTTTTGATCCATTAAGGTTTGGAAGTTTTCCTTGAGTGCCTCATAGTTTGGGGAATGGTCCGCAAGAGGTTGATGATGGATCAAGTAAATGGGATGACCACCCTCTTTAAAGGAAGAACTGATGATGTTGTCTGTGTTTTCGGTGGTTACCGCAAAGGTAATGAGAGTAGGTGGGACATGCAATTGATTGAAGGTGCCCGACATCGAGTCTTTTCCCCCAATCGCTGGGGTTTCAAAGGCCATTTGCGCTTTGAGAAGTCCCAAGAGAGCTTGCAAAGGATAGCCCCATTTGATGGGATCTTTGCCTAAGCGTTCAAAGTACTCTTGGTTGGACAAACGCGCCGATAAAGGGTTCGCTCCTAAAGCCGCTAAGCGTGCCAAAGCTTCCACTACAGAATATTGGGCGCCTAGCCAAGGGGAAAAGCGCGAGAGCATGGGATCAAAACCATAGGTCATGAGTGAGCACGTTTTGGTAAAGCCATCCACGGGAAGTTTTTGCACCGAACCCACTTCGGGAGTGCGTTGGGTTTTGCCACCAAAAGGCATCAAGACGGTGGATTTTCCAATGGAGGCATCAAACATTTCCTGCAAACCACTTTGATCCGCTACATTGGCTTGACAAAGGATCCAAGCTAAAGAACCCATTGTATCGTCGGTGATGGGATCAAAGGGAGTGGGCATAAAGTAGTCGAAGGGATCGCACTTGGCTTCTCCAGGTTTGATGATGACATCGACCACTTGACGCACGCCATTGGTATCGAGGAATTTGCGCGACAAATCCACAATGGTTTTGCCTTTCCAATTCATCACCAAGCGATCTTCGTCGCTCACTACAGCGACTTGAATGGCATCGAGGTTTTCTTTTTCGCATTCCTTGAGGAAGGTTTCAAGATCTTCTTTAGCAATACAAACCGCCATGCGTTCTTGGCTTTCCGAAATGGCGAGTTCTGTGCCATCTAAACCGGTATATTTGACAGGTACCGCATCGAGATTGATGACAAGGCCATCCGCCAATTCACCAACGGCGACAGATACACCGCCAGCGCCAAAGTCATTGGCTTTTTTGATGCACTTAGTCGCCACAGGATTGCGGAATAAGCGCTGCAACTTGCGCTCCATCAGGGCATTTCCCTTTTGGACTTCGGAACTGCACGTATCTAGAGAAGTATCGTTGTGTTCTTTAGAAGACCCCGTGGCTCCACCAATGCCATCGCGTCCTGTCGCTCCGCCGATGTAGACGATGACATCGCCAGGAGCGGGTTTTTCGCGTTTGACATGGCTTTTTGGCGCCGCGCCAACTACGCCACCGACTTCCATACGTTTGGCGACATAGCCAGGATCGAAGATCTCTTCAACATAGGTCGTCGCTAAGCCGATTTGGTTTCCATAGGAGGAATAGCCTTTCGCGGCGGTTTTGGAAATCTTGGATTGAGGCAATTTATGTTCAAGGGTTTGGGAAAGGGGTGCGGTGATATCACCAGCACCTGTGATACGCATCGCTTGATACACATAGCTACGTCCCGAAAGCGGATCGCGAATGGCTCCGCCGATACATGTTGCTGCCCCACCAAAGGGTTCAATTTCTGTAGGATGGTTGTGGGTTTCGTTTTTGAACATCAAAAGCCAAGGCTCTTTTTGTCCATCCACTTCCACTTCGATAGAACAGGCGTTGATCTCATCACTCACTTCTTGATCGTCGAGTTTTCCCCGTTTGCGCAAGACCCGTCCAGCCATCGTGGCCAAATCCATCAAGGTAATGGGCTTATTTTCACGACCCGCTTCCTGGCGTAAGTTCAAATACAATTGCCAAGCGTCTTCGAGTTGCTCATTGAAGGAATGATCTTCAAAGGCAACGGAGCGCAAAATCGTTTCAAAGGTCGTATGACGGCAGTGATCGGACCAATACGTATCCAAGACGCGAATTTCCGTTAAGGTTGGATTGCGCTTTTCGTCGTTTTGAAAGTAGTTTTGCACAAAGGCTAAATCCTCAACCGACATGGCTAACCCAAGCTCTTTGGCCATATTGGTCAATCCCTCTTGATCCAAGTCTAAAAATCCTTCTAATACGGGCACTTCATGGGCAATCGCATTTTGGGAGTCATCCAAAATCGCGAGATTTTTTTCACGCGCTTCCACCGGGTTGATCATGTAATGCGAAATCGCCTCGAGTTGCTCCTCACTTACGTTGTCCATCACCATTAAAGTGCCAGAGTGAATGCGAACATTCTTTTTATTGTTGAGAAGCATCAAGCACTGCATCGCCGAATCGGCTCGTTGGTCGTATTGGCCGGGAAGGTATTCAAAAGCCAAAGCGGTTTTTTCGGACAAATCGGGTAAATCCACGACTTCGTCAATCGCCGGTTCGGCTAAGACGTGTTGTTCGAGCAGTTCAATGTCTTCTTTGGTGGCATTAAAAATATCGTAAATGGCATATAACTCTAAGGTAAAGTCATCGGCCAAGTTCAAATCCTTTTTCAACGACTCTTCAAGGGACTTAGCTTCAACTTGAAAGCCGGGTTTCTTTTTGATGAGGCGTCTAGTATCCATTAGGCTTCCTCCAAATAGGATCCGGCTAAGACGGTTTCTTTTTGGTTGTCTTTAAAGGCTTGCAGGGTAGCAGCCACTTTAGGATCGGATAAGGCCAGAATTTGAGCGGCTAAAATGGCAGCATTTTTGGCTCCCGCCTTGCCAATGGCCACGGTAGCCACGGGAACGCCAGAGGGCATTTGCACGGTCGATAAGAGCGAATCCATGCCGCCTAAAGCGGACGTTTGCATCGGAATGCCGATGACGGGCAAAATCGTGGAGCTTGCTAGCACACCAGCCAAGTGGGCAGCTCCTCCAGCAGCCGCAATGATCACTTTAACCCCATTTTTGGCGGCATTTTTGGATAAATCCAAAACCGCTTCAGGGGTACGGTGGGCGGATAAAATCCGCACAGTATAGGGAATTTCAAAGGCTTTGAGCTGCTCCATGCAGCCTTCCATCGCGGGCAAATCGGAGCGACTGCCCATGACGACGAGCACTGTAGTAGGTTCCATCTCGTTTCCTCTTTTTTCTTTCGTTTTCATGCATTTTTTCTCTTTGTCTTTTTAGGACAAACAAAACGCTTGCACTGCGCCAAAGGAATGCCAAAACAAAAAGGCGCACCGAGGCACGCCAAAAAGGGAGAAAAAAGGTGGAAAAAAAGCGCTGTTTATATGAAATTTATGCGTTTTCATCATCACTTACCTCCCCTAATATGGGCTTCTTTGTGCATTGCATGTTCATCCTAACAAATTGACAATTGTTTTCAATATTTGGTTTATGGAAACGCTTAGCTTTATTCTCAGTCCATGTTTTGTAAGCAGGCGAAAAATGAAAGCATATTCATATACGCTTTCATTTTTGTAGCCCATTGCAACCTTTAAGTCGGTCGATATAATGAAGGAACAAGCTAAGTGCTTAAAAATTTGAAAAAAAAGTTCAAAAAACGGAAACCAAAGTAAGGAGCGCAATTTTTATGGAAGAAAAAGAAATGCTTTATGAAGGCAAAGCCAAAAAAGTCTTTGCGACCGATGATCCCGATGTGGTGATTGTGGATTATAAAGATGATGCAACGGCCTTCAATGGCTTAAAAAAAGGAACCATTAAAGGCAAGGGAGCCATCAACAATCGCATGACGAACTTCTTGATGAAGCGTTTGGAAGAAAAAGGTATTCCTACTCATCTCGTAGCCGAAATTGACGATCGTCGCACGGCGGTGAAAAAAGTGGACATCATTCCTTTAGAAGTCATCATCCGCAACAAAGCCGCTGGCTCTTTTTCGAAGCGTTTAGGCATTGCGGAAGGGACTCCCCTTCTTTGTTCGACTCTTGAATTCAGCTACAAAGACGATGATCTTGGCGATCCTTTGATCAACGACTACATGGCTAAAGCCATTGGCGCTGCTACGCAGGAAGACATCGATCAAATCACAAAGTATGCCTTTGCGATCAATGAAGAGCTTCAAGCTTTCTTTAAAGAAATTGGTATTGAACTCATCGACTTCAAATTGGAATTTGGCAAGACAAGCGATGGAACCATCGTTTTAGCCGATGAGATTTCCCCCGATACTTGCCGCTATTGGGATTTAGCGACGGGCAAACACTTGGATAAAGATACCTTCCGCCGCGATTTGGGCGATCCCGAAGGAGCCTACCAAGAAGTCTTTGCACGAATGGGGTTTGACGCATGAGTCACGACGTATATCAATCGCCCCTCTCAAGTCGCTATGCCTCCAAAGAGATGAAGCATCTCTTTTCCGAAGAAAAGAAATTTCAAACTTGGCGCAAACTTTGGATCGCTTTAGCCGAAGCGGAACAGGAACTCGGCTTAGACATCAGCGATGAACAAATCGCCGAGCTTAAAGAACACGCTATGGACATCAATTACGATGAAGCCAAAGCGAGAGAAGCCATCGTGCGCCACGATGTAATGAGTCATGTATACGCCTATGGCTTACAAGCCCCCAAAGCCAAAGGCATCATTCACCTTGGAGCGACAAGTTGCTATGTAGGCGATAACACCGATTTAATCATCATGCATGAGGGCTTAGAACTTCTTCAAAGCAAGCTAGCCGCAGTATTGGCCCGCTTAGAAGCCTTTGCCTTAGAATACAAAGACATGCCAGCCTTGGCTTTTACCCATTTTCAACCCGCGCAACCTACAACCGTAGGCAAACGAGCGTCCTTATGGG
>CAZTNF010000058.1:0-9973 GCA_964615295.1 uncultured Erysipelotrichaceae bacterium | reverse complement strand
TTTGGGATGAGGAAAAAGCGATTGAGATTCATATGCAAGCGATGGAAAGAGAAGCCCAAGAACGAGGGCTTCAAAAAGGAATTGAACAAGGGATGTATGAAGCCGCTTTGCGTTTTCTAAAAACAGGAAAAATCACTCTTGAAGAGGTTTCTATCTTTTTTCCTGAACTTACCACTGAAGATATGGCCAATCTAAAAGAGGAAATTCTTTGAGTTTAACTCTTTAAAAAAGGATTGGTTCAATTGCTATAAATTAAATCTCTCTCAATAAGCCAAAATTTACTTATTGAGAGGGATTTTTTTGTAGCATCTTTTTTCCGTTTTTTAAATTGAGAAAGAAAAACTTGGAAAAGTCAAAGACCTGTCATTTAATCCATATAAAAATTTCAATTTTAGATTAATTTTCTTCAAATTGATTTGGGGAATCCTTATTATCTGTCCTAATCTCTTCGAATCTTCACTCCCTTTTCGAGCCAGTAGAAAGGCGAATTTAGAAGCCTTTATAATAGAGCTATGAAACGAAAAAATTTAAGATGGTTTGTTTTAAAGATATCCAATCCATGGGTAGATCTTTTTAAACCAAACCGAGTGGAGCCTTTTTTATGACAAGCCAAGCGATTGGGAAATTGAGTTCGAAAGAGCGAATCGTTGAAATCATCCTTGAAACGGCATTGATCCTTGGCTTAAGTTTACTGGTCTTTGACATCTTTATTCGCGGATCGGCTGCTTTATGGATCGGCCTTGGCTTATCGATTTGGAGTTTAGCGCGCATTTGGTTTGAAGAACCACTTCAAAGACTCTTTGATTTTGCTTATAAGTGGCGCTGGGTCATTGCCTTAGTGGTATTTGGAATTGGTGTGGCTCTTCAAATTCATATGTCGAATGTAGGAACGTATACTGTGCTCTTTGAATCAGATCCTTCGGCTACCGAATCGATTTTATTTGGACAACCGCGCGATTTTCGTACCGATGAGTATAACGTACAATTGCCCTACTTCTTCTCACAAGCTTTTAATGGTTATCGTGAAATCTCATATCAAATGTCCGTTGGTGGCCAAAATATGATTCTTGGCTACAATGCGCCAGTATGGGATTTGACACTCATTGGAAAACCTTTTGTATGGGGCTATTTGTTATTGGGGAATAGCTATGGCCTTTCGTGGTACTTCTTATCCAAGACGATCTTAATGTTCATGGTGAGTCTTGAAATGTTTTTCATCTTGACCAAAAGCCGCCATATGGCAGTCTTTGGAGCTTTCCTGTTTACCTTTGCCCCAGCCAACGTTTGGTGGTTTTCTCCTCACTTTTACGATGTGATCTTCTGGGCTTGTGCCTTATTTGTAGTGGGCTATTTCTTCTTTGCTAGACAAGGACTTCAAAAATGGGGCTTTGTCCTATTATCCATTGGATCTCTCACTGGCTTTGTGCTGCCTCTTTTTCCTTCTCTACAAGTGCCATGTGGAGTTTTGATGCTTTGCTTAATGTTGGCCTGCTTGTATCGCGATCGGGCCACGCTTTCTTGGCCTAAGTCCAATTGGTGGACTGTATTAGCCGTCTTAGTAGGCATTGGTATCGTCTTGGGTCCTACTTTATGGCGCATGAAAGATGCTTTAATGATCTTGCTTCATACAGAATATCCCGGATCTAGAGTGAGTGTAGGAGGCTATGGAGAGCCTTGGATGTTGTTTGTAAATATTGCAGGAATCTTTCAACCTTTTGTCCCTGATCCTGGCTATTTGAACAACAGTGAAATCTCAACGTATACGCATTTTGGGATCGCTTTCTTGTTATTTTATCCCTATTTATGGTGGTATCTAAAAAAGAACCACAATTCAGTCCGTTTTATCGGAGATGTCTTTGTGATCGCTCTTTGTTTACAAATGGTGTTCTTGTTTGTGCCCTTTCCAGAGTGGTTAGCTAAAGGGTTGTTGCTTTCGATGTGCAACCGCATGCAAACCGTATTTGGATTGACAGCATCGATCTTTACCATTTGGATGTTTGGCCTGATCAACCAAGAAAGCGTTCCTCATAAAGCTCTTGTGGGAGGCGTGATCTGTGTTCTCTATGGAATTCTTTCCTTACTCGTCAATTCTTCTTTCTTGTATTCAGGGATTATAGAGTTTTTGGACAATTATGGTCACCGATTCCTCTTTGGCTTTACCATTCCTCTTTTTTATGGCTTAGCTATCGCCTTTGCGTTTGGGTTGTGGCTTTGCTTTACTAAGTGGAAAGAGCTCATGTATTGTGCCTTGTTATGTTGGACTGCCGTGTCTGGCCTTCTTGTAAATCCCATTATGCAAGGAAGTGCAGCCATTACGGATTATCCTTTAGCTCATTTGGTTCAAGAAAAAGTCGCTGAAGATCCCGATGCCAATTGGCTATCGCTAGGATTGGATCAAATTCAAGGCTTATTGCTTGCTAATGGAGCTAAAGTCTTAAATGCAGTTGATTTTTATCCTGACTTTGAAAAGTGGCAACAAATTGATCCTGATCTTCAAAACTTTGAAGCCATTAATCGCTATGCCCACATTGAAGTGAGTCTGACTCTTGATGAAACAACCATTCAGTCTACCCAACCTGATTTAATCGAGTTGAAACTCAATGTAGAGGATCTAAAAAAGTGGAATGTTCGCTATCTTGTAGGCTCTATTCAAGATCAAGCTATTTTAGAGGAAGCCAAAATACCCTATGAGGTTATTTTTGAAGAACAAAACTCTCCCGATTCCATTGTGGAAATGGCTTTTGAACTTCTCTCTTCCTAACCAAATGAAAAGCGCCCTTTAAACAAGGACGCTTTTTTTATCTGATTTAGTGCATCTGGCTCACTTGACTTCTTGTATTATAGGTTTTATTTGAAGCTTGGGTTAAAAGGGCAGAGGATTTGGCCTGATGTTGAAATTTCCGAGAGGAAAAGAAGGAAAAGCGTTTACGACCAAGATTTTGTTTGGAGCGCGATCGAGAAGTAGAGCGCTTCTTAGAAGAAGCAGAAGACTTAGGCGTCGATTTTGAAGCGCTTGGATCAGGCTTCGGTTTGGATTGTTTGGTTTCTTGGGCTTTTCTAGTCGCTTCTAATTGAGCTTGTCTTTCTTTTTCTTTCGCTTCTTCTTCGGCAAAAATAGAAAGTCTTGGACCACTTGAAATATTTGATTGAAGAGAAGGAGTTACTGGTTTATCCACTACAGTCGTTGTTTTAGCCTTATTTTTCGTTTTAGAGGTAGTGTGAGAAGAGGAAGGAGTCGTTGATTGAGGATGACGTTTGGATTTGCGCTGGGCTTTCGCTTCCGCTTTCGTTAAGCCATTGACATTACGCTCTGGTTCTCTTTGGTTTAAGCGTTCTTGTCTTTCTATTTGAGAGCGGGTGCGCAAGGTTTCTCTTAGCGCCGTACGATCTTCATACGAAGGATATAAAGGATGCGCTTGTAAAGGAATAGAAGCAGCAAACTGATAAAGGGTTGGACTCATATTTTCGCGAAGAGCCTCCAAACGCATTAAAACATTGCGTTGGCGCAACCATAAACAGTAGTAAAACACCAAATAAAGATACAGAGCTAAAATAAAAAGAAGGGAAAGAACGAAATTAAAATGAAGCAACAAAACTCCAAGCGCCAACAAAGCTCCACAAATGAGAGTCGTAATGGTCACCATTTGCCAAGCCTCTTTGCTTTCCTGCAATTCCAGTTCACGACTCCAGCTTGCTTCCTTTAAAAACTGCGGAATAATTTCTTCTTCGTAGCGAATACTGGGAAACATATGATGATATAGTTTAGAGTCTTTAGCTCGACATAGGGCATACATCCATGTATACGCTGCATCGGCACTTTCATAGCGACCGATTTGTTCATCGCGTCCTGCTAACATCGAGAAGACTTTTAAAGCACCGTTTATTTGAAGAGAAGGGGCATGTTCCATTGTCGCCAAATAGGTTTCAAGACGGGAATCACCCGAGGAAAAAGTGGAAATCTCATTTTCCATTCCTCGTTCAATTTGCGTCAAAGCCAAATAATTTTGATCTCGGCTCATCCGATCTCTCCTTTCCCATATCTACGAAAAAGAATCTACAAAGGCCTATTTCCAACCCAAATTAAAAACGCAGACTCAAAAGTATTCTTTTCTCAATTTTAAAGGAAAAATATTGAAAGTAGAGGACAGATCCCCTAATCAATTTGAAAGATGACAAGATTACCTCTGAAATAAGGAAAAAATGAATCAAATTTCTAAGCAGATGGAGAATATCTTGAACCTTCATTTTACTCATACTTTATTCAAGCTCATATTTTTTTTCCAAACTTTTAGACCTTTTGTCTCTTTCCATACTTTATTCTATTCGAATTCTTTCCAATTCTAAATCCTCTCTTTCTCATTAAAACTAAGATTTAGCTTTCATAATCGTCTAGTGTTTGAAAGCTAAATTTATGAAATTCCTAGGATTTCAGATTCAAAAGCGCTTAGGACGAGAGTGGAGATTGGCAAAAATTTTGAAATCGATCCAACAAAAATAACGGCGTGAACTTAGCCATTAAGCTCACGCCGTTATTTAAAGCTAACCTCTCTGAATTTTTATATAAAACTATTTTAATCCATACCAGGCAATTCCTTCATTTTGCCATCCTAAGCGAGTAAGAGTATCCCGTTCATTTTCATCCGTAGTATAGTGATGAATTCCTACATCTTTGGCATTAGGGTTATAAAGACGATAAAGTGGAATCGCGCCTTCATCTTCTGGATGAGCGGAATAAAAGCGAATGCCCTCTCCTACCCAGCCCAGGAAAAAGGAAAGAATAAGGTATTCTTCTTCATCTACCGTATAGTGATGATCTCCCGTATTGGGATTGAGTAGTCGATAAATAGGATAAGCAGAAGATTTAGGGGTAGTCCAGCCTTCTCCTTCATCATTCCAATGATTGGCCAATAATTGATTTCGTTCAGAGTCGCTGAGTGTATAAAAATGCTCGCCGGTGTTTTTATTATATAGACGATACAAATTAGCTTTTCCTTGACTAACCGAATCGGGATGAGATTGATCAATATCTTGAGAAGGAGTATTTAGAGGGTCATTTGAATTGGTTGTAGTGTTACTTGGAAAATTAGCTTCAAATTGGGTAAAGAGTTTGTTGAATTCATCAACAGTCATAGTTCCGCCACTAAAGCCAAATACTTGTCCATCGGCTTCTCCTGCCCATCCATAGGAACTGTTGTTGTTATGAGCTACACCAGTTGAGGTATATTTAGGATTTATAATATTCAAATAGTGTCCTACGACCCCACTCGCTCCCTTGTCTTTGTCATATATCGCTTTTTCTTCAAAATACCATCCTTTGAAAGGATCGGAATATCCCCAAGATAAGTTTTCTCCTACTGGATAGGCTTTAGCATGATTCATTCCAGTATCCGACCAGTTGAGCTGTTTTTGAGAAATAGCCATGAGTTCTAAGCCCACTTTCAATGGTGAAGCATTATGTTCGGGCAATTGGCGAAGTCGATTGCATTCATATAAAAGAGAGATAGAAGCTTTGATGTTTTTGAGGGAGGTCGCATCTTCAGGATCATTTAAATTTGTGTTTTTATCTAAGATTCCATCATGAAGAATTTTAAGAGCAGCTTTTGCATCATTTTTGATTTGTGTAGATAAAGAATCGTTATTCAATACCCAATTCATAAATCCTTCCATATTAGCACTATACTCACTGTTAGTTTCCAATTCTTCCATGGGGATTTCTTGAGCGAATACAGGAAAGCTATATCCTTGGGTTAGCACGGTCATGCTTAAAAGAGTAGCTAACGACTTTTTTAGCATAAAATCTTCCTTTCTTTATCATCATATTATTAATATTTTTCCTATCTCAAAGTATACGTTAGATTTAAATTAATATAAAGATATTTTGATGTCTTGAGAGTCTAAAATTTTATACTTATTAAATTAATCCTGTGAATTTAATATAAAATTCCCGTCTATGGAAACGTAAAACGAAAAAAAGCCCAAGATCCTTAGATGAAAAAGTGGATCCTAGGCGAAGCTTCAAAAAAGCTAAATCTTCATTAAGAAGGTTTTAATTGGGGATTCGATGTAAAAGAATGTTTGTTAAATAGGCAATACATAAACCAGAAAGCACAGATAAAGCCACTAAGACTGGAAGGAGAGCTTGTAAAAGATATTGTTGATAGAGAACGCTAATGGCTAAAACTTGCCCAAAGGTATGACTCGCCGCTCCCGCTACACTCACTCCATAAATGGTGAACCAGCCACTTTTTTTGGCTAAAGCCATGGCTAGGCAAGATAAAATGCAGCCACTGATGGATAAAATAAAGGGAATAGAAAAGAGGGTTCCTGTGGCAAGAGAAGCTAAAAAGACGCGCAAAAAGGTTACGATCACCATCTCTTGAATTCCAAAAGCATAAAGTGCAAACAGACTAGCGATGTTGGCTAAGCCGAGTTTATAGCCAGGGATGATCATGACAAGGGGAAAAAAGGATTCAATAAGCTGCATTAAAATGCCCACGGCAACAAGCATCGCTAAAATAGTGATCTTTTTCATTGAATGACCGTATCCTCTTCTTGCTCTTGAGCGGATTCAATCATGATCACCGTATCATTTGGCAAACACACAATGGGAACAGCGCTACTACTCGTAAAGCCCTGTTTGGAGCAGTAGTGATAGGGCGAATTTTCTTGGGTGACGGCTACTTGGCCATCTTTGACTTCGATGTTGACCGGCCCAAGCGTTCCTTCTACGGTATGCTGGCCATTTTCCCATAAGTTTAGACGCATCACTTCTTCTCCTTTAACAAGCACCGTAGCATACGATCCAGCCTTGGGTTGGAAAAAGAGAGGAACCAGCAAGGCGAGCGATAAAAGCCAAAGCAAGGCGATTAAAAATTTATCGGCTTTATTCATCGATTAACCTCCTTTTACGATCACCCGAATGTGACGAACGATGGTGTTCCCAAAGCGGTCTCGAATGCGCATATCCACTTCATATTCTCCCACATTGGAAGTAAGACTCGTCGGGCCTTCATAATATACCCCAGATAAATCGGTGGCTTCAAAAACCTCTTGCCAATCAATCTCGGCCCCCACTAAGACCTCAATAGACGTTGGTGATTTTTGTAAAGTAGGAGGCTGGGTATCTTTGACTTTGACAAGAAAGGGAATTTCGCGATTTCCTTGTCGTAAAACAAAGTCGTATTCTCCTACGCTTAAATAATCCAAGTTAAGGGAAACAAAACGGTTATTGATAAGGCTGACTCTAGGACTTTTGGCTTCTACACTGAGCTGCCCTATTTCAAAATCGTCTGGATTGTTCAAATACATATCTGGATTTGCGTAGACATCTTTGCCGAGTTCAAAGACAAAAGTTTGATTGGTTAGCTGCACTTTTGGCCCACATCCACTCAACACCAAGCTCAAAGAAAGAGAACAAAAAAAGTGTTTTAAAAAGAGACGATTCCTTTTTAAAACACTAAAGGAAAAAGAACCTAAAGCTAAGATGAGGTCGTCTTTTTTCTTTTTGTTTTTAGGTAGAAAGACGCTTCGTTTAACCTCTTTCTTATCCTTATATGGATGGCTTATTTTAAAAAAACTGAGCCTTTTTATTCGCATGGCGTGCACCGCGAAAGCGCTAAGTCTTTCATTCGAGCCATACGATGTTTCATTCCCGATTTGGTAATGGTCTCTCCATACAGCACATACACCGCATCACACAGTTCTAAAGTGGAGGCATCGGGATTTTGTTTGCGCGCTTCCATGACGTGGCGAATTTTAACTGGGACTTCACATTGGCTCTTTTCAATGACTTCAATCCAAGCTAACTGTTCTTGAGCCGCTTTCATCGTCTTCATTTCATTGGCTACTTCACAATTATCCAAACGAGTCAACTGGTTGTAGAAGTCTCGTTGAATGCGCTGGTCTTCAAAATGAAAGAGCGATTGACTTGCGCCACATAACCGTAAAAAATCAGCGATCTTATCTCCAGCTTTGGTGTAGACTACATAATTCGCTTTGCGCAGAGTGATCTTGGAAGGAATATAGAAACGATCCAAAATTTTCACGGCCATCGTGGCCAGTTCTTGGGTAGGCAAGGTCATTTCCAAATGGTAGTTGGTGGTCTTGGGATGATTGATAGAGCCTGTGGCTAAAAAGAGGCCTTGAATAAAGGCCCGTGCATTTTTTTCAGAACGAATGAGAGCATAGGGAGGTGTGTTGTAGAAAGTCTGGCTACGCCATATCCCAAGACTTTCTAGGATCTCTTCCGCTTGAGAAGTGATGGTTAAGCGATACTCATTGTTCTTCTTTAAATTCATGCGTTTGAGAGAGGCGATTTGGACTTCAGCGTTGTATTCGTTTTTTAAAAGGCGAAACACCAATTTCGCAATGGAGGCATTTTGCGTTTGAAAAGTAATCCACGTGTGACCATTGGTCCAATTCAAACTTCCCCTCGCTAAAAACAAGGCGCTTAAAAGCGCCTTGGCTTGGCCATCCACAAAAGGAAGCCGACTGATTTCTTGTTTTACATCACTTGAAAACGACATGGCCTTGATCCTTTTCTATTTCGGTTAAGACGATTTTCAAGCTTTCCGCAATCGCTTTGGAGTCATGACGAATGCGACCAGTTTCATCTAAGATCGTCAAATCGTGCTCTAAAACTTTGTAGGAATGGTCACTCTCACGCATTTTAACCGGAACACTCCCTTGTCTGGCATAGCGATCCAAAGCCTTTTGATCAATAGGAGCTTTGTTGATGATGGCATATTGAATGGGGTTTTTATACGTATGGTATTCAATAGCGCGCACATGATCTTCTAAGCTAAAGCCATCCGTTTCACCAGGTTGAGTCATCGCGTTGCAGAAGTACACTTTAGGACACGTAGTTTCCGCAATCGCCTCGCGAATGCCTTTGACAATGACGTTGGGCAAAATAGAGGTATAAAGAGAGCCAATGCCATAGACGATCAAGTCCGCTTTAGCAATTGCTTCCTTCGCTTTTTCATAGGCGCGAATGTCGTCTTCATAAAACACTTTGGAGATGGAGTTATCCGTACTCGGGATATTTTTTTCTCCCCGTACAAGCGTTCCATCTTTCATCAACGCATACAAAATCGCATTGTCCAAGGTAGAAGGCAAAATGGTCCCTCGCACATTCAAGACGCGCGAGATGGCCTGAACCGCTCCCATAAAGGAACCCGTTAAATCCACTAAGGCCAAGAAGATCAAATTGCCAAGTTGATGGCCCCCGATGTCTTCAGAGCCACTAAAGCGATAGTTCATCAATTTAGCAAAGAGCGATTCATTGTCTTCATCCGCCATCGCACACAAAACATGGCGAATATCCCCCATGGCCGGAATGTTATAAATCATGCGAATGCGACCAGTCGACCCTCCATCATCCGCTACCGTGATGATCGCCGTTAAGTTCATGTCTTCCATGTGCTTAAGACCACTCATCATCGCCGAAAGACCCGTTCCGCCCCCAATTACAACGACGTTTTTCATGCCACCTTGTCTCCTTTGTGGGTAGGCGCATCCCGATGAAAGCGGAAGGTTTTGTAGCCCTCTTTGTAGTGATCGTAGAGCCAGTTACAAACCGACACCGAGCGGTGTTGGCCGCCCGTGCAGCCAATGGCTACGATCATGTGGTTTTTATTTTGGGAACGATACGATTCAAATACGAAGTCCAAATAGTTTTTTAAACGCTCCACATAATCTCTTGTTTCCTGACGTTCCATGACATACTTGTAAACTTTTTCATCGTTGCCCGTAAGCTTTTTAAGTTCCGGTTCGTAAAAGGGATTGGGAAGACAGCGGACATCGATGACGATATCGGCATCCAAGGGCAATCCATTTTTAAAACCAAACGATTGAAACGTAATCGCAAACTCCGGCTCACTCTTGTTTTTAAAGTAGGGTTTTAAGGCATTCACCAACGCTTGAGGGGTTAAACGCGTGGTATCGACATGAAGGGTATCCTTCATGTTTTCCT
>CAZTNF010000057.1:0-10199 GCA_964615295.1 uncultured Erysipelotrichaceae bacterium | reverse complement strand
TTATTTTACTCTATTTAGTTAATTTAGTTAATTATGTTATGCAGTTGTTTACCCCTTATATTCTCAAGAATAAATGCATTATCAAGGATTTGATAAAAAGCTTTCGACAAGGGGTTAAAAGCGCAAAAAAACACCAAAACTTGAGAAGGTTGGAAAGCTATGTCCATTGTACTCATATTTTCACAAGTCATCATTAAAAAAACCCCGGAATCCATACAGATTTCGGGGCAAAGAGCCTAGCGGCGTACTTCTTTAAGACGAGCGGATTTACCAGAACGATTTCTGAGGTAACGCAATTTGTTACGGCGAACTTTACCGTGACGAACCACTTCGATCTTATCGATGATAGGGGAATGAAGAGGGAATTTACGCTCTACCCCTACACCATTAGAAATTTTACGTACAGTGAAAGTTTCACCAATACCGCCACCTTTACGTTCAGTGACTACGCCTTCAAACACCTGAACTCTGCTCTTGTCGCCTTCTTTGATGCGAACGTGTACGCGAACAGTCGTACCAGAGCGGAAATCAGGGAGGTCTTTGCGAAGTTGGCTTTTACCAATTTCATTTACTAAATTTAAATTCATGCTGATCTCCTTTTTTTGCTGCTTCAAACGATTCATAGCCTAGTGCTAGCGGAACCCGCAGATCCTGACTGATTCTATCATATCGATTTTTTAAAACCAAGCTCAAAAGTGTCATTAAGAAACAAAAAAGCCCATCTAAGGCAGATGGACTTTAAGAACCTAGGGCTCTAGGCTTTCTAGTTCTTCTAATGGTGGTTCTTCCAATGATTCCTCAAAAAGGCCTTCCTCTTGAGTGGATTCAAAAGAGTCCTGATTTTCCTCGAATGTGAGCTCTTCCGTTTGGTCAAGCTCTAGTTGAGGTACAGAATCATCTTCTGTGGGCTGCGTTTCCTGGCTTTCTGAAGTCTCACTTTGAGAATTCTCGCTCTTCTTTTCCCCATTTTCAGAATCATCGTCGTGTTTGATGGGTTGAGGCAAAGCAGGTAAATCGGCTTTGGAATATTCAAAGTGCTTGTAGTTATTGATTCCTTCAATATTGCCCGTCCAAACAAATCCCTCTTTTTCAAAAGCTTTCACTGCATAGTCGTCTTGATAAATAAAATGGGGGGAGTTGACGCTACGATCTAGATAGAGCTGTCCTTCCATCGGGAAAACGGAAAACGACGAGCCGTTATCTTTAATGAGGGGGTTTTGAAGAGGATTTAAATCAATCCCATAGCCTTGGGATTGAACCGAACCACGGTTATCTTCCGTCAAGCCAAAACACAAAGCGACGGTATTGTTGTCGGCATAGGATTCGGAAATACGAGTGCCATAGGCATCAGGTAAAATCATGCGAGCGATTTGATATTTGTGCAAAAACAAATCAAAAAAGACGTTTTCTACAGGTTTAGCCATCTCGGCATTGACAACAAGTTCGCCAACGGTCGGTCGATTTTCATAATCGTAGTAAAGTACACGCACGTACTTTAAGGAACTGGTGGGAATTTGATTAGTATATCCCATATTTTGAAGGCGGGTCAAAATGGTGTCATCAATGTCAGAAGAATAAAAACATTGACGCAATTCATTATCTGAAAATCCCGAAACCTCCACCTCATCCAAAGCATTTTGGCGCTTGATTTGTTGAACTTCGGTAGCATGACTCACCATAGCGAGCTGGTTGGTTTTTTCGTTGTTGACAATTTGTTCAATAACGGGTAACAATTCCGGTCCATATCGATAAATCATATACCCCAAGCCACCGCCCATCAAAAAAGTGATAAGCGTGATTAAAACAAGGCGATTGGTTCGCAACCGAGATTGAGGCTTCTTTTTAGTTCCTTTTTTGGATCCGGTGGAGTTTTTCTTAGAACCCTTATGGGGGGATTTTTGGATTGACTTAGTTGATGAAATCGGCTTCTTCTTTTTAGAAGAAGTATGCGATGAAGTTTTCTTAGAAGATGATTTGGCTTTTTTTGAGGTTTGTGACACTGATTTCTTTGATTTACTCATGTCTATACCTTAAACGTTTTTGAGCATCAAACAACTCTAAATAGTTAATTTATGCTTTCTTCCTGTTGGACTTTCGCCAAAAAGGCTTTATCGCTCGCACTCAAGGGAGCATTTTTTAATAAGTCGGGCCGATGGTGCAAGGTATTGAGAAGAGCTTGCTCTCGCCTCCATTTTTGGATGTTAGCATGGTGACCTGATAACAAAACCTCGGGCACTTTTTGGCCTTCATACTCGTAAGGTTTAGTGTATTGGGGATACTCTAATAATCCTTGAGCAAAGGAATCATCTTCGCTCGAATCGTGTTTAATGACTCCATCCACCAAACGCAAAATGGCATCACAAATCGCGGCGGCGGCGGGTTCTCCTCCTGTAAGAACAAAATCGCCTAGCGAGATTTGAAGATCACACGCCTGTCGAATGCGCTCATCAAAGCCTTCATAATGACCACAAATCAAAATTAAATGGTCAAGTTTGGAAAGTTCGAGAGCTTTTTGGTGGGTGAATGGCTTTCCTTGAGGGGATAAAAGAGCGACTACACTGCTTGGAGTTTTGATTGCTTTTAACGCATCTAAGATAGGTTGGCACATCAAAACCATACCAGCTCCACCTCCATAGGGGGTATCATCGACATTGTGATGCTTAGAAAGCGTATAATCGCGAAAATTGACGAGTTCTACTTCAAAAAGACCCTTCTCTAAACCTCTAGCCAAAATGGAAGTGGAAAGCATTCCTTGAAAGTATTCAGGAAAAAGAGTTAGAATGGTAATTTTCATCGCAGGCCTTCTTGTTCTTTGATGGTAATCGTTTTGTTGACACTGTCGACATCAAGCACAAAGGCTTCCACAAAGGGCAACAAGTATTGTTTCTCTTTGTCTTGAACACGTAGAACTAAGTTGGCTCCCGTTTCCAAAATGGCTATGACTTCCCCTGTATCTTCTCCTTTTTCGTTATAGACATGACAGCCCATCAATTCGTGATAATAAAATTCATCTTCATCTAAGTCGGTTAATTCTTCTTTAGGCAATCCCAAAATTTGCCCTTTTAGTTTTTCAGCTTCTTCAATGGAAGAAATTTCCTTAAAAAAGGCATACCCAAAGCCTTTATATAAGGAATAGCGCTCTACAGTGAGCTTTTTGCCATCCTCTGTGTATAGGTGGTTTCCTTTTTGAAAGCGAATGTCATCTTGATCGGTAAATAAACGAAGCTTGCATTCGCCCTTGAGACCACGCGTATTGATAATTTGTGCAATGCGAATCATACGATCCTCCTGCAAGAGTCTGAGCTCTTGGTAAAAAGAGAGTCCTTCTAAAAAGGACAAAGAAAGAAAAATTCTTGGCTGTTAGATCCCAAGATTTTTTTCGACCTAAGAACTTTTTCTTGTGTCGCATTTAGAGGCCAATTTCTTTTTGTAGCCAAAATACACGAAAGGCTGCAGAATTTCTCCTGCAGCCTGAAATTCCTCTAAGAATTAATCCTTAGTAGGAAGGCCTTTAATAGGCCTCAAAATTAACAATCATGCGTTTGTGTTCATCGCGAGCGGCTACACTCATCATAGAGCGTAAGGAACTCGCAATCGATCCTTTGCGGCCGATTAAACGTGCGATGTCTTTGTTATCCGCATAGACACATAACAACAATTCGCGTTCATTGACAGAATTCATTGTTTTCACGGTTAAGGATTCGGGATGTTCACAAAGGGGAAGACACAAATCGCGTAAGGTTTTTTCAAAATCAACCATGTATAAGTCTACAGCCTATTTGCTCATTTTGTATTCGTGGAATGCTTTCATAACACCTTGTTTAGAAAGAATTGAACGAACGGTTTCAGTAGGTTGAGCACCAGCAGCAAGCCATTTCAAAGCAGCTTCCTTATTCAATTCAACAGGCGCATCCGCTTTAATAGGATTGTAAGTACCGATTTCTTCAATAAAGCGACCATCGCGTGGGCTTCTTGAATCAGCTGCCACAATGCGGTAGAAAGGTTGACCCTTTTTACCCATTCTACGTAATCTAAGTTTTACCATGATCAGTTTCCTTTCAAACGGGAATTCCCGTAGTTCGTATAAGAAAATTTCTCCTTTACAAAAGAGATGATTTTAGCGTTTTTAGAGGCCTTTTTTCCTTTTAGTTAGGTTTAAATCAGCCAAAATCAGTTGGATTGGCGTTGATTTAATTCAACGCCTGATCATAGTACCGTTTTGAAATCTTCGAGTCAAGTAGCGTCAAGCATTTTTACTTGACACCTTCACCAAAAGAGGAGTCATGTTGGCAATGTATTGGCTTGGATAGAGCTTATTTTCATCATTTTTCCGCACGAAATAGCTACGAGCAAACCAATGAGAGGAATTTTGTTCTTTGGATAAGCAAATGTGAATAGTGCGATTGCCAAAAGTCTTAAACAAAATGATGTCGGCCGCTAACTTGCTGTGAGGAACTTTAGTAGAATCATATTTTACCGCTTGTGGATCCTTTAACGTTTCCACCATTTGATCAAACATATCGTATTCATTAGCGTAGTAAGAAAGGCCAGAAGGATTGATTTGTTTGAGCAATTTAAAAGTAATAATCCCATCTTGAATGTTTTGCCAGCCTTTTTTCCCACTAAATTGGTCTAAATCTGGGGTGCTATCTTTGACGATCGAACCAATGGAAAACAAATGACAAAACGCATTAGGGTCAAAAGAGATGGGTACTGTAAAGGGCTTTTTGCCTTTTTCTTGAAAAGTATAAATGAATCTCTTGGAACAAAGTTCTTCCAAATAGCGATTGGCTAGATCTTGTAAAGAAGCTTGTTGGGAAAAATTACGTTTAAAGAGAGCTTTGATCCAAGCGAAGATCGTGTGTTGATCCGACATAGCTTATTTTTTCTTTTTCTTCTTAGCACCCTTTTTTTGTTTTTTAGAACCAGAATGTTTGGAAGAATTAGGCATCCCCCCACGTTGCATCGCTGCAAAGGGATTTCCCCCACCAAAGCCGCCCATACCCATGCCATTCATGAGGTTACCAAACGCACCAAGGCCTCCTCCAGACATCATTTGGCTTACTTTTTGCATCTGCTGTTGTTGTTGAATCAGACGATTGACATCAGCTACTTTTAATCCAGCTCCTTTAGCAATGCGCTGTTTCCGACTGCTTTTGAGAACTTCTGGATGTTCACGTTCATAAGGAGTCATCGATTGAATGAGCGCTTTAGCATGCTTGATTTCCTCATTCATTTTTTCATCGTCCACTTGAGGAGCCAATTTGTTTAAGCCAGGCATTTTACTTAAAAGCCCAGACATAGAACCCAATTTGCCCATTTGTTCAAATTGAGAAAGGAGATCATTAAAGGTAAAAATTCCAGCCATCATCCGTTCTGCAGATTCCATGGCGGCTTCCTGATCGAGTTTATCTTGAGCTTGTTCAATTAAGGAAAGAATATCGCCCATGCCCAAAATCCGATCCGCCATACGGTCAGGGTGGAATTCTTCTAAGTCATCCACTTTTTCTCCATTGGACACAAATACCACTGGAACGCTAGTAATAGAGCGCACAGAAAGCAATCCACCACCACGAGCGTCGCCATCCATTTTAGTGACCACTAGACCCGTTACGTCTAAGCGATCGTTGAATTCTTTGGCTACAGTGACGATGTCTTGCCCCGTCATGGCATCGACTGTTAGGAGGATGTCTTGAGGCTGCACTTCCGCTTTCATATCGGAAAGCTCATCCATTAACGCTTGATCAATGTGTAAACGACCAGCCGTATCGAAGATAATGAGGTTATAACCATGCTCTTTAGCATATTCTTTCGCACACTTTGCCGTATACACAGCAGGAGTAGAAGCACCTAAAGAGAATACTTCGACTCCAATCGCTTGACCAAGCGTTTTGAGCTGTTCAATAGCAGCAGGACGTACCACGTCACAAGCGGCTAAGAGAACTTTTTTATTTAGCTTGGTTTTGGCAAAACGCGCGATCTTAGCCGCCGCCGTAGTTTTACCTGTTCCTTGTAAACCAACCATCATCACAGAAGTAATTCCATCAGGATTCATGGTCAATGTTGCTTGATCGGGACCTAAAAGCTGTTCCAATTCATCGCGAACAATTTTAACGACCATTTGGCTAGGGTTTAACGAATTTAAAACCTTTTCGCCAAGTGCTTTTTCCTTAATGTTAGCGATAAAGTCTTTTACTACTTGGTAATTGACATCCGCTTCAAGAAGAGAAATGCGCACTTCTTTAAGCATGTCATTCATGTTGGATTCTGTCAGCTTTCCTTTGCCTGTAATGTTTTTAAAGGCTTGAGAAAGCTTTTCAGAAAGGGATTCAAATGCCATTTTAATTCTCCAATCTAATTTCAGAAATTCTCCTTTAAAAAAGGATTTTCCTCTTTTGTCATAAAGTCATTTTTATCTTTTTTAATTTGACTCAAATTCTACCTTACAGGATTACTTCTTCCTAAAAAAGAGGGCGCAATTTGACAAGCCTTTCTCAAGGTACCAAATTACGCCGAATTTTAAACTTCTTCAACCATTTCAAAGTCTTCCAGTTTCTCTTCCAAATCTTTTTCCTCTAGCGTCTCCTCGATTAAACTAGCTTCTAGTCTAGCCTGTTGCTCGGCGGATAAATTTGTATCGCTTTGAAAACTTGGTTTTAAGATACGAGGAGAGAGTTTTAAAATAGCCAACCCCAACCACGCATAGTAAGCCAAATAATAGATCGGATAAAAAGGAAGTTTTTTCCAATTGATTTTGGCTCCAATAAATTTTGGATCATCTTGGCGATGACAAAACAAAATCAAGGTATAAATAATGACCATATCCACATTGTAGTATTGCATGTCGAAGGAAAAGTTTTCGTGGGGAAAAAGTTCATGCATACGCTTTTCTTGATATTCATAAGCATCCCGCATCAAGTAGACTGTTTCTAGGCTCATACAATTGGTCAAAGATCCCATGCGTTGGGCATAGTGATAGTAGCGATTGGATATTGTACCAATGCGTTTTCCATTCGCCAAAGCCCGAAAGACAGTACAGGTGTCTTCAAACCCTTTCATGTTTTCCGGAAAGCGTACTCCTTGAAAACAGCTTTTCTTATAAAGCTTCCCCCAAGGATAATTGTTTAAATACTTCTCTTTGGCTAACATGTGCATCGCTTCGACAGTATCAAACGTTTTATGACCTGAAGCCAAGCGATAAAACGGAAAAGGGCCAAAGTCCATGACAAATCCGCATTGCACTACATCTAAGTCTTTTTCTTGAGCTTCCTTAACCAAGGCTCCTATCATTCGAGTATCTAAAAAATCATCGCTGTCGACAAATGTAACAAAATCCCCTTTTGCATGGTCTAAAGCCCGATTGCGCGTTTTTGAAATCCCGCCATTAGGATAAGAGTAAATTTGAACACGGTTATCCTTGGCTTGCCAAGCTTGAGCCTTTTTTAGGGAATCATCTGTACTGCCATCATTGATGAGGACCACTTCTAAATTAGAATACGTTTGGTTCAAAAGACTTTTCATACAACGATCGAGATATTTCGAGGTGTTGTACATGGGTACAAGAATAGAAACAAGCATAAAACCTCCAATCAATCGCGTAAGAAGCGATCGATAAAAAAGCTCCAAAGCTTTTCAAAAGCAAAGACTAAGATCACCAGCCAAATACTCCATCCCACGACTCCGGCTAAATCCAAATTCAAACGGGCCATTTGCATACGTTTACCAATGCCAACCATCAATCCCGTTAAAATTTCACTGGTGACACAAACTTTAAAAGAAAGAGAAGAAGCACTCTTAATAGCTGCTAACAAGGGAAAGCGAAGCAGAGGAAAACAAATTTTACCCATTAAGATGAACTTAGGTTGAGGATACAATGTCCACACCGCTTTCCATTGTTCTTGAAGAGCACAAAGCGCTTCATATAGGCTGCGATAGAGCAGAGGAAACAACAAAAAGAAGCCAGTTAAAATGACCGTTTGTTCACGATTCATCCAAAAAAGCAATAAAACGATATAACATACATTAGGCACCGTTTGAAATATAGAAACCAAGCGATTAAAAAAGCCTCCGCACAGGGGATAAAAAGCTCCTAAAAAGGATATCGGTAAGGCAGCCATAAAGGAAAAGCCAAGAGCAAAAAGAGCACGCAAAACCGTAGTTCCAATAGCTGGCCAAAAAGTGGGAGAACAAAACTGATTGATCATGGCTTGGAATACTTGCCAAGGAGCAGGACAAATCAAGGCATTATGAATAGACCAAGCCATAAATTGCCACAAGCTGAATAAAATTACAAAAAAGAAAAGCCATTCCAAAATGTTTTGACGTTTCGAAGGTTTGGAAGCTAGCTTTTCTAGAAGGGAAGAAAGAGACATCACATATCCTCTTCTTTTTCTCAATTTTTATTAAAAAATTCGTTTACTTGGAAACAATTTTATCAAATGACGAATGTATTTTTGAAGAACTGGTCGATCTTCTAAATCCATTTGAACAATGGGCAAAAAGGTATCAAAAAGATGCCATTCCTCCGATTCCTCTGCGGAATGGAGCGATTCAAGATTGCGCAAACGGGCAAAAGCATGATCGTCTTCCTCGTTGCGTAAGTCGTATTCCAAAGCAATCAGTTGATCTATAATAAAAGCTTCTAATGAGTCATACTTGTTGGGATTGTTATTGACCATGAAAGACTCTTCTTCACAATAAAAGAAGACCCAAGCAATAATCCAAAGGGTAAAAGCATCATTAATCATTTGATGTTTATACAAATATTGAGCTTGTTCTAAAGCCGAAAGAGGATCTTGGACGCGGAAGTAATACCATAAAAGACCAGTATGGAGCCGTTGGGCTTCCATTAAATTGTTTGGAACAGGCATTTGATCTTCATTGAGCATTCGTTTAATGACACTGTGAGAAGAATCAGACATCCCACAAAACCGAATTAAATCAATAATGGAAGATTCTTCATGGTGTTCATCAGCCCATACCCAAAACTCGCGACAATAGCGGCTTTCCACAGCAGACGAATAATGCAAATGATCCAAACAAATAAGCTTTAAAAAAAGCTTGGAGTATTTTTGTTGAACTTCATTCATCTCTAAATCTTGGCCAAGAGGTAGAGTCAATACCTTACGAAACCATTTACGAGCAGTAGGAATATCTTGATTGATATAAGCCGCTTGTCCAACAAAATAAGCTAGAAGTTCAGATTCGGGATACCGCTTAGCTAATTTTTCTAGGATGGGAAAAAAGAAGTCAGAATAGCGGGTGATCAGCTCTTCTAATTGTTCAAGAGGGTAGGATAAAAAACCAAAATTTTCATCTTCGATTTGTTTATAAATTTCTGGGGGGAAATTAGGATCGTTTAAAAGCTCTAATTGATCAAACGTAATCGCAAATTCCAAAAGCCACATAGAACCAAGGGTATGGTTTTTGGTAGTAAAGGGCAATAAATATTCGCGCGCCCGTTCCATGTTGTCCAAATGCAAGTAAGAAAAGCCTGCCATCGCAAGAGCCTGATCGTCTTGGACATCCAAAAGCATATCCTCTAAACAACGTACAGCTTCTCCATAGTCTTCTAAAGCAAAAGCTACAATTCCTCGCATGTTTAAATACATCAGCGCTTCTTCATTGTCCTCTAACTTTGAATCCGTAATGAGTTTGAGTTCTTCCATGGCCCCTTCAAAGTCTCCTTTGGTGTAAAAATAACGCGCCGTATTGACTTGAAGAACCACTGGGCTAATGTCTTCTTCGCGCATCAAGGGCAACATCTTAGCCATGGTTTTATAATCTTGATGGATTTCAGCTAAATCGAAAGAGGACAGCTGCCAAAACAAATCGGACCCATATTTTTGGTGATAGGTCTCCAATAAGGCCGGAATTTTTTCTTCGGCATGGCCGGCAAAATCCTCCATGATTTGAGACCGTAGCGCTTCCCGCTCTACATCTAATTCTTCCTCATCCTCTAAAGGATAAAGATCATAGTCTGATTGATCGTTCATCACGTATTGGGTTCAAACTTCACTGAGATGGTGAAAGGAAACCCGTCCTCCTTTCTTTTTTCTTTTTTTGGGGGTGTTTTGCTTGGAATTTTACCAAATTTTCAATACAAACACCAAAAAGCTTTGCTTATTAAGCCTAACAAACTCTAAGCGAATTTGCGAATGGACGTAAAGGAATCTCTCTTTTAAAAAATAAAAATTCCT
>CAZTNF010000056.1:0-10257 GCA_964615295.1 uncultured Erysipelotrichaceae bacterium | reverse complement strand
AACCCAAGCAGGATCAAAAATTCTCAACCATACTGGACACTCACCGAGACTACTCGAAACACAGATTAAAGACACAAATTGATTTCTTATATCTGAAAAGAGAGATTGATCATGAATACCATAGGCTTTTTCTGGGAATTCGGGCCTATACATTATAATTAAACTATTGTAGGGGGTTGTACGCATATCAAAATAGGGTCCAATGAGTCGTACATACCCGCGCACGGCTCCTGGAAAATCAGCAGATATAATTTGCAGATATGTCTGAAGAAACTTTATAGGATTTTGTTTCACTCTTTCAGTAACAAACTTGAATTTAGCATTATCCGCACTAACCGGATCAATCATATCAATGGAATACTCTTCAAAATAAGAAAGAGCCTGATTGACCAAATCTTCGCTCAAAAATGGTGTGGGGCTTTCATCATTTTCTTTTAAAATCGTTGCAATTTGTTGGATGGGAACCGATAAAGCTTCTCGAGAATCCGTTTTTTCAGCTCCTACAAGAGTGGCCATAATTGCATTTAGCATAAAGGCGAGAAGAAAAATACTGATTTGTAATCCCTCTACCACTAAGAATTTCCTATTCCTAGGTTTCCTTCGATACTGGAAAAGAAGAATAAAAATTCCCATGACCACCATATAAATTCCTTGCGAGCGTAGTAAACTCATCAACACTCCCCACAAAAGAGCTTGGCCTAAATTATAAGAAAATGATTGTTTCTTAAGAGAGGAATTTAAAAGTTCTCCTAAATAAACAATAAACAACAGTAAAGCCGCCGCAAAGGGAATATCTTTTGTGGTGTAACACACTAATGCCATTACAAAGGGATTGATAGCAAGAAAAAAGGTAGTAGAAATCAAAATCCACGCCGGAACATTTCGGCAATACAAACTGCATAGAGCCTTTGATATGGCATAAGCCGTAAATAAAATTTGGCACACTAAAATATAGATGGAAAGTCCGAGGGTCGGACTTCTTAATATATTTGCGGTCCAAACAATCAAGTTTCCAAAGACTAAGGTATGAAGGAGGGGGTGATGCGTACTAAACGGAACCACACCTTGCACCATACCCAGTTGTGTAGGAGCATCTGCCCCAAAAGTTCCAGGATAGAAAATCAGAAAGGCTACAAACCAAATCGCAAGTTGAATGCCCATTAAAATCCAGTAGAGTTGCTGTAAAGAAAGAATTTTCTTCAAGGGAAACGGATGTTTTTTAAAATAGCGCCTCATCCGATCTAAAAAAGCGATGAAGGGAATTAAAATCAAAGCCCATTTCAACCAATTCCAGAGAAAAGCCATTCCCACAAATTCAAAAGTAGCATCGGCAAGAAACGGTAGAACGGAAAATAGTGCAAAGAAACCACTAGTCCAGCCCCAAAGCTGAAGATTTTTTTTTCGCATTTATTGCTCCTTAATATGAGAGAAAATGGACATAAAAAGTTTTAAAAATTGTACTTATCTGATCCAAACCAAACTCTCTTAAGATTTAAACCTACTGTTTTGCTTTTAATCAATAATTTATAAAAAATATCATTAATTTGTGGTTTAAATGAATTGAGTTAAATCGTTGAGCCACTTTATTTGAATAATAAGAAAAGAATACACAGCAATTTTTTTAAATCATTCTATAGGCTTTCCTCTTGGTTTTAACCGTTTTGGAGATAAGGAGTACTTTCTCCTTGCGTTTCTATTTTTGAGAATTCTTTTGTTGTTTTTATCAGCTATTTTAAGCTTCCTTGTGTATGGTGTGTAAGTAGGAATAGAAAGGAGTTTTTTATGTTTCCTTATGGCTATGGATTAGATGCTGGATATATTTTGGTTTTAATTGCTATGGGCATTTCAATGTTGGCATCGTTTTGGGTCAATTCTACCTTTAAACGCTATGAGAAAGTTCCTTCCAATTTAACAGGAGCCCAAGCAGCTCGCTATGTATTGGATAAAAATGGCTTATATAAAGTTAAAATTGTTCATATTGCGGGAAATCTAACCGATAACTATAATCCTACCACAAAAGTCCTCTCGCTTTCTGATTCGACGTATAATTCTCGCTCAGTGGCAGCGGTTGGAGTGGCTTGTCATGAAGTAGGACATGCGATTCAAGATGCCAAAGATTACTTGCCCAATCGCATTCGGGCGGATCTTGTTCCCGTGGTGAATATTGGCTCGACTGCAGCTTTGCCTCTATTTTTACTCGGTTTATTGTTAGATATTACAGGCCTTGTTTGGTTAGGAATCATCTTATTTTCTTTATCCTTATTATTCGGTTTAGTTACCTTACCCGTGGAATTCAACGCAAGCTATAGAGCCTTGCAAACACTCAAAACCGATCCACATTTTGACCAAAAAGACTATGATGGAGCCAAACAAGTTCTTCTTGCGGCAGCGAGTACGTATGTAGCTTCAGTCTTTGTATCCTTAGCCCAGCTTTTGCGCTACATTGGGCTAGCCAATCGCAACAATCGATCTTAACTTTTAAGTTTTCTAAATAAGAAGTTTAAAATTAATCCAAACACGAAAAAAGTGGAAAATCAAACGTCATGCGTTTTGAATTTCCACTTTTCTTTAGTTTAGGCCCAAGTAAAGTTTTCTTTTCCAGCTGCCAGTTCAAATTGATACATCGCAATACCAAGATCCAATTGTGTAAACGGACCTTTTTTAGCAGTAGGAACCACTTTATGATCTGGTTTGAGTTCGAAATAAAATTTTTGTTGGTTGAGTGCGGTAGGAGCAAGCAAAGCCGCTTTTACGCCTGCAATAAACCAAGCGGGAGAGGCACTATTTGCATTGGAAACTTGCGTTATAGACTTGGACTTATGAGGTGTTCCTTGAGTAGCTCCATAGCCAAAGGCAATTACTAAGCCAAGTTTTTCTTTTTGACCAATGTGTAAGACATTATGAACTTTCTTAAAAGTGGCTCCGACCCAACATGAATTCAATCCCAGTTTTTGCGCATATAAAACAAATTCTTCGCCAAACCAACCTGCTTTTAAATCGAAGATCTCATCATCTTTACCAATGATCGCTAAATAATTTTGAACGTTCTGAAAACCCCCATATTTTGCCAAAATTCCTTGAAAAGCTTTAGGCTCATTAGTAATGAGTTGCATATGTAAACCACTTTGGCGATTGAGTTCTATGACCTTAGCTTGTAAGTTTGCTAACGTTTTGAGATCGATCGGTTTTTCCAAATACTTACGCACACTATGACGGCTTTTCATCAATTCCATGGGAGTCATTAAAAGGTCTCCTTTTGCTTTTCTTTTTTCGCTTTTTTTCGATTGCCTTTCACTAAAAAATTAGGTAAAGGCTTTTTATCCTTAATCCATTGCATGTATTCCGCTGTAGCAGTAAATTCCACATCGCTTGAAGAATTCAATGCGGTTTCTACCGAATCTTGTACCACGCTAATGATGAATCCAACACCGACTACTTGCATGGCGATTTCTTGACTGATACCAAAAAGGGAACAAGCCATGGGAATAAGCAACAAGGAACCACCAGCTACTCCAGAAGCTCCACAGGCCGCAAATGTAGCTATAATGGAAAGAACAATTGCAGCAGGGATGGAGACGTGTATCCCTAACGTATTGGCTGTGGCCAGGGTCATAACGGTAATGGTAATGGCGGCTCCATCCATATTGATCGTGGAACCAAGAGGAATGGAGACGGAATAGAAATCTTCATCCAAGCCAAGTTTTTTACAAAGCTCCATATTTACGGGAATGTTAGCAGCCGAACTACGAGTAAAGAAAGCGGGAATTCCCGATTCCCGTAAGCAACGGAATACCAACGGATATGGATTGACATGGAGGGCTAAATAAACAAAGAAAGGCGAGACAATGAGAGCCATAAATAGCATGGTCCCCACCAACAATAAAACAAGCTTTCCGTAATCGGTAAAAATCGACAATCCACTCGTCGAAACGGTGGAGTAAATCAATCCTAAGATTCCAAAAGGGGCTAAATTAATCACCCAACGCACAATGAGACTGACTCCATCGGCAATATTTTTCATCATTTCTTTGGCAGTATTGCTGGCTACTTGTTTCATGGCTAAGCCAAAGAGAACAGCATAAAACAAAATGCCAATATAGTTGCCACTAGAAATAGAGGCGATTGGATTGGTTACAATGTTTTCAAGCAAGGTATGAAATACTTCATCTAAGCCTTGTGGGGCGGGAGTGGATTCTGCTACTACTTGACCCAGCGCAATCGTCTGGGGAAAAAGCTCACTCGCAAAGACAGCCAATATGGCTGCGGCTAAGGTGGTAGATAAATACAATAAAATAACCGTTCCAAAGCGACGATCCAAACGTGATGAGTTTTGGGAAAGCGAACTTGAAACCAACACGAATACCAATACAGGAGCTATCCCTTTTAGAGCACCAACAAATAGATTTCCAAGTTCTGAAATCCAACTGATTCCGGGAACAAGTAGAGCTAAAATCACCCCAATAATCAAGCCGATGAAAATACGTAAAATCAAGCTCGACTTGTTATAAGTGGTGACAAGATCCTTAAAAAACGACATGTCTTTCACTTTGAAAAAAACCTCCTTTACTTACTGAAGACTGTCTTAATTTTACCTTTGAACCAAAGATTCACTTCAAAAGCGTGACTCAATTCGCCTCTATTCAGAGGCAAATCGTCCATCTCTTGCTCTTTTTTCTCTTTCTTTATCAAAACAAAAAAACGAAGAAGAACTGTCCTTGTCTACGACAAAACGATGAGCTTTCTTCTTCGTTTTCAAAGAAAAATTTTAGGAGTAATACTTTAAAGAGTCTTGCAATTCATCCAAACTTTCTGTTAGTCCATGCAAGCTATCTTCCATTTGATTTTGTTGGTGGGTCACCAACGCATCTAATAACTCCCCTGTTTCTTTGTTGATGATGTTGGAGCGGTTTAAAAATTTTTGCAACACCTCAGGATTGTGTCCTACTTTAATGTAATTGCGTGTGGCTTCTAGATTTTGAGCCGACATTTCAAGAGCTTTATCTAACCCATTTTGAAAGCGAACTTTGGTAATTTCACTCCCCCCAAAGAGATCATCTAAAGCCGATGAAAAGGCGGTTTGAATGCTTCGCAATTCCTGATCATTTTTTTCGATTTGAGCTAGAACTCGCTCCTCTACGGAACGTTGAATCTTAGCTTGGCGAGCCGCTTCTTGATCAGCTTTGGTCGAAGTAGTCTTGGAATTCACCTGTTCCCACGTTTTTTTCACTTCATCGCTCAAACTTTTGCGCAAATCTTGAACTGGACGGCTATTAATGACCTGTTTTGCCATTCTTCCGGCCTGTTGAGCCGTTTGTTTGGTGGCTTGCTTATCATAGGAAAAATTTCCCTTCACTTGTTTAGGTAGCTTCGCTATATGGCTCATTTTAAACGCAATGGAGGACCAATTCCAAAAGTACAAAGAAATGGGCAATAAGAAAAGGCCAAATAGGCCTGCAAATCTCAAGGCGTTGACCAGTACCATGATTCCTCCAATTAAATAAAAAAATCCGAGGATGGTATAGATAAAGGAAGGCATCAAAACAGGGTGAGGATCATCGTACATTTTTGATAAAAGGTTATTCCCTTGGGGCTTTGGAGTGTATATCGCATGGGGTTCCAATTGGTTGGTTTGATACAACACTTGATAAAACCCACAAACCACTACAGCTAAAATAGCAGCTGGAACCAAGGTGCCTGAGACGACACACAGGACAGCCAAGAGGATCAAAGGGATCATATCGCGTAAGGCATCATTTTTCATAGGCAGTCCCCTTTCGATTTCAATTATACAAGCTTGACGAAATAGGATTAAGAAAGTAGAGACAAGGAAACGAAATCTTTGGAATCTGTTGAGAATTTCTTTTTACTTTTCGTTGTCTTTGATGAGATAAAAGTCAAAAAAAGACTCTTCAAACGCTTGGTTCAAAAAGTCTTTACAATTTATTTTTTGTCTTTTTCTGAATTTGAGACATCTTTAGTGGATGGATCTATGGATTCCTCTTCTTTAGGCTTTGCTTGACGCTCGTAGCGTAAAGGCTGTAAGCCACTTTGGAACACAGAGGCTTCTTCCTCTTCGTCATAGGTAATATAGAAAAAGCCATCCACTACCGTTCTTTTTTCTTTCTTTTTTGGTGTAGAGGAGGCGAAATCCACATCAAAAGAATCTTCCTCCACGACCGAAACGAGTGGTTTTCCATCTTTTGTAAAAGACACAGGTAGGGAAGTAGAAACGGATGTCTCTAAAGAAACAGAAGAGGAAGTTCTCTTTTCTTCCATCTCTTTTTTAGCTTGAGTTAAACTCTTGTTTTTTTTCTTCTTTTTCAAAACCTCTTTTTTCTTTTCTTCCCCTTTTCTTTTTTTGGAGGAATCCTTTTTCTTGATTTTTTCGGCTTTAGGCGTTGTTTCTTCTTTTACCCCATTCTTTGAAGAAGATTGAGAAGATGAACTGGGATCTTTGGAACCTTTCTTAGAGATCTCTTTTTGATCCGCTTTTTTTATTGAGGACTTTTTCGCCGGAACTTTATCTGATGCTTTAGAAACATACGAAGAAAGATTCGGTTGACTATCTTCTTTTTCAATTTCAAGCTGTTCATCCAAAGCATCTAAAAAAGATTGCGCAGAAGCCGTCCAAGTGGAAGCTAAACGCTCTTCAATTTGGGCGTTCTTTTTTTCTTGTTTTTGTTCTTTCTTCTTTTCTAACCAAGAAACCAACCCACTCTTGGAATCCATCGCTTGAAGCGCGGCTTCTTTTTCGTGCGCAATGAGAGATTCACTTCGAGGTGGTTCTTTGGGTAAGAATGGTTCAAGGAATTCTTGTGTCTTGGTTTTCTCTTGTGGTACTTCTTCTTTTGAAGTGGGGAGAGCTACAACTTGTTTGTATTTTCGCCAAGCTTCTAGCCCTAAATACCCACCTAAAAGAATCCAAAAGCCTGTTTCCATTTCAAAACCTAAAATTTGAAGGGACGTTTTTTCATAAGACACTTTGACGTGTCCACTTCCTGAAAGAGATAGGTAAATTTTTCCATTGTATTCGGCTTTAGATGTCTGATCGGGCTGATAACTTTCTTTGGCCTTTTCTTGTTCTTCGGCTGTTAAAAGGCGAGTTTTCAAAGCCGGTTGGCTTCCTGTTCCTCCTTGGGAGTACTCAGCTACATAGCCTTTATAGTAAATGCGAGGCAAATACAAAGCTCCATACTCTTCGCCCTCAGGAACCGTATAGTCAAATTCGAGGGTATTATAGCCTTTTTTGATATTGGACACTTCCACTCCATCAGGGCTTTGAAAAGAGGCTAAAATTCCAGATCCCTTATCGGTATGATTGATAACAATATTAAAATACTCATCTCCAATCGCACTAAAGGAGTTTTCTTCTGGATTGGTTAAGCTTATCATCGCCTTTTGATTATAGGTTTCAATGGCTGCTAAGTTTTCCTCGGTAGGAGGATAAATGGCTAGCGAGGTCATGATGAAGAAAGCAGATTGGATCACAAAGAAAAGGCCGTTAAACTTTAAGGGCCATTCTAAAGCCATCACCAACAAGATCAGAGCAGGAACAAAGAAGGCCAAACGTTTGGTGTCTTGCAAAATGGCTAAAAACGTATAGCGAAGAGTGCTTTCCCAAGGCAATGCACTCGATTGCATAATGAGCATCACAAAGCATAAAATGACGATTCGCTTAGAAAAACTAGAAAGCTTTTTCCACATAAACAAAAAGATGACAAGACAAAAAATGGCTGGAAGGCCTGGACTTTCTAAAATGAGCGTCCAAAATGACTCAGGAGTCATCAACTGATCGAAAGAAAAAGGATAAGGGCGCAATGTCCAATTGAAGAAAAAGGTTTGAGAGGAGACTTGTTCAAAGTATTGAATCAAATATCCAATCGATAACAACATTCCTATCCCTGCCGACATCAAAAACGAACCAATTTTAGCCCACGACCATTGTTTAAAACAAAGAAGGACAAATAAAATGCTGCAGATGGCCAAGACGAGAGTGGATAACACATGCGTTTGAATCAAAAGTGCAATAATAACTCCTAGAAATATCGGATTTTTTTTATCCAAATACAGTACTTTATACATCGCATACCATAATAAGGGCACAAACGGAACCACCATTGTCATTCCATAACCAAACCAAGGGAAGGTTAAAGGTAAAGTTAAGCCATAGAGCAAAGCATTTTTGGAATTTTTTCCGATCGCATTGGCTACCCAATAGGCCGAAAAAGAACCAAATAAAACAATTAAAAAGATATAAAAACTATAAACGACGGTAACATTGGGAATAGTTAAATATAACAAGGCGGGTAAATACAACATCCAGTTGCCATAAAAAATAGGCGATGCATACCCTATGCCTTTTTCAAATACAAAGTTAAGGCTTGGTAACCAATCCCCTTGTTCAATGGATTGGGCTAGTCCAATAATCCGTCCTAAATGAAAGCCGTAATCATGAAGATAATCGCCCGCATTAATATAGGTAGCGGCCACAATTACGAAAACGACACAATATAGAAAGAGCAGCACGTAAGGAAAGCTCTTTTTCCATACCAGCTGAAACCTTGTTTGCATTACATACCCCCTTAATTCAAAAATTTCGGTCTTTGATGCGTACTTGTCAAACAAGCCCCTTTACGCCAAGTCCGAAAACGTATAGTGATAAAATAGCAGTTTTCCCTTAGAAAAGGCCCTTAAAGTTACTTTTCGCCTTATTCAAATAAATCAAGGACTTTTAAAGCGCTTTATTTGAAATTTTTCATAATGAACCTTTCAAAAGGTTGCCTTGATCCAAAATTGGTAAGAGCTTAGGGGCTAAAATATAGAAATCAAAAAAAGGGCCAGGCATAAAGTCTGACCCATAAAAACATTCCTGCATGGACGGATCTCTTTTTTAGTAACGCATGAAATAATTATAGCGATAATCAGAAGATCCAAATCCTAAGATGAGGATAAAAATTGGATTCAATAACCACAATCCTAGGGCAAATCCTGTGGAATGACCAAAGGAATTAGAAAGGGCTGACCACATCGCAAACAAAATCAAGGAAGCTACGGCTGTGAAAATCCAGCCTAAAGGATAGGTAATAAAGATAAAATTTCCTAAAAAGTAGCAAATAGCCGCAAGCCCTGTGCAAATGAGCATCATCCAAAAATAACTCGGTACCCCAGCAATTTTGAATAAAATATAGAAGTTGTAAAAGGGGATCAAAGCCTTCCAGCCTTCTTCTCCAGCTTTTTCGAAGACTTTCCACAAGCCTACGATCAAAATAATGTAATAAACAATGGCAGCCATTGATAAATCCTTAGTCCAAAAAAATGAATTTAAAATAGGGGAAGTACCAAACATATCGAGTCCTCCTTTGTGCCTTATTTGGCACTCCTTATTGTAGAAGGCAAATCTAAGGATGATATTAAGGTGCTCTGTAAATTCTCCAAAAGATTTCCAAAGCCAATCTTTTTAAATTTAGGCTAATTTGAAATAATCTCTTAACATTTGACCTTATGTCAAATTTTTAATCTCCTTTTAAAAAAAAAGACGTAAGAGAAAGATTCTTGATTTTTCTTTGCGATGTGTCTATTTAGTGATTTGTCAATCTCTAATAACTAAAGTCACGGGCTTGACCCGTTGTTGACTAGCTGCACACTACGTTACTGAAGAATAGACTCCCTTTAATACAATACTGATTTCCAAAATCATAGTAGAAACAGCTTCTTTCCACTCACGAAAGTTAAAGAATCCAGAGATTTAAGGAGAAGAATACCAATAAAAAGAACCTCAGTATTTTGGAATAGTCGAGAATAGGCATTATTTCGAGATAGAAGGTCAACACTATCATAGAAAGTCAAAAGATCTTATTTTAAACGTTCATCATCTTAAATTGAGGAAAACAAGTGGCGATTCCCTAAGTAATTTGATTACACTATGTGAGACGGGTCATAAGAAATATCTTGTCCCTCCAAAAACAAGCACAATTCAAGTGGCCTCAAAGACCACAGAGATTATAGAGATTCTGTTTTTATGGGCCTTATGAGATGAGCTTTCTTCAATAAGCTTAAGGAATTCCTGATAAAGCAGTTTAGAACACTTATGGATATTTAATGAAGAATAAAGGGTAAAGATCACTATAACAAGACCTATTGTATTAGTGGAAACTTAGAAGCAAATAGACCCCTTACAAGAAGAAGAGGCGCCGATATAACCGTCAGATTCCTAAATTGACTATTTCTAAAAGTGAAAAGAGAAAAAGAAATCAAGCC
>CAZTNF010000055.1:0-10534 GCA_964615295.1 uncultured Erysipelotrichaceae bacterium | reverse complement strand
ATCCTCGCCATTATGCGTTAGGAGCTACCCATTTCGAAACCGCTTGGTTTCTACTCCCCTTAGGGATAGTCGTTGAACCTTCTTCTCTTCGAAGCTTGGCTGCGGGTTGCCCATTGTAGGCAGTGTTTAGGATTTAACCATGCACTATAAAACAAATTTTTTCGGCTTTCGCAACGGTCACGTTGATCTTTGTTTCAAGATTGCGTTGTCGTTTTGTTTTCTTTAGGGGTTTCCCGCAATTAAGGTAGTTAATGTAATAAATAATTACTTTAGTCTACAAATTTCTCTATAGACTGACTAGAAAAAATGGTTAAAACCATTTCATTAATCAACACGAAAAGAATCGTGAGTTGGATCAGCAGGGCGATGGCAAAATAGAGCGCTTTGGACTTAATGACCTTTTTAAAAATTTTCAAATATCCACCTTCTTTTCTGATCAAACATAAAATGTATTGTATCCAAGTTTAGAGAATTCTTCTCTAACATTTCGATATACGATTCAATTTTGAGTTTCCAAAGGGGATTTTGTCAAAATTGTTTTGCTTATAGATCGTTCTATGGTCTGTCTTAGCATTTCAAGACCGTATTTCCTTCTCTTTTCTTATACTGAAAGTAGTTCCTCTTGGATTTCCAACAGGAAAAGTCTTTCCTTTTCACTTGCCTCTTTATCGTTCCTAATTTTTAGCGGCAAGTCTTTTTTTCGCCGTTTTTTCTCTCAATCCCTTCAAAACAAAAAGGATTGAATAGAGATTGTCGGGAAAATAAGAAGAAAAAGATGTAAAAATTCGAAATAGATGAAATAGAAAGAAAAAAGGAATTCAATTACTTATTAAAATTTGGTTATGAAAACGAAAAAATATCCCTATACCCAAAACCGTGAGCTGTCATGGCTCAAATTTAATCAACGTGTTTTAGAAGAAGCGGCAGATCCAACGGTTGCTTTATTGGAACGCCTAAAATTTTTAGCCATTTTTTCCTCAAACCTCGATGAATTTTTCATGGTGCGTGCGGGAAGCTTATTGGATATGTCTCTAGTGGATAATCATCAAATCGATTCCAAATCGGGGATGTCTCCTTCCGAACAACTTTCTGCTATTTATCAAGAAGCGGCGCGTTTATACAAAACTCGCGACAATGTAGCCCGCAATTTATCCAATACGCTTAAAGAGGTACACATTGAATCGCTAAGCTTTAAAAATCTCAACAAAAAACAAACAAAGTTCATCACCAATTATTTTGAAAAAGAACTCGCTCCTCTTTTAGCTCCTCAAATTATGGATTTGCATCATCCATTTCCCTTTTTAATCAACAAAGAGCTCTATATTTTCTTTCGAATTATTGAGGATGGCAAAGCTCGCTATGGTATTGTGCCTCTACCTTCCTATTTGCCCCGCGTGATTTATCTCAATGAAGAAAAAACCCAATACATTTTGACAGAAAAAGTCATTTTAGCCTTACTCGAAAAGCTCTTTCCCAAAGCGAAGATTCCCTTTAAAACCATTATTCGTGTTACCCGCAATGCGGATATCAACTTAAATGCTGGGGATATAGAAGATGATGAAGACTATCGCTCCTATATGAAGACTATTTTGAAGAAAAGAATGCGTCTTTCTCCGATTCGCCTTGAAGTGTATAAAAATACCGATCCCGAAGCGATTGATTACTTATGTAAACAACTGCATCTACGCAAATCCCAAGTTTTTGTCTCTAAATCCTCTCCTCTTGATCCAAGCTATATTTTCTCCATGATTGATGATTTACCCGCAGATGTTCGAGGAGCTTTGACCTATAAACCTTTTGTTCCTCAAACCGATGAACGCCTCGACCCAGAAGCACCTTTGATTGATCAAATTTTAGATCACGATGTCCTCTTATGTTATCCCTATGAAGACATCAATTTGTTCATTAACTTATTGCGCCAAGCCTCTAAAGATCCTCGTGTGTTAGCGATTTCCATTACGATTTATCGTCTAGCCAAGCATTCCCAAGTCGTAAAATACTTATGCAGGGCGGCAGATAATGGAAAAAACGTAACCGTTTTGATGGAACTTCGTGCTCGATTCGATGAACAAAACAACATCCAAGCGGCTGAACGTCTAGAAGAATCAGGAGTTAATGTGTTCTATGGCTTTGAAGACTACAAAGTGCACTCCAAATTGATGGAGATCACTTTAAAGGATGAAAAAGATCAAATTCGAACCATTACGCAAATTGGTACGGGGAATTATAACGAAAAAACGTCCCATCAATATACTGACTTTTCCCTCATGACAGCAAATCCGGAAATTGGTATGGATGCGACCGATTTCTTTAAAAACATGAATGTAGCCAACTTAGCGGGAGATTATAAAAAGCTGATCGTATCGCCAAAAGCTCTAAAGCAAGCGGTGATGAACCAACTTGATGAACAAATTGAATTGGCTAAGCAAGGCAAGCCCGCGCGCGCTTGGTTTAAGATGAACTCTGTCACCGATTTAGATTTAATCGCAAAGCTTCAAGAAGCTTCCCAAGCGGGAGTTCAAATTCGGATGATTGTTCGTGGAATTTGTTGTTTGTTGCCAGGACTTCCTGGATATACGGAAAACATTGAGATACATTCGATTGTGGGCCGCTTCTTAGAGCATGGGCGCATTTATATCTTTGGCGAAGGTGAAAATGAAAAGGTCTATATCGCATCGGCCGATTTCATGACTCGAAATACAGAACGTCGCGTAGAAGTAGGCGTTCCTGTAGAAGACCCTAAGTTGAAAAAAGAACTCGTGGATTACTTTGCTCTTCAATTTGCCGATAACGTTAAGGGGCGCAAACTTTTAAGCAGTGGCCAATACACTAAGTTTAGTCAAGATGCCGAAGAACTCGTCGATTCCCAAGATCGCTTCATCGACATGGCCAAAGATCGCCGCTTTATTCCTCTTGAATCCCCAATGAAAAAAGAAGTGAGCTGGTTAGAAACCTTTAAAAAGACTTTCTCTCAGCATTTGCCCAATCGCTTTAAATAAGATTTCAGGTAAGAATTCGTTTAGGCCTGCCTTTTTAGGTAGGCCTATGTTATTTTTAGAAGCATCTCTTTTTCAAGAGATCAAAAAAAGAAAGGAGTGCGATCCCAAGAGATTAGGCTTGTAGGATCGATAACCATAGATGAATCAAAAAGAACTTCAAGAACTCAAACGTCAATTCAAATTTGATAATGAAAAGCTGTTTTTGCGGGGGATTCAAGAAGCATATGGAAAAAACCGTGATGGAGAAGCATCGATTTTGTTTTCCCGCCAAGTGAATCCAGACTTCTTAGAAAAAGAAGAGGGCGAATTGTATTACGACATTTTTAAGCGCAGTTTATCCGGTCAATTTGGAAAAACACTTTTAGAATATGTCTTTGACAAAGCTGATCCTCAATCCTTAAAATTGCGGGATGCCTTTTTGGGGTACAAAAATGGCTCTTTGCTCCAAGATGTTTTATTTACCGAACTCGTTCAAGAATTGCTCGTTAAGGGAGATTATCGCAATCCAGTTTACATTGTAGCTGGAGTCTTTGAATATGCCGCCGCAGAACTCAATAGCAATCGAGACGATTTAGGCGATAATTCCATCTTTCGTTTTGTTTTAGTGGCTATATGTGAGGCGAAGCTCACCAATCTTGGCTTGATTTATAGCAATCATGATAACGAAGTGCGTCGCAAAATCAATGAAGAGATGGAAATTGTTCCCGCTGCTCTAGATGCCTTTTTATATCCCGTTTTTACTCAGCGACGTACTGATCTCAATCATTTTTTATATCATACAAAATCGGCCAAGAATCCGAATATTTCTTTGGTGGAAGAATATTTCCATATTCCTTTTATCTCTACCGCTCAAGAACAACAAGATGGCTTTACCAAAGTCATTGAAAATACCTTTCCCGATGGTTTGCCTTCTGAAGTGGCGATGAAGTTTCATGAAAATCTCAGTGAATTTGTCCATGAAGGAAGCCAAGAAGAAGGGGTAGTGATGATTAATAAGCGACAAATCAAAGATCTTTTAGCCTATTCTGGAGTGAAATCCGATGCTCTTCAAGAATTTGATCGTTCTTATCAAGACATTTTAGAAGATCAAGAAGTAGCAGCCGTCAATATTTTAGAAAAAGGCAAAGTGAGTTTGAAAGCTCCTTCCATTACTATCAATGTCAAGGATGATGCCATTGAACGCATTCAAGCCAAAGAAATCGATGGAAAATATTGTCTTGTCATTGAAATCGATGAAGGACTTCAAATTTCGGGATTACCTGCTAATTTATCAACCTCGCAAAAGGAAGGACCCGCTATTTCTTCAGAAGACGAATAGACTTTTAAAAGGAGAAATCCAAAATTCGTAAAAGGCCAGAACGCATCGGGTTTTGGCTTTTTCTTATCCCAATATAACTTGCCAAGAATACAAGAATATCTGTTAATCTTAAATTCTTCCTCACTGTAGGCCTCAAATTGTTTTTAATTTTTATATGGAAAGAGATTTAGACTTGAGCAAAGTAATTCAAAATGAATAAAAAGGGCCAAGAAGACAAGGTTAGTCATGGTCCTTCACTATCTATCAAATTTTTTCTATCCTAGCTCGATCGTAAAGAGATACTTTATATTCATAATCTATAAATGAGACAAAATTTAAAGATTAAAGTTAATAGAATTTTTTTGAAAAAATTGAATTTCTCCTTCCAGTCTTTTACGAGCTAAAGTTGTCTAGTTAAAAGAGCCTTTTTAGCCTTCTTGGACTCTAATTCTTCTAAACTCTGAAGAGACTTTTCCTTGAGAATAAAACTTAATGGCTTTAGGACCAAAACAAAGACCATCTTAAATATTGGCTCTCGAATCATCAATCATCACGATTTTTTGAGGAATAAGCACATTTAGAGAAATGAATTCTTCTCGTTTTTATGAGGGCTTTTTGAAACCGGAAAGTCTTCAAAAACAAGCACCTCTTTAAAAGCATCACTATCCATTTTCTATTCGCTCTCGTTATCCGTAACAGGTTCCATTAGTGGTGATAAAAAGAGAAAGATGTCTTTCTTGTAAATCTTGTATTCCTTCACGAACAGTAAAGTTAAAATTAAACATAATTTTAAGATGATGGATGGAAGCCTAAAACGTAAAAAAGCCGGATTTTCCGGCTTTGGCCTCTAGAAAATTTGTGAAGCAATTTCAAAGGCTTCCTGATAAGCAGGATGGGCTAAGATGTCGCCTTTACGGGATACATTAAAGCCATAAATCGTTCGCACAACATTGCTCTCGGGAAGAGAATCGGTAAAACCATATAAAGATTCCACCGTAGACTCCATTTCAGAACGATTGATCGCTGCAGTCAGAATAAAATAAAAATCTTTTCCTGAAATTTGGCTGAAATAAGGGGTCATACGATCGATAAATGTTTTTAACATTCCAGACATGTTATAGAAGTAAACGGGTGTAGCCAATACGATTACATTGGAATCAATAAGAGCTTGCGCAGCTGCATCCGCATCGTCTTGAGCTTGTTCTTCACGCAAGAAGTCAAATTGTTGGTCTTTAAGATCAATTAAAGTAATCTCGTTTTCTGGGGTCGTAGCAGCTCCTTTGGAAAATTGGGCACAAAGAATGTCACAATTTCCATCACGACGAGGCGACGAATTGACAATAACAATTTTCTTCAAAGTAATTCCTCCTTTACACAAAGGGCAGTGTCTTAACTCATTATAGAAAAGAGAAAGCTAAAATTAAGGCTCTATGCCCTTAAGGGCATGAGTACTTATAAAGAAATGGCCAAAGTTCTTCTGAAGCGAACTTTGGCCAGATAATTTTGAAATGGGATTTCTCAGAAAATATCAAAACGATGTCTTCTTATTTCTCCATGAGACGAACCTAGTTGAGCCTAATAGCTCATAAAAGGCCTCCATGGCGCTCAAGTCTTTTTTTGTAATAACGAATTTGGGGATATCCTTTGTAGTTGTTAAGAGATCTCAAGCTAAATTAAGGACGGATTTGACCATCACCATAAATGATAAATTTTGTCGTAGTCAAAGCTTCTAAGCCCATGGGTCCACGTGCATGCAATTTTTGCGTGGAAATACCAATTTCCGCTCCTAAACCAAATTGGTTTCCATCAGTGAAACGAGTAGACGCATTTACATAAACAGCAGCGGCGTCTACTTCCTGCAAAAATTTCTGAGCATGGAAATAATTAGAGGTCACAATGCTTTCAGAATGACCAGTGTTGTATTGATTAATGTGTTCAATCGCTTGGTCTACATTATCAACCAATTTAATCGAAAGCTCATAATTTAAATACTCTTTACCCCAATCCTCTTCAGTAGCTTCTACTTTGGGAGATTCTTCAATCATATCCAGTACTTCTTGTTCTGCATGCAAGAGTACGTTAAATTTATTGAGTTCTTTTTCTAAAGCGGGAATAAAGATAGGAGCAATGTCACGTTGCACTAAGAGGGATTCCACCGCATTGCATACACCAATACGTTGGGTTTTTCCATTGATGATGATCTTTTCGGCCATTTTTAAATCAGCTGAATCATCTACATATACATGACAATTTCCCGTTCCCGTTTCAATGACAGGAACCTTCGCATTTTGAACGACACTTTGAATTAAACCCGCTCCTCCACGAGGAATGAGAACATCCAAGTATTCTCGAGCCTGCATGAGTTCTTTGGTCGCTTCTCGGCTATTGTCTTGAAGTAAGGCTAAAGAAGCGGCTGGTAAGCCCATTTGAGCTAAAACTTCTTGAATGACCTGGACGATGGCTAGGTTGGAATTGGCTGCATCTTTTCCACCTTTTAAAATTACCGCATTACCAGTTTTAAAGCATAATGCAAAGACATCAGCTGTTACATTTGGTCGAGCTTCATAAATCACGCCCACAACCCCTAAAGGAACACGCATTTGTCCAATAAGTAGCCCATTAGGGCGCTTTTTCATATGACCCACTTCACCAATGGGATCGTCAAGTTCAGCCACTTCTTTCATTCCATCAGCAATTCCTTGCAGACGTTCTTTAGTAAGAAGCAAACGATCTTGTAAAGGCAAAGGCATATCGATTTCTTTGGCTCGCTCTAGATCTTTTTGATTGGCTACCAATATTTCTTGAGCATTTTGCACTAAGGCATCTGCAGCACGGCGTAAAGCTTCATTTTTTGTCTGGGTATCTAACTGTCCTATTACGGTTGCTGCTGCTTTAGCTTGTTGGCCCATTTGTTCCATCCATTCGCTCATAGTTCCTCCAAATAAGTTTCCATCGTAAAGGAAGGGTCTTTATGCGAGACAAAGAACGTTCCTTTTGGTACTCCTGCAATCAATTCTTCAATAATGTGAAAATCGGCTGCATTGGCGATGATCATATCGCAACCATTTGCACTCGCAATTTGGGCTGCATTGAGTTTGGTGGTCATACCTCCCGTTCCCACAGCTGTAGAAGACCCCTTAGCGCCTTTCAGCAAAGTTTCATCAATTTCTATTACTTCTTCAATAAAGTGCGCTTCGGGATTACTTCGAGGATCATCGTCGTAAAGCCCATCGATATCCGATAACAAAATCAACAAATCGGCATTGATCAAAGCAGCAACAAGAGCCGAAAGAGTATCATTATCACCAAATTCAATTTCATCCGTTGCAATGGTATCGTTTTCGTTTACAATGGGCACCACTCCAAGATCTAAAAGTTCTTCAAATGTGTTTTTGGCATTGAAACGATCCTTTTCATGCATGATCGAGTATTTAGTTAAAAGAATCTGACCACAGATTTGCGAATATTCTGCAAAAAATTTTTGGTAGAGCATCATCAATTTGGCTTGTCCAATCGCGGCACAGGCTTGTTTGCGCGAAAGAACATGTGGTTTACGTGGCAAGCCAAGTGTATGCGTTCCCACCATGATCGCACCAGAAGAGACTAAAACCACATCTTTTCCAGCATTACGCAGAGAACTGATCTGTCGCACTAAAATTTCCATTTTCGATAGATCCAGTTTTCCGGTTTCGGGATAAGTCAGTGAAGAAGAGCCAACTTTAATGACAATTCGTTGACACTGACGTACACGGTTTCTTAATGACATGAAATCAGTGTAACCAAAAGAAAAGACGATGAAAACCAAAGCCGATTTTCTCACCTCCGAAATCTTCCAAATCGACCAAATTTTTGTCTTTTCATTGCGTCTTTTTCTTTCATTTAAGCTCTTTCTGACTTTTCGAATTTCCTTTATTACTATAATTAACTATAGGACAAGGTATTTATTTCTTCAGGTCGATATTTTCCTCCTTTAAAAGTTGTGATAGAATGAATCACACCAAATCATAAATCAGGATGTAGCTTAGCTTGGTAAAGTGCTTGGTTCGGGTCCAAGAGAGCGCGGGTTCAAATCCCGCCATCCTGACCATTTGGAACATTATTTATTCTAGTTCTTCCCTAAAATATTTTATTTAAAGGGAAAACTAGAATTTTTTTATGCTTGAATAAAATGGTTAAATCCTCTAACTGGGCTTATTTGGGAATATTTTGTCCCTGCTTTTCTCTAATTTGTCGTAAATTAGTTTCGCTTAAATCAGCTTTAGATCTTCTTTTAAGTTCATTATTATTCAATTACAGATCTAAATTCATTGTTCAAATCTTCGTCAGATGGATGAGTATAAACTTTAAGAGTTACATCTGGATTCGCATGACGAAGCATTCTTTGAGTAGAAGGTACATTCAATCCCTTTCTTAAGAGAGCTTAGCCGTTATATGTCGAAAATTATGTGGATGAATTTTAATAAGAGTATTAGAATGGCTTGAATTAAACCAGTCTTCATTGCAGGTTCTTTTCGTAGAGGGAGTATCTCTTGTTATTTTTCTCTTGTAAGGATTTTAAAAACCGAGGATTCAATCCTCGGTTTAGATTTAATGTAAAAATTATTCACTCAAATCATCGCCATTTGAAGCGATAACCTTTTTATACCAGTAGAAAGAATCCTTTGGAATCCGTTTCATCGTTCCAAGATCAAATTCGTCACGGTCTACATAGATAAAGCCATAGCGCTTACGCATTCCTTCATGAGTAGAAATTAAATCAATAGCACTCCATGGATTGTACCCAAGCATGCTTACACCATCGGTAATGGCTTCTTGCATTTGCTCAATGTGATCCTTGAGATATTTAATACGATAAGGATCGTGAACCTTTCCATCTGCTGAGATTTCATCGTAAGCTCCTAAGCCATTTTCGGTGATGAGCATAGGCAAATGATAACGAGAGTCGATTTCGCGAAGCGTAGCACGGAAGCCAACAGGATCAATTTCCCATCCAAATTCGGTTTTCGGTAAGTTTGGGTTTCGAACAGTACGGAACATACCAGATACTCCAGCGCCACTTTGTTGATCGCCACCAAACATGTCTTCTGGAACGGAACCGTCATCGGCTGCCACAGTTGCGGTATTGTAATAGTTAAAGGCAATAAAGTCAGGATGGGCATTTTTCAAAGCATCAGCATCCCCTGGCGCCCATTCTGGCCAAGCATCATTAGCTTTGAGCCAATTTTCAACAATGGAGGGATAGAAGCCATAAACGGCTACATCCAAATAAAGCCAGTTGCGAATGGCATTGAAGTTTTGAGCTGCAATGACATCTTCTGGTTTGCAGGAAGCCGGATACACTAAAGAAATGTTGGGGGCTGGACCGATTTTAGCTTCCGGAAGCATTTCATGGCACAGAACCATCGCTTTAGCTTGAGCGACTAACATATGATGGTTTTGTTTATATACTTCTGCTAATAAATTGGTGGTGTTTTCAGGATATACAGAAGTTCCAATGACTGGTCCAACTAAGGTCAACATATTTTGTTCATTGATGGTCAACCAGTATTTTACGCGATCTCCATAGTTTTCAAACAAAATGCTTGCAAACTCTACGAACCATTTTACAGAATCTGGATTGCTCCAAGAGCCTCTTTCATCTAAAGCCGCAGGCATATCGAAATGGAACATAGTTACGATGGGTTCAATGCCATATTTCAAACATTCGTTGATTAAGTCATTATAGAAATCGATTCCCTTTTGGTTGATCTCGCCCGTTCCTTTTGGCAAAATTCGTGTCCAAGCGATGGAGAAGCGATAGGCTTTAAAGCCCATCTGTGCCATTAAAGCGATGTCCTCTTTGTAACGATGATAGTGATCGGCACAAACCGTCAAGTCGGAAGTGCCTTCTGGAACCTGTTTAACGTCTTGGCAGGAAGGTCCTTTTCCATCTTCTAAGTTTGCTCCTTCAACTTGATAAGCTGAACTAGAAGCACCCCAGAAGAAATCCTTTGGAAAAGGAGCAAGCTTGCGTTCTTTCATAGTTCTCTCCTTACTGATCGCAATCGATCTTCTTCCTTATTGTCTATCACTTCTCAAATTTTTTCTATGAAATTTCATTTAAAAGCTAAAATATTTTTAAATAAAAAAGTCGATATTCCTTTTGGAATATCGACTGATTTGATAAGAAATTAAGAATTCATCTCGGCTTCTTCTTTGATTAATTTGGAATCGTACATCTTCAAGAATGGGAAGTAGA
>CAZTNF010000054.1:0-10643 GCA_964615295.1 uncultured Erysipelotrichaceae bacterium | reverse complement strand
TCCCTTAACGCTTGGATATAGTAGCATGCCGAAAAGGAATAGGCAAGCACTTTTTGTGAATATTTTTAAATAACTCACAATGACATTTTGAAGAAAAAACTTCAAACGCCTATTGATTCTTATACTCTTTTTTCTTCTTGATTGCAAAGAAAATTTCTAAAAAATTCTTCTCTTAAGAAGAGTGTAAGTTTTTTCATCCTTACCTTTTAAGAATAAAGAAAAAAGGAGTCAAGTTGTAGGCTGACTCCTTAAACTTTAAATCAAAAAAAGATCATTTATTTTTTATAGAGCATAAACGGAAGCTTTGACTTGATCCGTATGTTCTTTTCCCATTAACGCCTCTAAGATCAAAAAAGCAAAGTCAATGGCCGCTGCGGCTGAGCGACCCGTAATTAAGTTTCCATCTTGGATCGCATTGACATCGTGATAGGTTCCTCCAAAATCTTCATTCATCGAAGTGAAGCAAGTGTATTCTTTATCTTTGAGTAAACCCATATGCCCTAGAATGGTGGGAGCGGCACAAATGGCTGCAATATTTTTTTCAGGATTTTGAGCAAAATTTTCAATCAACTTGAGAACTTCAGGATTGACTTCCAGTTTGGCATAATGGGGGCCTCCTGGAATAACCAATACATCTACATCGGAAAAATCATACTCTTTCATTGGAGTAGCGGGAGAATAAGTTACTCCAAAACGGCCAGTCACCTCATTTGTATTGGCTACACTTACTAAATCGACTTGCATTCCACCACGACGCAGTAAAGCAATTGGACCCATTGCTTCCAATTCTTCAAATCCATTATCCATGATGACAGCTGCTTTTTTCATAAGACTCTGATCCTCTCTTTTTTTATAGATAAGGAAAAATCTAAAACAGTTGGCTTTTCAAAAGCCAAAATGGCTCCGTTTTCAACTCTACGAAAACATAGGGGTAGAGAGATAACGATCTCCTGTATCTGGAAGTAAAGTTACAATAGTTTTTCCTTCATTTTCAGGTAGGGCAGCTAACTTTTTAGCCACTGCTACTGCAGCACCAGAAGAAATTCCAGCTAAAATTCCTTCTTTTTGAGCGAGTTCTCGACCTGTTTCATAGGCCTCATCATCGGTTACTCGCATTACCTTGTCATAAATTTTTGTATCTAAAGTATCCGGAACAAATCCAGCCCCAATGCCTTGAATGCCGTGTTTACCACCATGACCTTCAGATAAAACAGGAGATCCTTCTGGCTCTACGGCTACAATTTCCACGTTTGGATTTTTTTCTTTGAGGTATTTTCCAACTCCAGAAATCGTCCCACCAGTGCCTACTCCTGCCACAAAGATGTCCACTTTTCCATCACTATCTTCCCAAATTTCAGGACCAGTGGTCAAATAATGGGCTTCTGGATTGCTTGGATTTTCGAATTGACCAGCCATAAAGACATCTCCAATTTCCTCAGCCAGTTCTTCTGCTTTAGCGATGGCTCCCTTCATACCTTGAGCTCCTGGAGTTAAAACAAGTTTTGCTCCATAAGCCTTCAGTAAGTTGCGACGCTCTACTGACATGGTATCGGGCATGACAATGATTACTGGATAACCTCTTTGAGCTGCAACCATAGCTAAACCAATACCAGTGTTGCCAGAAGTAGCTTCAATAATCGTTGTTCCCTTTTTTAAAACGCCCTGTTTTTCCGCATTACGAATCATATTTAAAGCAGCGCGATCCTTTACCGATCCAGCAGGATTGAAAGATTCTGGCTTTACTACTAAACGCGCTTTTAAATCATGGGCCTTTTCAATATTTTGAACTTCTACTAGTGGAGTATGACCAACAAGATCAAGAATATTAGAATGAATTGTCATAGCATGCCTTTCTATCTATAGGAATACTGGTTCACAAAACATCGAAACATGTTCTCCGTTCTGTACTTCTACTTAGTTACATCTAAAAGCGTAATCCAGCCGGAACCAGTGGCAGGTCGAACCCGCTTACAACGGCTGTTTATATGAGGGAGCTGAGGCCTGAACAGACTTTTATAAGAACACTCCAGACACAAATCCATAATGCTGAGGCATTCTACATCTGTATCTCTGAGACTCTAGCATCTTCTCGTATCGTGTTAAGGCCTTCTCTAAATGGACCTGGTTTAGATTCTTATGACAGGCTCGGTCTGTCTGCTGCCTCAGTGATGCTTTATCTTTACATCCACTCTTTGAGCCGATGCGCAGATCTTTTGTTTTCAATCTCGTATTACAGGTTATATCCCCAAGAAATCTAGAGCAAGGGAAGTATGGCTAGAAGCATCTGATTTCTTTTCTTCTAGTTACTATCCTTCCACAATATTTCTCACCTTCTCTTTTTCGTAGGCAGGGTAATCCACGGATTATCTTTCTGCTCTTTAATATTATGTTTAGGCAGTGGGCACAGATGAATTTCTTTCCGTTTTTTTCTCCGAAGCTCCTATTTCTTTTCCAGTGTAAGCTCTTTTGAAGAAATTTCCTTTTGGTATGCTATTGTTCTCCCAAACTTCTTAAAGCTCAATGCAAAAAAGACGATCGCAATTTAAAAATTTCGATCGTCTTTCCTCGTTAAGCGATTTGTGATTTAAGCCAAGCAAAGATAAAGCCATCCAAATCTCCATCTAAGACAGCTTGAGCTTGACTAGTTTCGTAGCCCGTTCTCGCATCTTTTACCATTGTATATGGATGCAAAACGTAGTTGCGAATTTGGCTTCCCCACTCATTGGCTTTCGTTTCGCCCTTAAGGGTAGCTATTTTCTTTTGTTGAATCTCAATTTCACGTTGTAAAAGGCGCGATTTTAAAATGTTGAGAGCTTCTTCACGGTTTTGAATTTGACTTCGTCCCGATTGACACGTTGCCACAATCCCCGTTGGTTTATGCACCATCCGAATTGCGGAGTCCGTTTTATTAATATGCTGACCTCCCGCACCCGAAGCTCGTTTGGCTTCCACTAATAAATCTTCTGGACGAATCTCAATTTCAATTTCATCGTTGAATTGAGGCATTACTTCTATGGAAGCAAAGGAAGTATGCCGCCTTGCCCCAGCATCAAAAGGAGAAATACGAACTAAGCGATGAACGCCTTTTTCGCCTTTTAAATAGCCATAAGCCTTCTCTCCTTCAATCAAAATAGTAGCGGATTTAATGCCTGCTTCTTCTCCTTCTTGATAGTCAAGAACAGAAACTTTAAAGCCCTTAGCTTGAGCATAGCGAGTATACATTCGGTAAAGCATGCTCGCCCAATCACAAGATTCCGTTCCGCCAGCTCCAGGGTGAAATTCTAAAATGGCATTAGAATTATCGTATTCTCCTGATAACAATACTTTGACTTCAAAAGCTTCCATCTTTTCTACAGCTTTTTGGGCTTCCAAAGAGGCTATTTCCAGCAACTCTTCATCCATTTCCACTTTTAAAGCGTCCACCGTCTCATTAAGTTCATCAAAGAGTTCACACAACTCTTCATAAGAATTCGTGATATCCTTTAGCCCATTTTGACGACGAATCACAGCTTGGGCTTTCTTTTGATCACTCCAAAATCCTTCTTGGGCCATCAGCTCATCACATTCGATGATTTGTTGTTTTTTATTAGGTAAGTCAAAGTGACTCACCTAGAGCGTTCAACTTCTCTAGGTGAGTCGAAAGGGTTTGTTTAAGCTCGAACAGTTCCATTTTTTGCCTCTTTTTTATCTGAACTCTTTATTTCATTATTCTTGGTTGGCGCATCACTAAGAGATTTTACATCATTTAAATTGCCATTCTTATTTTGAGCCGCAATGCGTTGAGCAGCCGCAAGAACACTAGAATTATTGATTTGGATTTGAGGACGTAAGCGAACTTTCAATAAGTAAGAAGCAATCTCGCGGTCAATGCGTTGATTCATTTCTTCAAACATATCGAAGCCTTCTTGCACATATTGTTGTAACGGATTGTTTTGAGCATATGAACGCAAGTAGATACCACTTCTCAACTTATCCATGCGGTCAATATGCTCTACCCAGTTACGGTCGATGTTGCGCAGAACGACCGTTTTTTCAAAGGGCAAGAATTGAGCTTTAGACGATTCAATTTCTTCTTCGTAGTCGTTCCAAATCTTATTGAAGATATAGGTCTTCAATTCATCATAAGATTTACCTTCTAACTCTTCTACATGGAAAGCACGTTCCTTGGTCAGGCCAATCATATCCAAAGATTTCACAAGATCGGGTAAATCCACCGTATTTTTCTTATTGTCCGAAAGATTGGCTTGAAGCGATTGTTCTACTACTTTTTCGAAAATCAATTTAACCATGTCATGAACATCTTCACTTTCCAGCACTTTGTTGCGTTGGTCGTAAATAATTTCACGTTGACGGCGCAATACATCGTCATAGTCTAAGAGATTTTTACGCGTATCATAGTTGAATCCTTCTACCTTCTTTTGGGCCATAGTAATCGAACGAGTAACTTGCTTGGATACAATTTGCTCTTCTCCAAGAGAAGAAAACAAATTTTTTAATTTTTCTGTACCAAAACGAACCATCAAAGAATCTTCCAAAGAGACGTAGAAGCGAGAGAATCCAGGATCCCCTTGACGACCGGAACGACCACGCAACTGGTTATCAATACGGCGAGACTCATGACGCTCCGATCCTAATACAGCTAGTCCACCCAATTCACGGCTTTCTTTGGTTAACTTGATGTCAGTACCACGACCAGCCATATTAGTCGCAATAGTTACGGATTTGGGACGACCCGCCTTGGCCACGATTTCCGCTTCACGAGCATGATTTTTGGCGTTCAAGACTTCATGAGGGATGCCTTCTGCTAGCAACATTTGGTGTAAGAGTTCAGAAACTTCTACAGCAATCGTACCCACAAGAACAGGTTGACCGCGATCATACAATTCACGAACTTTACGTACTAACGCTTTGTATTTATCTTCTTTGCGTCCATAAATTTCATCTGGTAAATCTTGCCGTTGGATAGGGCGATTAGTCGGGATGACAATGACGCGCATATTGTAAGTATTTAAAAATTCTTCTTCTTCCGTCTTAGCTGTACCCGTCATTCCCGCCAATTTTTCGTAAAGACGGAAGAAGTTTTGATAAGTGATGGTGGCTAGGGTAGCTGTTTCTTCTTTAATGGGTACATTTTCTTTAGCTTCAATGGCTTGATGTAATCCATCGGAATAGGCTCGTCCTGGCATGACCCGTCCGGTAAATTGGTCAACGATCACAATTTCTTGCTCATCACTGACTACATATTCCACATCTTTCATCATGATGTAGTTAGCCTTTAAAGCTTGGTTGATATGGTGAACGAGTTGGGTATTTTCCAAGTCGTACAAGTTCTTCATATTAAAAAATTTCTCAGCTTTTTCGACACCGCTATCAGTCAACATCACTTGGCGTGTTTTTTCATCAATATCGTAATCACCAGAAACAATTTTTTGTTCCTTGGAATACTTATCATATTCATATTCCGGTTTCGTTAACGTTTTTACAAAGCGATCAGCCGCCACATACAAGTTTGCGGTATCTTTTTTACCGCCAGAAATAATTAATGGGGTACGGGATTCATCGATTAAAACAGAATCCACCTCATCGACAATCGCCATATACAAGCCCCGCAATACTCGATCATTGACATCTGTAACCATGTTGTCTCGTAAGTAGTCAAATCCGAGTTCAGAGTTCGTCGTATAGGTGATGTCGCAGGCAAAGGCCTCACGTTTTTCAGCAGGACTCATCTCACGGCGATTGACTCCCACAGTCAAGCCTAAAAAGCGATAGACCTCTCCCATCCATGCCGCATCACGGCCAGCTAAGTATTCATTGACAGTGATGACGTGAACACCCTTTCCTACAAGAGCGTTTAAATAAACAGCCATTGTTGCCGTTAAGGTTTTTCCTTCTCCTGTTCTCATTTCGGCAATATCGCCACGGTGCATTGCAGTGGAGCCTTCAATTTGCACCTTATATGGTTTTTCACCAATCACGCGATAGGCCGCTTCTCGAGCCGTCGCAAATGCTTCAGGAAGCAGATCGTCTAAAGTTTCTCCATTAGCTAACCGTTCACGATACTCAACCGTCTTGTGTTTCAGTTCATCGTCGCTCAGCGCCTTCATTTCCCCTTCAAGGGCGATCACTTGATCTGCTGTTTTTTCCAGTTTCTTCAGTTCTCGTGCTTCTTCTGAGAACAAACCTCCAAAAAGAGCCATGTGCTCCTCCTCTCAATTTATTGTTAAACAAGATATACTTGTTTCATTTCTACTAATGCTTGTCTAAGTGATTGCATTTTAGAGCATAACGTCATTTTAACAAGCTTGACGAGCTGCCAAATTTTGGCCTTTTGTTTTGCGTTGGAAGTGGTTCAAACGCAAAACAAAGGGGGAAAATTGCCCATAAAAAGAAAAAAGACTGCCATGCCACAACAATCGAAACGACAGTGTTTGCGTAAATTTTGTTGAGAAATCTCAAGATAGGTCGGTTAAAAAGAACCAATTTGTCTTAAAATATATCAAAATCATTTGAGATTTCTTAAACTTGTTTATAATACGATATTTTTCACGAATAGTAAACCATCATTCGAATCCAATGTTTCAAACTACACTGTGAAAAAAAGATAGATTAGCTTTTTATTCAAATTAAAAAAGTCAAGGGCATTTTTTTGTTTCGATCTTTATTCCCTTCTAAGTTATTCAAGAGAATAAAATATTAAAGATCTATCGTGGATTATAAGGATCCGTCTTCAAAAATTCCTCAAAAATCCACTTTTGATCTTGACTCAAAGGAAAGCGCTTAAAAAAAGGAAAAGACCAGATTTTTTGTTCTAGCTTTTCCTTTTTTCTTTATTTTTCATCTTTTTAAGACTTAGAAAATAAGAAGTAGTAAAGATCATTCTTTTAATCTAGTGCTTGATTCATGTTCTTGAAGAGCACTTGCATTAATAGGCAAAATGTAGTTTTCAATAAATTTAGCCACTCCATCATTACGATTCGAATCGGTGATAGCACAAGCGACTTTTTTTACCGCTTCTAAAGCATTATTCATGGCAACTCCAAAGGTTCCTTCTAACATTTCTAAATCATTATTATCATTTCCAAAAGAGACCACTTCCCCTAGTTCCACTCCAAATTTTTTAGCCGCTTTCTTGACTCCCTCTAGTTTAGAGAGCCTAGGATGAACAAATTCTAATAGGAAAGGCCCTGAACGAAAGACACGAGCGATTCCTTCTAGGCTATCTTTACGATCGCTTTCTAACCAGCGACTGACTCTCCAAGGCATTCCAAAAGCCATAAGTTTAAGAGTGGGCCGAATAAGGGCCTCTTTTTTTACAATATGAAACTCCAACTTATTGCGTTGGGCCATACGTCTTGAAATTGGACCACCAATGGTGGAAAGCATTTCATGTCCTTGATATTCCGCATAGTGTAGTCCAAATCCATTACAGGCTTCAAAAATAAGAGGAATTGTTTCTGGTTCCAATAGAAAATCTTCTTCTAAAGTGCCTGTTTCAGGATCCCAATACATTCCTCCATTAAAGCCCAACACAAAATCGACATCCTGATCGATTCCCCAGACTTTTAACATTTCTTGTAAAGCTACAGCCGAGCGGCCAGAGCAAACACCAAATAGTACTCCACTTTGGCGTAGAGATTGAATGGCTTTTTTGGTGGCTTCACTGACTTTAGAGGAACTATATAAAAGCGTTCCATCCAAGTCACAAACCACCATTTTAATTGGATATTCTTTTATCGTCATGATTGGTTATCCTTCTAACTCGAAAGAGAAATTCTGGTAGGGAAAAATTTTTAAGATCCATTTTAGTTTTATTGAACTTAATCTATTCTCCTTAATTTGGGCAAGAAAATTAATTAAGCCTTTGAATTGGAAGGAATATCAAGAGTATTTTGAAGCAATTCTAAGGCCTGTTGAAAGAAAGGTTGAAAAGCGGAAGGAATAGCGATGTCATCGCACACGACTTTAAGGGGTAAAAAATCAGGATACCACTTTGTCACCACTAAGCTCCCTTCCATAGCCCATTCCTTATGAGAAAAAATGTGAGTATACGGTTTTAAAGGATAAATAGCCTCCACTATTTTGGGCAATCGTTCATCAAATTCATAAAGCCCAGCTAACAATCCCTTTTTGGGACGCTTATGGACGTGCATCCACCATGTATTCTCATGAATGGCAATTTGAATGATTACAGATTTTTCCTCGACTTTTCGCTTTGTTTTGGGCTTTTTTAAAGGAAGACGTAAGGGATTATCTTGTTTAGCTCCAAGACAAGTAGGTTTTAAAGGGCAAAGATCGCATTGAACTTTCTTCGGTTGACAAATGGTGGCTCCAAGTTCCATCAAAGCTTGGGTAAAATCTGGCATATCTGGCTGGCTAGGCAGATGGCTGAGTAAATAGTCTTCTAATACTTGGCGTTCTTTTTTTGTCTCGAAAAATTGTTCTAGCCATAAATAACGCGCTAAAACTCGCACAACATTGCCATCAATGGCACAAACTCTTTCTTCAAAGGCAATAGAAGCAATAGCCCCCGCTGTATAGTCCCCAATGCCCGGAAGCTTACCTAGCTCTGCCTTGGTGCTAGGCAAGCTTCCATCGTATTTTTCGAGGCAAATTTGGGCAGCCTTTTGTAAATTTTTCGCTCGTGAGTAATATCCTAACCCTTGCCAGCTTTTTAAAAGATCATCCTCAGAGGCCTGAGCTAAAGCTTCAATCGTGGGATAACGTTCCATAAAGCGCTCAAAATAGACCAGCATCGCTTCAATGCGGGTTTGTTGAGCCATGATTTCACTTACCCAAATACGATATGGATCCCGATCTTTACGAAAGGGCAATTCACGTTTTTGATTGCGATACCACTGTAAAAGTTGTTCTTGATTCATTCCATCATTATACAAACCAACATCTTCCTTCCAAATCAATTCAAATGAATGGTAAATTTTTGAAAAATAGTTATGAAGGGCCAATTAAAAAAAGACCAAAACGTGAAAACATTTTGGTCTAATCAAGAAAGAGTAAGATTTTTTAAAGAAATCGCAAAGATAAGGGAATACTTAGGTTAAATTAAACCAAGTGAACCAATAAGAATTTGCAGTTGCCGGTAATATGGAAGGTATCGCTATCGGCACTCGCAAAGAGAACGGAACCTTCTTCACAATGTAGCGTTTCATCATCTGCATCCACTACTGCATTTCCAGATAAGAAAACGATGAGTTTGAAGCTCTTATCATCAGTATCCATATCCAAGCGTCCATCCACTTGGAACAAATCCAATTCAAAGACATCATTGCTACCAGCTAAAGCGCGTTCCGCTTGGCCATCAGCTACCCAATCACCTTTATGATAATCATCACCACTTACTTTTTCGTAAACGGAATCTTCCGATTCGCCCAAAACAGGAACCAAAGCTTCTACTTCTAAAATGTGTGGTCCGTTTTCAAAGGCATAAATGGTTCCTGGATCCACCACAAACAAGTCATCCTTATGAGCAGACGCTTTTTGTAAAATGGATTTCCAACTGCCATCTTCAATAGCACTAGCGAGTTCATCCGCATTTAAAGTGCCTTTTCCACCAAAATACAAGAACGTTTCAGGAGCCGCTTCCATGACATACCAGAAGGATTCGTTTTTCTTGCTAGCATTGCTGTACACACTTTGATCGGTGTCACCCAAAGACTTTACTGTAAAAGGAAGTACTTCATATTTAGAAGCATCGTTTCCAAGCACTTGCCATCCTTCATCGGAAAGATATTGGCGTAAGGATTTTCCCGCCCAAGATCCATTGACAATGATGCTTCCATGGTCAGCATTATCGGAAAACAAGTATTTAGCCTGTGAGGCTAAAGGAGCAGTGGTGTTAGAGAGCTCATCAATGGCTTGCTCGGCAGAAGCATTGATGACAGAAGCAGGAGCTAATTTTAAAATGGACATAGTTTCCTCCGTGAATTTTTCCTCGATTTTTTTGCTTTAGGAAAGAGTTCAGAAAAAACAAGGGATCAACACAAAGTAAAACAAAAGATGGGGATGCTTTGGTTGATCCGTTTGTTTATCATCTCTATTTTAGTCATTTGCCCTGCCGAATCCATACTAAGAGCCTATGGAAAATCATTAGGAAAAAGGAGTCTTCTTTTCGAATCTTTTGAAAGTTGCTTATTATGAAAATTTCTATACTTTAAATTTTGGGATAGGAGAATCCTATTCTTAACTTAAAGCGAGTGTTAGAAAGTCTACAACAAGCCACGAATGATCAAGTGAATCTTGTAGTCTTACCAGAACCATGGAGTATTCCCTTGGTCTGGAAGATTAGGATCATTTCATTTTGTCCTTACAAAAAGCATCTAAACGCCTTGGGCTATGGATTGTTGGAGAGATGACACCTAGAAAAGAAAAAAACGGTTTGCTTTTTAGTTCGTGGCCTGTCATAGACGATCAAGGCAATGTCACTGATTAGAAGTTCATACTGGTTCACCAAACATAGAAAAATGACCAATTCTACATTTTGTACTTCTATTTAGCCATCTCTAAAAGTGTGACACAGCCCAAACCAGTGGCGGGTCGCACCCGCTTCCAACGGCTGTGTGCATGCGCCAGCTGAAAACATGCCTTCGCTGATCTAGAGCACTTCGGACTCAACACTTCCCCAG
>CAZTNF010000053.1:0-10688 GCA_964615295.1 uncultured Erysipelotrichaceae bacterium | reverse complement strand
ATGCCGAAAAGGAATAGGCAAGCGCTTTTTGTGAATATTTTTAAATAATTCACAACAATATTTTCAAGGCTTTAAAAGACTTAATTCTTATTTTGAAGAGGCTCTTTAAATTGAAAAAAACGTCTTGATGGAGCGTAGGCTATAATGAAAAGCAGATTATAGAAAGGAACGATGTCATGTCACAAACCAAATCGGGTGTCGTTGCACCAGCCCCTAATCAGCCTACGGGAAAGAATGTTTATATTGATAAAAAGCGGCGTATTATTTATGTCTCTCCTCTTTTACATCAAGCACTCCTCATTCCTCCTTCTTCCTATGTAAAGTTTAATCGCTATAAATCGCGATTTCTTTTGTCCTTGAGTGTTTTTTTAGTCTTAGCCACTACCTGTCCCTATTGGTTTGGTACGCCGATTTGGGTATGTGCCCTGATTGCCCTTATAGTTTTTGCGGGGATAGAATATTCTTTTTATAAATTTCAAAAGAGCTTACCTGTTATGGATAAGTTTGATGTGAATAAAGCCTTTCCTACCTTAACCCAAGAAGTGGCTCCCGAATTACGAGGTAAATGTTGGCTACGAATTGTTCTTTATGTATTGCTTGGAGTGTTGTTAGTATATAACGCCTACGATCAACACTACGATACCTGGATGTTGATTGCTTGTTGGGCTGTCTTGGCCTATTGCGTGTATATGGCAGGTCATCTTGTCTTGATGTTGATGCATTCACCTAAGAAAGAGCCTTAGAGCTTAGAGAAGGTCAAAAATATTCTGGAAGGGTGGTACTGGAAGAAAAGAAATCAGACGGGCCAGGCTTCCCTTGCCCCAGATGAGGTCATACAAGATTGAAAGCGTCTACAGTTCAAAGAGCGGGTGTAAAGATAAAGTATTCTTGGAGCAGGGGACAGACCAAGCCTGTCATGAATCTAAACCAAATAGAAGTCTTCGCTCGCTTCACTTTGGAGGTTAACACAGTACGAGAGGCTAGGACGCTTGAGGAGGCAAAATGCATCTGTTGTATTCACCGAGTTCTCAGATCAGCGAAGGCATGGTCAGGGATCAGCTACCTCATACAAAGCCGTTATAAGTGGGTACGACCCGTACTGTTTCCGCCTGTGTCACGCTTTTAGAGGTGGCGAAATAGAAGTACAAAATGGAGTCATATTTTGATATTTTGTGAACCAGGATTTAAAGAGCACCAAACACGTTTTTCGATTCTAAACCTTTACACTAAAGAAAGAAAAAGGAGGAATTCACCATGGTCACCTTTTTAGGAAATCCAGTAACACTTGAAGGACAACAGCTTGAAGAAGGTATGATGATGCCTGATTTTGAGGTAGTGGATTTGGAACTTCAAGACGTAAAACCAATGGAACGCAAGGGCAAAAAGATTATATTGGCTGTTCCTAGCTGTGATACTGGGGTTTGTTCGATTGAAATGGCCAAATTCATGAATGCAACAAAAAATCAAGATGAAGTAGAAGTCATGTCTATCTCGATGGATTTGCCTTTTGCCCTCGGTAGATGGTGCCAAGCGCAAAACAATGAAAATTTGAAAGTATATTCTGACTTCAAAAATCGTGATTTTGCTGCGAAAACAGGAACTCGGATGGCTGAAAATGGCTTATTGGCTCGCTCTGTATTTGTTACCGACGAGGATGGCAAATTGGTTCATGTGGAATACGTTTCAGAAGTAAGCCATGAACCCGATTACAAAGCCGCTTTAAAAGCAGCAGGATTAAGCGAATAATTCTATCGGTTGAAAAAATTTAAAAAGCGTCTGCTTGCGATCGCATTCAGGCGCTTTTTTTCTTGAAAAATCAAAATTATTGGAGGGATTCAATCTTATAGGAAGCATTAAACGTTTCACCAGGTAAAAGGATCATGGTTCCTTCCCGTTTATCAAAGGGAACTTCCACTTTTTCAAAATCTGCATGACCAAACCAAGGTTCAATGCAGATGAATGTGTTTCCCTCTCCTGGATTCCAAAGGGCAACGCTTGGAAAACCATCAAAGCTCACTTTCATACGTGGTTCATCCTTATAGTAAAGAGTCGCACTTGTGGCTTTAATTTGGTCAAAGACAAGAGTAGCGTATTGTTTCAAATCATCATAGGAAAGATTCCAAGTATCCAAAAGCTTGGACTCACGATTTACTGGACGTAAATCTTTATAGAAGACGATTTGTTGGGCTTCATCTACGGGATCAAAATGGATGGAAAAGTCTTCGAAAGTTTCGTTTTCACTACGCACTGTGTTGAAGGCAGGATGCAATCCAAAGGAGAAAGGCATGGGATCTTTTCCCGTGTTGGTGATTGCATACGAAACGCGCACTCCCTGTGGGAGGAGGGTATACATCAATAAAAAGTGAAAGTCAAAAGGATAACGACTTTTAGTTTCTTTATTGGAATCAAAAGTATAAAGAATGCTTTGACCATCCTCACTCACAGTTCCATTGAGATCTTCGTAGCGAATGAGTCCATGATTTTTCATGGTATACGTTTGACCTTCCCAAGTATAACTTCCATTTTTCCAAGTGCTACCTACCATGGGAAAAAGGCTTGGGTTTCGACCAGACCAACCTTGATTAGCTTGATAAAGTAATTCTTGATTTGTCTTTTTGTCGAAAAGGGAGAACATTTGTCCTGCTGGGTTATTGGTGGTTAAAGAAATTCGATCGTTTTCAATATGAAGTGGGATACTCATAAACATTCCTCTTTTTTCTAAAAGGTTGCTGCTTTGAAGAATTCTTAGAAACTAAAGATTGAATTCAGTTTAAAGCGCTTTCATAGCTCAGAATAATAGGACGTATTGACTTAGGCAAGTCCAATCCATCATTAAAAAGAAAATTGGAAAAATTAGGAACTTCATAAGGCACGCTATATTCCTAAGTGTTAGTTCATAAAAAAAGAGATAGAACGAATATCGTTCCATCCCTTAAGTAGACTAGTTTTGATGAAAATTAGCAAGAAGTTTGGCACGTTGTGGACCTTTAAGTTTTTTAATTGCTTTAGCTTCAATTTGACGAATACGTTCCCGCGTTACATTAAATTTACGCCCAATTTCTTCAAGGGTCCAAGTTCGACCATTGTTCAAGCCAAAACGTAGACGAATTACTTCTTCTTCACGCTCTGTCAAAGTAGAAAGGACTTCTTCAATAGTCTCTTTCAACAATTGATTATGCGTATACTCTTCCGGAGTCAGAGTAGATTTATCTTCGATGAAGTCCCCAAGGAAGGTATCATTTTCATCGCCCACTGGTGTTTCCATGGAAACGGGATCGAGAGCGGAACGTTGAATTTCGGTTACACGTTCGGCCGTCATATCTTCCATTTTTTCGGCAATTTCTTCTGGCAAAGGATCCCGGCCCAAATCTTGCACCAACAAACGTTGAATACGAGTCATTTTGTTGATGGTTTCTACCATGTGAACGGGGATACGAATCGTTCTCGCTTGATCCGCAATCGCCCGCGTGATCGCTTGACGAATCCACCATGTGGCATAAGTGGAGAATTTAAAGCCTTTGGTGTAATCAAATTTTTCGACGGCTTTGATTAAACCGATATTCCCTTCTTGAATGAGGTCAAGAAACAGTAAGCCACGACCTACATATTTTTTGGCAATGGATACCACCAAACGCAAATTGGAGTCGATCAAAATTTGTTTTGCTTCAGGATCTCCTGCTTCAATACGTTTAGCGACTTCCACCTCTTGAGCCGGCGTCAAAAGAGGAATGGCGCCAATTTCTTTGAGGTAGGCTTTTACAGGATCGCTTGTTTTCGCATTGGTTGATTCCGCAAAGGCACGTTCCAAACGAGCCAATTCCTCTTCTCGATCTTCGGCATCGCCATCTTCGTTATCCTCTACGTCGTCTTCATCCACATCTAAGTCACTTGCGTCTAACTCGCTCGCTTCAAGTAAGTCGTGGTCAACACTTTCTTCAGAAACTTGTTCTTCCGCTTCTCCAAGTGCGTTGATTTTATGCTGTTGGCACCAAAGAATTAAATCATTGATTTCATCATCACTTGGATTCAATTTATTGAGAGCAAAGGTAAACTCTTTTTGATCAAGTGGTGTGCCACTTTCTTTGGAGGCTTCTAGCACCAATTTGACATCGTCAATGCTTGAGAATGTCAGACGCTTTTTATTTGTTTTTCCGGCCATTCAAATCTTCCTTTCAAATCAAACGCGCTTCGTGCTCATTACCATATTGGCATAAGCAACGATCTTTGAATCAAAAAATGCTCTATCTTGCAAGCATTTTTTCGCCGGTGGAGAGCCATGGCTGGCTTGCAGATGGATGATTTTCCGTTATCGTTTCTAAACTATTTTCAAATTCAAATGCTTGTTCTTTTTGCTCTTTGATCTTTTCTTGTTGCTCAGTTTCATAGGAATCAAGGCCACAAAATTTACGAATTTCATCCAAGCGCTCTTCTGTTTCTTCATAACCAAGATCAAACCAAGGAGCAAGTTTCTTAGGGTCAGTGGTATAGCGCGTGACACCCATATTTTTTTGAGGTCGTATTACTAGAGCCTTTCCTTGAGCTTCAAGCTGTTCAACAAGAGACCATTGTTTTTCATAATTAAGATGTCGATTTTTAAGATCCTCTACGATCTTGGGATCGTGATAGACAAATTTGGCTAGCCATAACTGCCATTTCGGTGCGGGTTTTCGCCGATATCCTTTTTCTTTTGTGGATAATACCACCACTTTATCGCAACCTTGGCGCAAAGCTTGTTCAATAGAAATCATATCCACAAGTCCGGCATCAAAATAACGATGTCCATGAAAAGAATAGGGCTTCGCAAGAAGCAATAAGGCACAGCTAGCCTTAATTAAAGTCATGTCTGCGTCGACATAAGGCTTACCAAAATACTCTACTTGGCCCGTTTCCATATTATAAACCCCAATATCCATTTGAGTTTCGGAGCCAAAAAAAGCCATAAAGTCTAAAGGAGCATGTTTTTCTATATATTCATTTGTAGCTTCTAAACCAAAAAGGCTTCCTTCCTTTAAAAAGGGGCGCCAACCTATAGAGCCTTTTTGGCTAGCGGCATCAATTGCTGTGACCCGAAGACGAGGAATTTGTCTGGCCACATAGGCTAAGAGAACTTCGGATCCAGAAGAAATCCCAACGCTATAAGGAAAATAAATATGATGTTTTAAAAAACATTCCAAAACACCTGCTGAATAAGCAATTTTTGTACCCCCGCCTTCTACAACCAGTCCTACCTTATCCACGATTGGAATCGCTTGCCTCAAGACAAGCGCCTCCTTGATTACTTGGCGCTGTACGAACGATTCCTTCTGCAATCGCAGCTTGAGCTACCGCCTTTCCTACTACATCTTTTACTCTTGGATCAAGAGCATTGACGATCACGTAGTCTTCGGCTAATTCATCGTCTGGGATTAAAGAGGCTAAAGCCTCACTAGCAGCGAGTTTCATTCCTTCACTAATTTGAGTAGCTTTGGCATCCAATGCCCCACGAAAAAGAGCTGGGAAAATTAAAACATTATTAATCTGATTAGGATAATCGCTTCGTCCACATCCTACTACTTTTGCTCCTGCAGCTTTAGCCTTTTCTGGAGTAATTTCGGGAATTGGATTGGCCATGGCAAACACAATAGCATCATGATTCATGGAAGCAATCATCTCTTCGCTTACTAAATTGCCCTTAGAGACTCCAATAAAAATATCGGCTTCCTTTAGAGCATCAGCTAAAGTACCACTTTCTCCTTGAGGATTTAAACGCAATGCTAAATTTTTTTGCATTGGATTGGCCGCATTTTCTGGTGTAACAATGCCTTGTAAATCACATTGCCGAATGTTTTTAAATCCATAATCCGCTAAAAGCTTGGCAATAGCGCATCCTGCAGCTCCAGCTCCAGAAAAGACTACTTTAACTTCTTCTTTCTTTTTTTCAGTTAATTTTAAAGCATTGATTAGAGCTGCTAAGACTACACAAGCGGTTCCATGTTGATCATCATGAAATACAGGAATATTTAACCGTTGTTGAAGTTTTTCCTCAATTTCAAAACAATGCGGAGCCGCAATATCTTCTAAGTTAATGCCACCAAATGAAGGTTCTAAGGCAGCAATGACATCCACGACTTGATCTGGATCTTGCACATTTAAAACTAGAGGAACAGCATTTACCCCACCAAGCTCTTTAAACAATACACACTTTCCTTCCATAACAGGTAAACCGGCTAAACCACCAATGTTTCCAAGACCCAATACGGCTGAACCATCAGATACAACAGCAATTGTATTGCTTCTACCCGTGTAGACGTAGCTTTGTTCTGGGTCTTTTTCAATTTCTAAACAAGGAGCTGCCACTCCAGGAGTATAGGCAATCGCCAAATCATCATTTGTTTTCAGTTTTGGCTTTGATATAATATCCAATTTTCCCTTCCAGTTAGCATGCGCTTCTAATGCTTTTTGTGCGTAATCCATTTGATTAGCCCTCCAAAATTTTGCAAATCACATCGACCATTTTTTGCATTTTATTAATGGAAACAAATTCATAGCGGCCATGACAGTTGGCTCCACCTGTACCTAGATTAGGAGTAATAAGACCTTTGACTGTCAACATGGCTCCATCTGTTCCTCCTCGTATAGGGGTACTCATAGTTTTTATTCCAAAGCTCTCCAAAGCAGCTTTCGCTTTATTGACTGCTTCTAGATCTCCATGCAAATAATCTTTCATATTGTAGTAACGGTCTGTGATTTCAAGATGACAACATTCTTCATAGAGCGTATTAGTAAAGGCTGCAGCCGATTTTAAAAGTTCCTTTTTTTGTTCAAATAATGTGCGATCATGATCGCGAATCAAATATTCTAAACGAGCATATTCACATTCACCCTCCATAGAGATGAGATGCAAAAAACCTTCACGTCCTTCAGTAAATTCTGGCCTTTGAGCTTGAGGCAAACTCGCAGCAAAGTGAACCGCAGCCGCTGCGGCATTAATCATTCGTCCTTTCGCTACTCCGGGGTGAATAGAACGGCCATGAAAGGTAACAACAGCTTGAGCCGCATTGAATGTTTCGTAATCGACAGAATCGATGTCTGTTCCATCAAGGGTATAGGCAAAATCGGCCGGAAAGCGACTCAAATCAAAGTTTTCTACCCCACGTCCAATCTCTTCATCTGGAGTGAAAGCGATATACAGGTTCCCATGGGGAAGATTATCTTGGATTAGACGCTCTACTGTATCCATAATAATGGCAATTCCAGCTTTATCATCCGCTCCTAAGAGCGTGGTTCCATCGGTAACAATTAAGTCATCGCCGATCACATTTAAAAGTTCTGGAAATCGAGTAGGATCCATTGAAAATCGCTCATTTAATTGAATTACTCCTCCATCATAGTGAGAAACAATTCGAGGATTGACATTGGCTCCACTCATTTCGGAGGCTGTATCCATATGAGCGATTAAGCCAATCGCTGGTAAATCTTTTCCCATCTCATTCGCTTCGAGGCTAGCATATACAATCCCATAAGGATCGACTTCCGCATTGGTTATTCCAAGAGCATGCAATTCCTTAACCAATTCATTTGCTAAATTGAGTTGTTTGCTTGTGGAGGGAGAAGTAGTTGAATTCGCATCCGATTGGGTATCAAACGAAATATACTTTAAAAATTTATCTACGACGTTCATAAGAATCTCCTTTTTTACTTTTCTATATAACCGTCTGCTTTTACATCTTAAGAATTTTCAAACTGAATAAAGAAAAAGCACTCTTAAACTTTCTTTTCCCTAAATTTTTTCATACCTAAGATTTAAAACAAGAAAATGAGTGTCGATTCGTATCCTCAATTATAATCCAAGAAAAGCCTTGACAGAGAAAGGCAAAGCGCTAGAAAGACTATCCAATCTAGAAACTACTTGAATTGTCTTGCCTGAAATGCCTTTCATAGCGAAAAGGAAGGTATTTCTCTTGTTTTCCAATTTAAAAGGCTATATTGTTTTTCCCCTTATAAAGGGAGAAATTGAGATTTCTTTAAATAAAAAAAGATTTTCCTCTATACGAGAACTTCTTAAAAAGTCTTTCCTTTACGCTTAAAGCAATTTAAAAGCCAAAAAAGAAAAGATAAAAAGAGATAAGACTTTTATTTAAGATTTAAAAAGTAAGCTAAAAACAAAAAACCGGCCTAAGCCGGTTTCAATTGAACCCCAAAATACGATAACCTTAACGAAGAGCAGCACTTAATCCAGGAACAATTTGTTTTTTTCGAGAAACATATCCTTTTTCTTCAAATTCTTCTAAGGCATCTTCTAAGCGTTTGGCTTCAGGCCCTGCAGCAATGAATCTTGAACCTGATCCTTCCACATCCGTAAAGACCATAACCCAAAGACTTGCTCCTTGTTTTACAACTTCCTCTTCCATATACTTCTTAAATTCAGTTGCAATTTTATCCACTTGTTTGTAATCGAAAACGAAAACTTGACTAATCTCGGTTTTAATTCCGGAAAGATCAAATTCTTTGCAATCTTGGTACAGGATGTCTTTGAATTCTTTGTCTTCGATTGTAGCTGTATGGCGGAAAAGATCTTTAGCCATTTCAGCTGCATCAAGTCCATATTCTTTTTCAATACGAGCAGCCGTAAATTTATCTGTGGGTGTGCAAGTAGGTGATTTGAAATTCATGGTATCACTAATCATCGCATACAAAATAAGTTGGGCGATTTTAGGCTCCATTTGAATTCCATATTCTTGATACATCATAGCAATGATAGTGTTAGAAGATCCCACGATCATATTACGAAAAACAATAGGACGATTAGTTTCAATGTCTCCAATACGATGGTGGTCAACGATTTCTAAAATTTCTCCTTGATCGCGGTCATCAATGGATTGCTTAGATTCATTATGATCAACCAAAATAAATTTTTTAGGCTCAGCCTTTAACAAGTGATAGCGCGCTACTGCCCCTACAATCTTCTTACCTTCTACTACAGGATAAGAAGAGTGACGAGTCATCAACATTTTCTTTTCGACATCTTCTAAGTATTCAGTTGGATGGAATTCCACAGCTTTATTCTTAGGAGTCATAATGAATTCTACTGGGATAGCACGATAGATCATCTGAATGATTTTCATTAAGTTATAAGGCGTACTGATGAGAGTAACTCCCATAGTTTTTGCCATCGCAAAGATGTAATCATTAGGAACAAAATTTTCGGCAATGATAATGACAGAAGCTCCTTTAGCCATGGCTTTAATCATGTCATCTTCATGGTCGTTTAAAACCATGATGGCTCCCGTCAAATCGCGATCCATCATCTTTTTATCGGAAATTCGAACATCTCCACTTTTTTGACGATTTCCCTTGTAAAGAATTTTTCCATGCACAACATCGCGCAGGTTTTCATCAGGAGTATCTTTTAACAAATTCCGTGTGATGTTGAGATCTTGCATTTGGACTTTAGAAATATCAGCAAGAGTAACCATTCCAGCAAAATCCCCATCATCGTTTAAAACGTAAATTGTTTTAGTATTGTTTTCAAGCATTAAATCCCATCCATAGCGTAAAGTGTCAGCGCGATTGATGAGAACAGCTTCATCAATTTCAATTTCTTCTAAAGAATTTTTGGCAGTGGTTAACCGTATAGGAGCTGGAACGCCCACTTTTTTTAAAATATATTTGGTTTCTGGATTTAGATGGCCAAGGCGGGCCGGTACGACATTTTCACCAAGCTTTTGTTTAAGCGCAGCTAGAGTAATGGCAGCACAAATGGAATCGGTATCGGGTCGCTTATGGCCAATAACATAAACAGGCTGATTCATGATCTTGATCCTTTTCTTCTGACGGTCTTCCCATAAAGAGTGGGAGATACTTTCAGTTTACCATGACCAAAGATAGGTACGAATGGCCATACCGACTTAGGATTCGAAATCTTTGAACTCTTCTTGAGAAGAATTAACCGCTAATTTTAAAGCGCGCTTGGGAGTAAATTTGACCGTTTTACTAGCTGGGATCGTAATCTTCTCTTTAGTGGCTGGATTAATTCCTTCTCGTTCACACCGCTCTTTAACCACAAACTTTCCAAAGCTCGTAATATCCACATTATTGCCTTGGGCGAGCTGGTTTGTGATCTCTTGTAAAAAAGCAGAGAAATACTGATTGGTTACTTTTTGAGAAAGAGAAAGCTCCTTAGAAACATACGCAACAATATCCTTTTTAGTAACTGTTTTCATAAAAACTCCTTTTTTCTATCTTAACAAAGCCCCAGATCCTTGCCATCAAAATGTATAGACAATTTAAAAAGGCCAAAAATGCCTCTGATTTTTATTTCGGCTCATTGCTTCCTAGCTTTTCAAAGAGAGCTGGATTTATGAAGAAAAGATTGAATATACAAAAGAAAGAAGATGATAGAAAATCCTAAAGTAAGGTTTAGTAAGAAGATGAACACATTGTAAAAAAGTAAATATTCATTAAAGTAAATGGTAAGCCTAAGGAGCAAGAAGAAAAAGTAAAAAGATGAAGAAATTAAAAATTTACGAATTATGAGAAAGAAGAAAACACTTTTAAAAAATAGGCTCAAGTACTTATCCTTAAAATCTATAGATTAACTTAATTAAAAAATAGCAAAAAAAAAACTGAACCAATTTGGTTCAGAACATATCAAAAATGGTGCCGGTACGCGGAATTGAACCACGAGCTCATCCTTACCATGGACGTGT
>CAZTNF010000052.1:0-10729 GCA_964615295.1 uncultured Erysipelotrichaceae bacterium | reverse complement strand
CGTAATAGGACATATAGGCATCGGAGCCAAGAATGCTCGAAAATGGAATCGAGTAGACTAGACCTATCGCTTTGGCAATTAAAAATCCACCCGTCCCAATAAGACCACCTGCAATAATGGACTTTTTCGCCGTGCTCGATGCCTTTCCTTGTTTCATCTGCTTCATAAGTTTTGTGTCTTTCTTCCCTTCAGAAAGTAATTGTACCATGGTCTTTTCAGTCCCGATCGACTCTGGGAAGAGGAGCCAATCCTAACGAGTGGGCCATGGTTTTTAGATATAAAAAGAGTAAAAAGAAGAGGTATAGAATTTATGTCAGTTTTTTCTCAGGTGTGCAACGCGGACCAAGCTAGAAATGCCGAAAAGAAAGCGATTGAGGTAGTTGGTATTCCTTCTTTGGTTTTAATGGAAAACGCCGCTCAAGCCATTAGTGAATTCATTGAGAATTTACAGAACATTCAATGCGTGGCTATTGTGTGCGGTCCTGGAAACAATGGGGCTGATGGTCTTACAGTTGCACGAATCTTAAATAGCCATGGTAAAAAAGTGCAAGTCTACATCGATTTAGAAAACAATTCTGAAGCGACGGCAGGGCATTTGAATGTGATCCGCCAGCTCAACATTCCCATTTACCAACTGGAAGAATTTGAACCCAATGCAGACTTATTAGTGGATGCCATGTTTGGTACTGGCTTAAACAAACCTTTATCTAAATCGTATGCCTTAGTGGCGGAATTAATCAATGCAGCCAAGCTACCCGTCTTAGCCATCGACCTTCCTAGTGGCATTGATGCGAGCAATGGGCGTTTGCTTGGCCAAAGCGGTATCCGTGCAAACTGGACTGTCGCTCTTGATACTCTCAAATGGGGCCATCTCTTACAAGAAGGTCGAGCTTATTCGGGAAAAGTCGTGGTCAAAGACATCGGCTTACCTTCTTTTTTACACGACGGGGATGGATCTGTTCCTATACTGAATAAAGAAATGGCCAAAAGCCTGCTACCAAAGCGGACTCGCTTTGGCCATAAAGCAACGTTTGGCAAAGCTTTATTAGTAGGGGGAAGCTTTCAAATGCAAGGAGCTCTTTGCATGGCCGCACAAGCCTGCTTTCGCTGTGGTTGCGGCACCATGACTATCTTTGCCCCAAAACCAGCCGCTAAACTTTTGGCTTCTAAAATGGAACTAGCCATGACGCTTTCCGCCGTGGCCAATCCTGCTGGTTTCTTTAAAGAAAGCGTGGGAAACAAAGATTTATTGGCTTCTCACATTGAACCCTTTAGCGCTGTATGCTGTGGCAATGGCATGGGCCAAGGCTTAGGGGCCAAAGAAGTGTTAGAAGTCGTCATGGAAGGACCCCAACCCGCTGTCATTGATGCAGATGGCATCACCTTACTTGGTCGTTTTCCCGAAATGTGGGAAGGAGTGAGTAAAACCATTATTTTAACTCCCCATATTAAAGAATTTTGCCGTTTAACAGGGAAGCCCATCGAGGAAGTCTTGGATCATCCTTTGACTCTTGTTAAAGAATTTGTCTATGAACATCCCAATGTCATTCTCGTACTCAAATCCGATTGGACCATTGTATGTAGTCCAAAGCGAATAGCCGTTTTGAATCGTCCCGATGATGCGTTATCGAAAGGTGGGAGTGGGGATGTCTTAGCTGGTATGATTACAGGCTTGCTTTCGATGGGCATCGCTCCCTTTAATGCGGCAGCTCTTGGAGTATATCTGCACAATCAAGCGGCAGTTTATCGAAAGAGCGCTTTTAGTTTTACGCCTCTTAATTTGATTGAAAACATTGGCTTGGCCTTTGAATCGCTTGAAGCTGCGAAAAAAGATTCCTTCCATTAAACAAAAATAATCTTTTCGAGAATAAGAAAAGCAGCGCTTATTTCGTGAACGCTGCTTTTTCATACTCTAGTCTTTTATTCTTTGAACGGATCAAATTCCATTAAGAGATAATACACTTGGGGAGTAAAGGGTTTGGTATTGAACCCATAAGCCCAATATGAATCCTCGTCTTCCACTTTATCCCAATCGTTATCGAGAGTCGCAATTAAATGGGCTCGCATGGCTTCATCGACAACGCCGGTTGCCATAAATTCCATGCAATCATTTAAAGAAGGCTGTTCTCGAATGGGAGAATAACTCAACGCATCGCAAATTGAGGAGAGCTTTTTTTGCACTTCATAAACTTCTTCTTCACGCGTGGTGTGTACAACTACTTGTAACATCACATTATAAACAGTTATCGAGGACATATTGAGCTAGCTTTCTAATGTTGGCATCGTTCACCAAAGAAATGATTCGGCTCATCGACAAATTGAGAACCGCAATCACAATTTCTCCATTTTCTGTAGCAATGGTAAAGGTACCATTAGTATCTTGATAAAACACATCAAAAATGTAAGTTGTACGATTTCCTTCAGTTTCTTGGCTGCGCAGATCTGCTTGAAAGGCATCCAAATTTTTTAAAATCGTACGGACCACATTGGCTCCGGTATGGGTCAATTTTTTTGTTTTCTTGGGTGGTTTGGCTTTAAGTTTGACCACGAATCTCCTTTCTTGCCTTTGGTAGGGCAATTATTTAATTGAAATTCTTTAGGATTCTTCTTTTACTTTTTTATTTTCGATCTGCTTCAAAAGTCACATGAATGCCTAGACTATTGTAGGCATTTAAGTCCGTTTCTGAAAGATTGCTCGTTACATGAGCCTGAGCGCCTCGCAAAGAGGGCAAACTTTCGAGCGCTTGTTTGGCTAAAGGATTGGAATTGGCCGAAACGGACAAAGCAATGAGGGCTTCAATGGTATGCAAGCGGGGATTTTGAGAACCCATATATTGAGTTTTTAACATTTGAATAGGACCAAACGCATCCGATTCGATGAGTTGAATGGAGTCATCAATGCCTACTTTCTTTTTGAGCGCATTCATGACAAGTCCTGCACATGGCCCCATAAAGTCATTGGTGGCTGATAAAATCATTGTGCCATCGTCAAGCTCTAAAGCTCCACAGACTACTTTGCGCGTTGCTTCGTGCTCTTTGGCTTCTTTCACACAACGTCGAGAAAGTGGGCTAATTTCGCACTGCTCCATGAGCATTTCTTGTTTTTTCACTTCATCTTGACTACAAAGCTCATTAAAAGCTCGGGTGAGGGTGGTGAAATAGCGACGAATGATCTCTTGTTTAGCGGCTTCACGCACAGTTTGGTCATCAAAAATGCAAAATCCAGCCATATTGACACCCATATCCGTAGGCGATTTATAGGGAGATTCTCCATAAATTTTTTCAAACATCTTACGTAAGACTGGGAAAATTTCAATATCGCGATTGTAATTGACTGCTACTTCGTCATAAGCATCCAAATGATACGGATCAATCATATTTTTATCATTTAAATCAGCTGTAGCCGCTTCATAGGCTAAATTGACTGGATGGGATAAAGGCAAGGACCACACAGGAAAAGTTTCAAATTTAGCATAGCCCGCTTTTACTCCTCGTAAATTTTCATGATAAAGCTGGGAAAGACAAGTAGCCATTTTGCCACTGCCTGGACCTGGGGCAGTGACTACAATGAGTTCTCGAGTGGTTTCAATGAAGTCATTGCGGCCAAATCCCTCTTTCGAAATGATTTTTTTGGTATCGGTAGGATAACCCTCGATCACATAATGGTAATACACCTTAATGTTTTTGCGCATGAGTTTGCGTTTAAGCTTTTGTGCCCGTTTTTGACCAGAATAATGGGTAATGACCACAGAACTGACAAAAAGACCAGCTTTTCGATACTCCTCAATTAAACGTAAGACATCTTCATCATACGAAATCCCCAAATCTTCGCGCATTTTAGATGCTTCAATATCCTTAGCAGATACCGCAATAACCATTTCCGCATCGTCTTTAAGCTGAAGCAACATCTGCAATTTCGAATCGGGTTGAAAACCTGGCAAAACCCGACTAGCGTGATAGTCATCAAAGAGCTTACCGCCAAATTCCAAATACAGCTTGCCACCAAAGGAATCGATTCGTTCGCGGATTTTTTTTGATTGCAAACGTAAATATTCTTGATTGTCAAAACCTTGTTTCATGGTATACCCCCTATTTGCGATTAGATTCAATTCTCTTGATCGTATCATACCGCTTGGAAATCGTCCTTATCTTTTTTTTTCAAAAAGTGGATCGGAAACCTGTTAGAATTTTGGGTATGCCTGAAAAACACTATCCGCCTATCGAAAAGGCGTTGAAAAGATATTATGGCTATGACGCGTTTCGACCAGGACAGCTTGAATTGATCCATGCGCTGTTGGATGGACAAGATGTCTGTGGCGTTATGCCCACAGGAGCCGGAAAATCGGTTTGTTTTCAGATTCCGGCTATTTTTTTAGAAGGCATCACCCTAGTGATTTCGCCTTTGATTTCTCTGATGCAAGATCAAGTAGCAGCTCTTTGTCAAGCTCGCATTCCTGCGGCTTATCTCAATAGTTCTTTGACAATTTCGCAATACAATAAAGCGCTCTCTTTTGCCAAACAAGGGCGCTATAAAATTATTTATGTCGCCCCTGAACGATTGAATACGTCTGGCTTTTTGGATTTTGCGCACTCGGTCAATATCTCTATGATTGTTATCGATGAAGCACATTGCGTCTCTCAATGGGGCCAAAGCTTTCGACCTAGTTATATGGAAATTGCTAAGTTTGCCGCTGCCTTGCCTAAGCGCCCTATTTTGGCAGCCTTTACGGCTACAGCCACTGGAGTGGTCAAACAAGACATCATCGAATTTTTAGGTCTTCAAAATCCTAAAATTTTGGTGACAGGTTTTGATCGGACTAATTTGTTCTTTGAAGTGCAACGTCCAACTAATAAAAAACAAGCACTCTTGCGCTTTTTGAAAAAACATCCTGATGAAGCGGGAATTATTTATTGTCAAACCCGCAAAGAAACCGAGGAAGTGAGCGATTTTTTAAAAGGTGAAGGTTACTTGGCCAATTGTTACCATGGAGGAATGGACAATGTCTTGCGCACTAAAGCCCAAGAAGAGTTTCTGTATGACCAAGTACAATTAATCTGTGCCACCACCGCCTTTGGAATGGGTATTGATAAATCCAATGTTCGCTTCGTGGTGCACTATTCAATGCCATCTTCTCTTGAAAACTACTATCAAGAAGCAGGTCGAGCTGGACGCGATGGAGCGCCTGCCCATTGTGTCTTATTTTTTCAGCGCAAAGACATCGGCTTGCATGAGTTTTTGATTCAACAAACGTGTGCGGATACGCCTGAACAATTGGAGCGTGACTTACATCGTTTGCGCCAAATGGTTGCTTATTGCGAAACTCCCCTTTGTTTACGAGCCTACATTTTGCAATATTTTGGCGAAGTTCTTGATCACGATTGCTCTGGATGCTCAAATTGCCAAGCGGATTGGATTTCTGAAAACATCACCAGAGAAGCTACGATCATTTATGAGGCCATTCAAGCTTTACCGCACTATTATGGGATGCCTTTTCTAGCCTCCTTTTTAAAGGGAAAAAAAACCGCTCGTATGAAGGAACTTGGGTTTTTGAAAAATAAATATCATGGAGCGCTCTCCGATTTATCCGAAAGTCGCATTCGCCAAATTTTAGAGTATTTGATCTCAAAAGGATATCTACGGCGCAGTGATGATCGCTATCAAACACTTTCCATTGGCCATATTTTGGAAAAGGCTATGCAGGAAGAGGAGGAGGTATTTTTACAGCGTAAAGCCCAAGGCCAAGATCTCTTAAAGAAACACAGTTATGATTGGTCTAAAGACAAGAAAATCCAAAGCCATTCCTCTTCTCAAAATCCGATTAATGTCGAATCTACATTGGATTCAGCTCAAAATGCCAAAAAGTTACTCGAACGCTTAAAGGCAACGCGCATGACCATCGCTCGCCAATACAATTTGCCTCCCTATTTGGTGGTTTCCGATGCGGCTTTGTTACAAATGGTACGCGATTTACCCCAGACTAAAGACGATCTTTTGAAGATCAATGGTATTGGGGTATATAAATGCAACACTTATGGTCCAGCCTTTTTAAGTGTTCTTCAAAGTGTATAAGTTGTGTTCATCCATTGGTTTTTTTATTTATCTTGTGACGTTCTCCCTTTATAAAAACCGTAAATTAAGGAAACTTATTGAGACATACCATCAAAAAATAGGGGATTAGGTGCAGATCGATAAAGCTTATATGAGATTCATGAAAAAGCGTTTAAAAAATGAGTAGGATTCTGTCTAGCTTTATCAAAGCCGTACACTACGATCTTGATGAGGTGATCCGTAGCTTTTCGAGAGACTTTAAAAAACTCTAGGACGAGGCTGATTTTAAATAGGAAGAAATCGATCACATCAAGAAGCCCGTTTCCACCAAGTAAGAAAGATTGGATCCAGCCTATTGAAAAGCTTGGTTAACAAGATGAAGAGATCAAAAATTTCTTTTTGCGCTCTAAAGACTATGCTTAAGATTCTTATATGATTTCCTTCTAGGTCGTTTTGTTATCTTTCTTTTAGTTTCTCTTTTTTCTATGCTAGGATAAGATAACATTATTTTGGCCTATGGGAGAAGAGAATGAAAAGCTCCAGAAATCCTAAACCTATGGTCATTTCTGGTTTTTTAATATCCAAAAAGCAGAAAGGATTTTGAAGATGGAAAACATTGTACATCAAGGAACAATTGGCACTACAACTTGGACATTGAATCAAGAGGGAACTTTAACCATTCACCAAGGAGAATGGGACAATCAAACGCATTCCTATTGTCAACCTTGGCGAGCCTATGCGGCCGATATCCAAGAGGTAGATGGCCGGGCTCCTTTTGTCTTAAGGGGAGATGCTAAAGGATTGTTTGAAAAATTGCCCAATGTGAAAGCAATCGATTTGTCTGGATGGAATACGAGTGAAGTAAGGGATATGACCTGTATGTTTCAACGCTGTCCTAACTTAACTACTCTCAATCTCTCTAGCTGGGATACAAGTCGAGTGAGAAGTATGCGCATGATGTTTCGAAATTGTGCAGCTTTAGAAAAAATCGAGCTTTCTTATTGGAAAACAGGAAACGTAGAGGATTTTTCTTATATGTTTCAAGATTGCTTCTCCCTAACTACCCTAGATGTATCCCATTGGGATGTTTCTCAAGCCGTAACGTTGTGTCGATTGTTTCAAGGTTGTTCAAGTCTCCAAAAAATTGAGGTGGAATCTTGGAATACCAAAAGCGTTAAGGATATGAGTTGGATGTTTCATCGCTGTTCGAGTGTGAAAGAACTGAATGTAAGTCATTGGGATACTAGAAATGTCGTATATATGAGCTGGATGTTTTTTGATTGTTCATCTCTTGAATTCCTTGATGTGGCCCATTGGAATACCGAAAACGTAGAAAGCATGTGTTGGATGTTTTATAACTGTATCTCCCTAACCACTTTAGATGTAACTTATTGGAATACAAGGCGTGTATGGGATATGCACAATTTGTTTATGAATTGTAGTCACTTAGTGGCTTTGGATTTATCTCATTGGGATACAGCTGAGGTGAAAAATATGAGTGAGATGTTTTATGGCTGTACAGACCTTAAAATTCTTAATCTTTCTGGTTTTAATACTTCAGCAGCTAAAGATATGCGTTCCATGTTTTTTGGCTGTTCCTCTTTAGAAGTATTGGATTTATCTTCTTGGAGCTTAGTCATTCCCCATCACATGGAAATGATCAATATCGATAATATTTTTAGTTATTGTGCCAAACTGAATCAAATCATTCATTCCGCTCATAATTACCACTTTATTTTAGAACTCTTTCAGCGCTCTGGATGGCGTCTCTTTTCAGCAGAAAATCGATATTCCCCTATTGAATTGTTCTTTTTCGTAACGGAAGACGATATAAAAAAAGGCCGACTCAATGTAACTCCTTATTTTCCTGGAGAAGGGATATTGATTCGTGATGATCAAGATCAAATTCGAAAAATCATTTTATGTGTAAAAGTCGAGAACTAAAAAAGAGGGCTTGTCACGAATTTCGAGAATGACTCGGATTCGTACAAACCCTCTTTTGTTTTTTATCACAGATTAAAGAGTGCGTAAAGCATCCACCATTGCGGTTTTTGAAGCAGCTTTTTCATCCTTCATTTTAATGATTTTAGCTGGACAGCCGGCCACCACTGCATTATCGGGCACATCCTCAATGACGACGGCTCCTGCTGCCACGATCGCATTTTTCCCAACATGAACTCCTTCGATGATAACTGCATTGGCTCCGATTAACACATTATCTTCCACAATCACAGGAACAGCACTTGCAGGTTCCACTACTCCAGCCAATACAGCACCTGCTCCAATGTGACAATGATTTTTGACAATAGCTCGACCTCCCAGAATCGCTCCCATATCAATCATAGTTCCTTCTCCTACTTCGGCACCAATATTCAAAATCGCTCCCATCATGATGATTGCATTTTTTTGAATGGTGACATGATCGCGAATGATTGCCCCAGGCTCAATACGCGCTTGGAAGTCCTTTAAGTCTAAGAGAGGAATGGCGGAATTACGAGCATCGTTTTCAATGATGAAATCTTCGATTACATTCTGATTAGCATCCAAAACCGGTTTGATATCTTCCCAATCTCCAAAGACCACATCGCCAAAGACTTTAGAATTGGGAAACTCAAGATCAGCTGTGGTCTTAAGGTAAACCTTTACGGGCGTTTTCTTCTTCGAGGTCGCAATAGTATGAATGATTTCTTCAGCAGTAAGTTCTTTCATCCCAAACGCTCCTTGAGTAAATCACCCATATTATAAAGACCAGCTGGTTTTCCAGCGATGAATTCAGCCGCATCCAAAGCTCCATTGACAAAGATTTGACGGCTTTGGGCGTTATGGGAAAGAGAAATGACTTCTTGATCTCCTAAAAAAAGAACTTCATGATTGCCAGGAACACTTCCTCCACGCACCGCATGGACACCGATTTCATGAGCTCTAGGTCCAGGTTTTCCATAGCGACCAAATACGTGATCATATTCATCGTTTGGATCAAGCGCATTCAATAAGGAAAGTGCAGTTCCACTTGGAGCATCTGCTTTTTTATGATGGTGGGCTTCAATGATCTCTTTGTCCCAATCCGCTAGCATCTTATTGGCTTCTTGTACCAAACGAGTCAAAACCGCTACTCCCACAGAATAATTGGAGGCATAGAAGACAGGACGTACTTTTGCTTCTTCTTTTAAGCGCTCCACTTGATCTTGGGAAAATCCAGTGGTTCCCATAACCAAAGCGCAAGGGGTATCTTTAAGCGTGTCTAAAATAAAATCAAGGGAATTTGGATGGGAAAAATCCACTATAACATCTAAAGACTCTTTATTATCTACGATAGGCGCTTGGTCAAAGGCATCGCCTAAAATAGCTTCATGGCCTCGTTGAGTCGCAGTGGATTGAATCAACTGACCCATTTGTCCTTTTCCCACTACAGCAAGTTTCATAGGGTTCTATCCTTTCTGAAAGGTATCCTTCCTGTTTTTCTTGAGCTTCTTTCAAGCTTTGAAAGTGAAGGAAAGATTTAAAACCTCTTTTTATAAAAAGAAGGTTCTTAGATTAAAAAAGGAAAGTTCTTAAAGAACTAGAGACAAGTCTTTAAGAACTTTAAAGAAATTTAAGCTTCTAAAAGGCCAGCTTTTTCCATGGATTGTTTCAATTTTGCTTTGTTTTCTGAAGCCATGGGACAAAGTGGTAAACGATAGCCACCCACGTTCATTCCCATTAAATTCATGGCCTCTTTTACAGGAATGGGATTCACCTCGACAAATAAATGGTGGATGAGATCTAAATACTTCATCTGAAGCTCTAAAGACCCTTTCACATCTCCATCCAAGTATTTTTGAACTAACTCATGAGCTTCTTTTGGCATCACATCCGCAAACACGGAAATCACCCCACTGCCTCCAAGAGAGAGCATAGGAACGATGATGTCATCATTGCCGGAATACATTTTAAAATCCTCATTTAAAAGCTTAGCGATGTTAGCAGCATAAGAAATGTTGCCACTCGCTTCTTTAATGCCTTGGATCATAGGATGATGAGAGAGTTCCTCGACTACATCCACAGGAATGCTTTGGCCAGTACGACCTGGAATGTTATACAAAATAATGGGAATATTGACGGCATTGGCACTCAATAGGAAGTGCTCAAGTAAACCTTGGCGATTGGCCTTGTTATAGTAAGGGGAAATGAGGAGAAGACCATCAGCTCCCATTTTTTCGTACTTTATAGATTTTTCCAATTGGGTGTGGGAGTCGTTGCTTCCGGCTCCCACGATAATCGGAACACGACCGGCAGCTTGTTCAATGGCACAAGCTACCACTTGATCATCTTCATCATGACTCATCGTCGAGGACTCACCAGTCGTACCCAAAACCAAAATACCATCTGTTCCATTGGCAATATGCCATTCTACGAGTTCTTTTAACTTTTCAAAATTAACGCTTCCATCTTCATGAAAGGGAGTAATCAATGCCACGATGGACCCATCTGGAAGTTTTTTCATCACTTAATCTCCTTATAGCGGCGCAGTGCCTATCTAAAAACGTAAAAAGAGGCAAATAAAAAGTCAGTATGGCTAGGCGCTCTACTGACCAAAGAATTCTTAAGCCAGATAGCGCTGGTTCACCAAACATAGAAAAATGACTATTCTACATTTTGTACTTCTATTTAGCCACCTCTAAAAGCGTGACACAGCCGGAA
>CAZTNF010000051.1:0-10737 GCA_964615295.1 uncultured Erysipelotrichaceae bacterium | reverse complement strand
TTTGATTTATTATTTTATTTAATGTATGCTTTGCTGTTTATGACAAGTTGCATTCTTTTACCCCTTTATACGGCTAAAACGAGCGGATATTCGTGGGGAGGACGTTATATGGGTTTACGTTTAGTTCGACCTAATCGCAAACCCGCTCCCGCTATTCGCTTAGTTTTACGCCAACTGTTTGGGTTTGGCATTCCGATGATGTTGTTTGGCTATTTCTTTTCTGCTTTTGGCATTGCTGGATGGTGGTTGTTGAGTGGATTGATTACACTTATTTCCCCAGGGCAACGCTCGCTTGGGGATTGGATTTTTGGATTGATTTTGGTCTATACCCCACGCTACGAATTAAAAGTACGCCGTTCCAATAATCCAATTTCCCCTTCTCTTCAAAGTCAACCTACCGTAAGTCAAATAGAAGAACCGCAACCTACGTCTTCCATTTATGAAGAAGCGGATTTTACCTCTACACAGACGAATTTAGAAAAGGAACCGTCTGAGCCGATAGAGGAAGAAAAATCGGCTAACTTAGATAAGCCATTGACACGTCAAGAGTTTATCCAAAATCAGTATCAACAAAGTTCTCCTCAAGAATCATCCGAACAAGCGGATCTTTTGCCTCTTTCGAAAGTGGATTTACACATTCGTTCCGACTACTCTGATGATTCCAATGCGGATATTGAAGACATCATTATAAAAGCCAAAAATCTTGGTCTAACGTGTATTTCCATCACCGATCACAATAATGCCCGTAGCAGTGAGCAAGCTATTCCCTTTGCAGCCCATCATGGTTTGAAATTCATTCCAGGCGTGGAAGTCGATTGTGAAATTTTTGGAGAACGGGTTCGCATTCTTGGCTATTACATCAACTGGAAATTGGATGAATTCGTCTTGATGGAAAATGCCTCTCTTGAACGCGAACGAAATGTTTCTGAGCAGCGCATTGCATTATTTGAAAAAGCGATGGGCATTAAGTTCAATACTGAAGCGCTTATGGCCAATTCGCGCTTTAAAATTGTTCGACCTCATGAATTGACTAATCTTGTCTTTGATACGCAAGCGACGCGACAATTGCCTCTTTTAGTCGAATATCTTGAAAAGTTTCCTACTGAAGAACAAGCACGCAAACAATTTTCTCGGGATTTCTTTGGGCCAGGAGGATCGTGCGAAGTTGTCGCTTCTTATCCTAGCGCAGAATCCATCATCGAATTGATTCGCGATAAGGCAGGTGGAATCCCGATTTTGGCAGGTTGGCATTTGGATCAAATTTCTGATGATGCGATTGAAGGTTTGATTGATGCAGGAATTCAAGGATTTGAAGTCTTTACTCCAAACAATTCTCGTCAAACAAAAGCCTTCTTAATGACTCTAGCTCGCAATGAAAAATTGTATGTAACGGGTGGTTCGGATTATCATGGTACCCTCAAATCCGATCGCTTTTTAGGCTATACCACCGCTTCGGCTACAGCGGATCAAATTCTTGAAACGTTTACGAAGGGGCTTGGTGAAAACGAGGAAGAAATCATTAAATAAAACTAAGGAGCTACAACGGATAGGCGTTAGGCTCCTTTTGTTTTGCTTAGATCTTTTAGTCTTTTGGCTTTTAAAGGCCTTTCAAAAGAGCACTTTCGCAAATCTCAAAGGGAAAAGTTCTTTCAAGGGGAGTATGGTACACTTGAAAAGAATACGCAAAGGCTTAGAAAAGGCCAATCTCTCCAGGCTGAATAAGCCTTTTTTCGCCTACTCAGAAAAACAATAGGGCAATTTCCTATTTGGATCCAAAAAACCGAAAAGAAGATGATAATCCACTCATCCTAAAAACAGAAAGGAGATTTTTGAAATGAAAAAACAACCTTATTTTCTCACTACGGCAATTGCATATACCTCCGCAAAGCCACACATTGGAAATACATACGAAATTATTTTGAGCGATGCTTTAGCGCGCTTTAAACGTGCGCAAGGTTATGATGTGTTCTTTCAAACGGGAACCGATGAACACGGTCAAAAAATTGAAGAAAAGGCAGCCGCAGCTGGAGTTACCCCAAAACAATTCGTAGACGAGGTAGCGGGTTTAATTCGTCAAAACTGGAATTTAATGAATACATCTTACGATTACTTCATCCGAACTACAGACGATTATCATGAAAAGGCCGTTCAAAAAATATTTCGTCGTCTTTATGAACAAGGCGATATTTATAAGGGCGAATACGAAGGATGGTATTGTACGCCTTGTGAATCGTTTTGGACGGAATCCCAACTTGTAGATGGGAATTGCCCTGATTGTGGTCGTCCCGTTCATAAGGCCAAAGAGGAAGCCTACTTTTTCAATATGAGTAAGTATGCTGATCGCTTAATCGAGTATATCGAGAATCATCCTGATTTTATTCAGCCGGAAAGCCGTAAAAATGAAATGATCAATAATTTCTTAAAGCCAGGTCTTCAAGATCTTTGTGTTTCACGTACGTCCTTTCGATGGGGCATTCCAGTCGACTTTGACAATCGACATGTCATTTACGTGTGGCTTGATGCCTTGACTAACTACATCACTTCGTTAGGGTATGATCCTGAGCTTTCCTATGAAGATCAACCCGAAGCGTTTAAAAAATATTGGCCTGCCACTCACATCATTGGAAAAGACATTTTACGTTTTCATACCATTTATTGGCCTATTTTCTTAATGGCTTTGGATTTGCCATTGCCCAAGAAAGTGTTTGGCCATCCTTGGATGTTGGTGGGCGAAGGGAAAATGTCCAAATCCAAAGGTAATGTCATTTATGCGGACGATTTAGTCGAGCGCTTTGGCGTCGATGCAGTGCGTTACTATTGTTTACACGAAATGCCTTACGCTCAAGATGGGGTGATCACTTGGGAACTTTTAGCCGAACGCATTAATTCAGATTTGGCTAACGTTTTAGGAAACTTGGTTTCTCGTACCATCGCCATGGAAAATAAATATTTCCATGGGAAAATTGAAAATCCCAATGTAGCAGAATCTGTTGATAAAGAACTCAAAGCAGTCGCTATGAATGCAGTAGCCAAAACGGAAGAAAAGATGGAAGAATTCCAAGTGAGTGCAGCGCTTGATGAAATTTTTACCCTGTTGCGTCGTTCTAACAAATATATCGATGAAACGGAACCTTGGAAACTTGCTAAAGACCCAGAAAAGGCGGCTCGTCTTCAAACAGTGCTTTATAACTTATTGGAAAGCATTCGCATTGCGGGAGTGTTGTTGGAAAGCTTCATGCCAGAAACCTCTCAAAAAATTCTCGATGCTCTTCACACCAATCAACGAACACTGGAATCTATTCGGGAATTTGGTCAACTTGAAACGGGTATTTCCTGTGTGGAATCCATCGCGCCTTTGTTCCAGCGTATCGATATGAAAGAATTTGAAACTCCCACTGAACCTGTGGAAAAAAACAAGAAAAAAGCTAAAAAGGAAAAGAAGAAAAAAGTTATTGAACCAATTCAAGTGGATGATTTTGGGAAAGTGAGCTTAAAGGCGGGAAAAATTATAGATGCCAAAGTTCATCCTGATGCCGATAAATTGCTTATTGAAATCATTGATGTAGGAGAAGAGAATCCTCGCCAAATCGTATCTGGGATTGCCCAAAACTATACTCCCCAAGATTTAATTGGGCGTACAGTGATTGTAGTAGCTAACTTAGAACCCGCCACATTACGCGGCGTGGAAAGTCAAGGCATGTTGCTGTGTAGTGTGGGAAAAGGTGGCCCAAAAGTGGTATTCCTAGACGATAGTGTTGTGCCTGGTAGCATCATTCGTTAAGCATGAGTCCTAAACAAAAGATTTTTTTCACCCAACTTCAGATTGCCTCCATTGGTCTTTTGATTTTAGTCTTTGGTTTGCTTTGGAAAAATGGCTGGCTCATGGCGTTTGGAGGAGTTGTCATTGTCTATGGTCTGATTCGTTTGATGCTTTTAAAAAATCTAGTGGAAGAGGACATCGATCAACAAGAATTGCCTGATGATTTAACTTTACAAGACTTTCGCATTCGTTCCTTTAAGTGGGATGAAGAAAAAGAAGACGACGACTTATAAATCCTTTTTGTCCCATTTCGTCTTTATCGAAAATATGGTATAAATTGGCCAACTCAAAATCTTATAAAATGAGTTGGCTTTTTGGCGTTGTTTTGGAGAAAGTAAAGGAAGTCTTGAACAACGCTTTAGTCGATCAAACGAATTTGAAAAATAAAACCGTTTAGAAAGGAGAACTTCTTGTGCGATCGAAAACAATACGTCTCAGCTTAGGCTTTACTTTAAGTCTTACTTCCTTTCTGCCTCTTCACCTTTCATCCCTTTATGCTCATGAATTGTCGAAAACAGAAGTTAACCAAAACCAGGAAGCCAATATGCGAGGCTTTTTGGAATGGATTTTATCCCAAGAAAAACTCCATACAGAAAGTGAAGACTTATACCATGATGCACAGCGAGGCTTAGTGGTTTTAGCTGCGCAAAGCTTTAAGCTTTCTGGCTATACTAACTTAAACGATCCAAGTGATGCCACCTCGCTTGAAAATATGATTGAAGCCTGCAAAACACTTCAGCGTACCAATGAATTGCGGGCTCTAGAAGCTAAGCAAGAGCAAATCGAAATTCCTCCTTTACAAGTGAGTTTGGAATTGGTTGCGATTGCTCAAAAACACCTCAACTGGTCTGATACCAATCTCGATCACGCCCGCATGTATGCTGTATGGGAAAATTTAGCTTGGGGGCAAGAGGATCCCGCAGCAAGTTGGTATTTTCATGAACGGGATTTAGCTAAAGAAGGGGTCACGGAAGGAATTGGGCATTATCAAAATGTAGTCAATAAGCAATATCTTTCCACTGGAGCCGCCCATAACAAAAACAATCCAGCTTATGGCCAAGGCCAATGCGATGGCCAAGTATTTCTCTTCAGCTCTGGATACTTAAGTGTGGAAGAATATATTGACTTAGTTCAAGAGTATGCCAAATTCCTCAATCAAGCCCAAGATCGACCAGACCCAAAACCCCTTGATCCTCAAGTACCCTCTGAAGATCTGCGGGATGATCCAAGCGATTTGAATCCTATTATTCCTGGAAATTCAATACCGAATGATTCTAAACCGGCTCCGATTTGGACACTCGATGAAATTCCAGAAGACTATGAACCACTTTGGCGCTTTTATAATCGTGATACAGGGGAACATTTTTATACAGCTAAAGACGGTGAGCGCCAAGCACTAATTGAAATGCCACAATGGCTTGCCGAAGGCATTGGCTGGATGGCTCCAAAAACGTCGACTTTTCCAGTTTATCGCGTCTACAATCCAAATATGGATGACCATCATTACACTCTCAGTCAAGAAGAACGCGATACCTTAGTTCGTCTTGGTTGGGACGATGAAGGAATTGGCTGGTATAGCGATCCTGATGAAATTGCTCCTGTCTATCGACAATACAATCCTAATGCCACCAGCGGATGTCACAATTACACGGTTTCTACTTCCGAACAACAAGCGCTGATTGGGATGGGATGGTTAGATGAAGAGATCGGATGGTTTGCGAGTGCTTTGCCTAAAACTAGTGACGATAACGCCTAGTTTTTCCTTAATTTCTTAGCCTTTGAGGCTAGGCCAAATCCTAGGCGCATTTTCCTTTTTCTTTAAGCCAATGCCGTATAATTTGGTAAAAGCGAGCGAGAGATTGGGAGGCGCTTCCCATTTAAAAACGCTGACAAGTCTCAAGCATACTCTTCGCCAAGCTTTTGGCGTTTCGAGTATGCTTTTTTCTTGAGATGAAATGAAGGAAAAAAATTATGAAAGACTATATTTTTACAAGTGAATCGGTAACCGAAGGCCATCCTGATAAAGTCTGCGATTTGATTGCAGATTCGTTTGTGGATGCGGCCCTTAGTCAAGATCCGAATTCCAATATGGCTGTAGAAGCGACCATCAAAGATGATTTCATCTTAGTGTATGGTGAAGCCAACACTAAGGCCGTCATTGATTACGAGAAAATCGCTAAAGATGTCTTAAAAGAAATTGGGTATCCCGAAGACTATCGGGTGATGGTAGTGGTCAACCAACAATCCCCTGAAATTCATAATGCTGTTCAACGCGAAAAAGATAGCGGAGAAATCGAAGTGGCAGCCGGAGACCAAGGCATTATGTTTGGTTATGCCACTAATGAAACAAAAGAGTACATGCCAGCCCCTATTTTCTTTGCCCATGCTTTATCTCGACAGCTTTCCAAAGTTCGTCGTCAACATCCCGATATTTTAAAACCCGATGGAAAAACCCAAGTATCAGTCGAATATAAAGACAACAAGCCTATACGCATTGACACCATTGTTATCTCCACACAACATGCTGCGGATATCTCTCAAGACGATTTGAAAAAACTTGTCCGTGAAGAAGTCATTGATGAGGTAATTCCTGCTTCCATGTTGGATGAAAACACCAAATATTTCATCAACCCCACAGGCTCCTTTGTGGTTGGTGGATCTTTTGGCGATTCAGGAACGACAGGTCGTAAAATCGTATGCGATACCTATGGAGGAATGGGACATATTGGAGGCGGTTGCTTCTCTTCTAAGGATCCTACCAAAGTTGATCGCTCTGCTGCTTACTATGCTCGTTGGGTGGCTAAGAACATCGTAGCTAACGGATTGGCCGATAAAGCTGAAGTGGAAGTCGCCTATGCGATTGGACGCAACGAACCTGTCTCCATCTGTGTGGATACCTTTGGAACAGGAAAGTTGAGCGATGAAGAGATCTTAGAGATTGTCAATCAAAACTTCAATTTTGAAGTCAGCAACATTCTCAAAGAACTCGATTTACGTCGCCCTATTTATCGTCGTACCACTAATTATGGTCATTTTGGTGACCCTGATTTGCCTTGGGAAAAAGTTATAGAACTTAAACGCTAATTCAAAAAGGGCTTGTAGCAACGAAATACCTATCCGCGTTCGTTTAAGCCCTTTTTTATCGAGTAAAAACCTCTTTAAATATCAAGATGCTAAAGTTTCTTTTAGTACTTTAATTCTTCTCAGTTCCTTATAAAAAAATGGCTAAAACTTTGAAAGAAAGTTCTAGCCATTTTTTATGCAATAACGAAAATAAAACCAAGGGAAAAATGCCATAAGATTTATTTTATTTTTTCTGGATAGTTGATATAAGAGCGAATAAGAGTTCGGCATCCGCCCAAAAAATATGATGATGAGCTTGCGCTTAAAAAATGTATCTTTTCCAACTGCAGCCTATCCTAAGTTTTTTTCCCTTGGACGGTATTGATGATTCCAGAGTATGGACAAACATCTTGTTTCATCCTAAAACTTCCGATCTATTCTGGCGAATACTCCCTGCTTTTTAAATGGCTAAAATTCTAGGAGTTGGACTTACTCTTTTTCTTCTCTTAGCCCTTTGCTTAAGGCAATGGGGACTTCATTGATCCAAGCGGCTTCGAGTTGATCCCCTAGATAATCTAAGCGCATATAAAAAAGGGGTTCTTTTTGACGCATGAAAGTTAAAAATAGGCGATCCCCTACCCAGAGATTTTTTTGGAAGAGTTCTTGCCAAGAAAGCCAGCACAACTCCCCTTCATTGCATTCCTTGAGCTGTCCTTCAAAATCTTGACCCGAGTACAAAAACATCAACTCACTAAAAAGAGGATCTTCTACATGTTGGCGAAAGTTAAAAGTAATGATGCCACGCAAAGTGGGGTCTTTCCACATCAAGCCCGTTTCTTCAAAACATTCCCGTTGCATGCAGGCCAATACGCTTTCTCCTTCTTCAAGCTTTCCCCCAATACCAATCCATTTATCATGGTTAATGTCACCTTTTTTTTTGGTTCGATGAAGTACCAACACTCGTTGATCTTTTGGGTTGATGAGATAACCTAAGGTGGTCACAAGCATAATATTCCTTCTTTCTATAATTTTTTCTTCTTTTCTAAATAAAGATTTTAATATTTCAAGTTTGATAGGGAAAAGAGAGCTAACCCCAAACATTGACGAATACCTAGGGGAATTTTAAGATGAGATTATGTCATCTGAAAAAAATGATTTGAAATTGACGGAATCGATGGAAGATTATTTGGAAGCCGTTTTGGTTTTGTCTTCTCAATTACCGAGTGTTCGCAGTGTGGATGTGGCCAGTTATTTAGGCTATTCTAAACCGTCGGTTTCTCATGCGGTAAAGGTGATGATCGCCAAAGGTTTACTCGAAGCGACCGCAAGCAAGCAGCTTTTGTTAACCCCAAAGGGGAAGGAGATTGCTCAAGGCACATACCAACGACATGTGTTTTTTACACAGATGTTGACGAACATTGGGGTTGACCTAAAAACGGCGGAGGAAGATGCGTGTCGTATTGAACACGTGATCTCTGAAGAAACCTTTCAAGCTATTCGAACCTATTATTCTAATACGGAGAATTCTCTCGATTCATAAATCTCAGCAGGAAAGCTCAGCCCTTTGGTCAAACGTTTTCCTGCTTTTTTTAGGTGAGCCAAAATAAAGACAAGCCGTTATGACTTAAAAAGAAGAAATGAGTTGTCAATAACCTATAACTCAAGTCATGAGCTTGACTCGTTGTTGACTAGCCTAAGTTTTTTAAGAACTACGTTCGCAAAGATATAGATAGATTCCTTCGAATAGAATACCGAGTTTGAAGTTCTAGGCTTGGTGTTTAAAAGTCTTGATGGGTAGTGATACCAAATCTTTGGATAACATTGGCGATGGGATTTTACTCTGAATAGACGCTAGCTCTAAGCCTAATGAAGTTTCTTCAACAGCGAAAAATGATTTCCGAGGCCATTTAATTAAAAACCGAGGCTTAACAACCAAAAAGGATGACTTCTCTATCTATTCAACATAAAATTGATTGCTATTTAAAAATCAAAACAGATGTTTGTGACATTCTTCCGATTCCCAAAATCATAGTTAAAACCACTTCTTTTGAGATTCAAAAGTTTAAAATCCAGAGATTCAAGGAGAAGAAGATCCACAATGTAAGAGATCTCATAAGAAATATCTTGGCACCAGAAAAACAATCCAAATTCAAATGGCCAAGAGAATAGAAAGTTATCGAGATGATGCATTTATGGGGAAGATGAAGTTTATTGGATAAATTAAAGGATTGTATCCCAATAAAGAAGTTCAGAATACTTATGGATATTTAAAAAAGAATAAAAGGATTCAACTTGTTTTATTGAAAGAGAATTATAACGATGCGTATAGCCTAGCTGGAAACTTAGAAGCAAATAGATCCATTACAAGAAAAAAGGACACCGATATAACCGCCAAATCCCTAAATTTACTATTTCTAAAAGTGAAAAAAGAATCTAGCTGTCTTTGAAGTAAAAGGATTTCGGCTTTGGGATAAAGTAGTATTCGAAAACCAAACCTGCTTTATAACGGGAAAAAGAGTGATATTTCTCTTTGAAAACGTTAGATATCATGTGAGTGCATCGTGAAAGAAATTACCACTAATAAAACATGCTAATGGATATGTCATCGAAAGGAGGAAGCGGTCTCCCATGACTGAAGTCACGGGTGTCCAATCCGCATTTTATGAAATCAAAATCCAAAATATCAATGAAAAAGAAAATGGCTTCTTTTCACTCTCCAAAAAGCCCTAAAAAAGTAGTTAAGAAGTCGAAAGCTCAAGCATCTAAAACAGCCTTATCCGCGTCCATGTCAAAAGAACCTGCTTTAAAAGCGGAAATTTTAGCTCCTGCGGGAAATCGCGAAGCCCTTCAAGCCGCTTTTGCGGCTGGAGCGGATGCCGTCTATTTTGGCTTGCCCCTTTTTGGAGCGCGGGCTTTTGCGAAAAATTTTACCCTTGAAGAAGCCAAAGATATCATTGAACAAGCGCATTTAGCGAACAAAAAGATTTATGTCACCATGAATACTTTGTTAGAAGAAGATCAAATGGAAAAAGCCTATGAATGGGCTAAGGCTTTGCATGAAATGGGTGTGGATGCCTTGATCATTCAAGATCTCGGTTTGATTCATCTCTTGCATCATCGCTTACCCAATTTAGAACTTCATGCTTCCACCCAACTTTCGGTCACTACTCCCCATCAAATTGAACAATTGGCTAAGCTGGGAATTTCGCGCGTAGTTTTAGCGCGGGAAGCGACGCTTGAACAAATTGAAGCGTGTGCCAAAACAGGGATGGAACTCGAAGCCTTTGTTCATGGAGCTCTTTGCATCTCCTATTCCGGCCAATGTCGCTTTTCTCAAGTGCGCTACAACCGCTCGGGAAACAAGGGCGCTTGTGCTCAACCTTGTCGTATGGAGTATGTTTTAGAAGAAAATGGGACACCTCTTGAAAGCGATGGAAATTTTCTTCTCTCTCCTAAAGATTTATCGCTGGTACAAAATGTAACCGATTTAGTCAAAGCTGGCGTTTGGTCTTTAAAAATTGAAGGCCGCATGAAATCCCCAGAATATGTTTTTGAAAGCGTAAAAGCCACTCGCAAGGGTTTGAATCATGAACCACTCACGGTAGAAGATGTTGAAAACATGGAAACAACGTTCCATCGTGGATACACTAAAGGCCACACTTTTGAACAACGCGGTCGTGATTTGATGAATCCCAAGAGTTCGAATCATCAAGGAATACGCATCGGAACGGTAATCGGCGGAAGCAAAGATAAAGTGCGCCTTCGCTTGGAAAAGGAATTAAACCAAGGCGATGGGCTTCGTTTTGGCACGAGCAGTGAAGCTCCTGGTGGAATGGCCAATTTCATCTTTGATG
>CAZTNF010000050.1:0-10897 GCA_964615295.1 uncultured Erysipelotrichaceae bacterium | reverse complement strand
AGAAAGCCAAAATGCCGACTTGACCACTTGTCTAGTGATCACCAATTTACGTCATATGGACGATTATCGGGTCCTAGAAGGCGATCAAGTCTTAGCTGGCCGCACGCCCATTATGGAGCGTAAGGCTATATCTGAAACCAATAAAAGCCATTAGCTTTTGTTGGTTGTGTCGGCATTTTTCCGCAATGCACTAAGGAAAAATGTCAAGAAAGGAGATCTTGGAAGATTATGGAAGAAGTCATTAAGATTCGAGGAAAAAAGCCTCTTAATGGTTCCGTACATATTTCTGGAAGTAAAAATTCCACCGTGGCTTTGATTCCTGCGGCCATTTTAGGCTCAGAACCAGTGACTATTGATGGAGTCCCCCAAATTTCCGATGTCGAGGCCTTAATCGAATTGCTTCAAGAACTTGGAGTCGATGTATCTTGGTCGGATGAAACCACTCGCGAAACGTTGATCATTGATCCACGTAAAATGGAAAACCGTCCGCTTCTCTCTCCTGCCGTTCAAAAGCTTCGTGCCTCCTATTACTTTATGGGAGCCTTGCTTGGAAAGTATGGAAGAGTGCAGATTAAAAATCCTGGAGGGTGTTATCTTGGGCCTCGCCCTATGGATTTGCATTTTAAAGGTTTTGAAGCTCTTGGGGCCAAAAAATCCAATCCTGGGAATTATACCGTGTTAGAAGCGCCTGCGGATGGCTTAAAAGGAACCCGTATTTTCTTAGATTTACCCTCTGTGGGCGCGACCATCAACATCATGATGGCTGCTGTTTTTGCTAAGGGGCGTACGATCATTGAAAACGCAGCTTTAGAGCCCGAAATCATTGACATCGCCACGATGCTCAATAAGATGGGAGCGCACATTTTGGGAATGGGAACGGGAACGTTAACCATTGATGGTGTCACTTCTTTAAGAGGGTGCAACCATGAAATCATTCCCGATCGCATTGAAGCCGCGACCTATATGTTGATTGCTGCGGCGGCAGGAGAAGATGTCTGGATTCACAATGTCATTCCTAAGCACTTAGAAGCTATTACGTATAAGCTTGAAGAGCTAGGCATTAATATGGATACCACGTCAGATTCCATTCATGTTTACAACAACGATCACTCCAAACTGCTCAATCACACTGATATCACTACTAAAGCCTATCCTGGTTTTGCCACTGACGTGCAACAACCCTTTACGCCTTTGCTTACCCGTGCTAAAGGGGAATCTAGAGTGAAGGAAAGCATTTATGTAGAACGCTTTAAACACTGCCCTGAACTCAACCGAATGGGAGCTCATATTGATGTAGACAGCTCGATGGCGCATGTGTATGGTCCTACTCCTCTATATGGAGCCGTTGTCACCGCGAGCGACTTGCGTTGCGGAGCTGGCTTAGTGGTGGCTGCTTTGATGGCTGAGGGTGAAACAGAGATTCATGGAATCCATCACATCGATCGTGGATACGATAATCTCGATGGAAAGCTGAAAGCTCTAGGTGCGGACATTCGCCGCGAAAAAATCTAAAACATTTAGCCAGTTTGTTTTCCAATAAGCTGGCTTTTTTTTACCTTGAGAAATTTTTCTTGGTGAAAGAGGGGTAAAATAAGGTGGCTTTTCTTTATTACAACAAAAAGATAAGGGATTTTCCCCATTTTCATTTCAAAGGAGTTTTTTATGATTAAAGTTGCCATTTTGGAACATGAACGAGAAACTAAAGAAATCGCGTTTGTTTTAGCGAACTATTTTTCCAATCTTGACTGGACCTTTCGCCATTTCTATAAGGCTTCCGAATTGGTCAAAGCCATGAAAGAGGAGACGTATCAGCTCTTCTTTTTTGACGAAGTGTTTCAAACCCCGCGCTTTGAAAGTGTGTTTGTACACGATAACCCTTCCTCTTTAATCATTTACTTGTGCCAAGATCCCAAAACCAAAGCGGCTCAGGAAACAAGACGACGGGTTTTATATCTCGATAAATCCGCCTTGCGTCAAGAACTAGGACGCATTGAAACAGAACTCAAAGCCCAAGCTAACCAACAGGAATGCTATTCCCTCATTTATCAAGGGGTTCGCATCGACATTCCCATTGAAGACATTTATTACTTAGAAAAGATTGGGAAAAATGTCCATTTTTACACGCGGAAGGGAGAATTTTTTCGGCGATTGAGTCTTACGGACTTAGATGATCTCTTTAGCAAATATGGTTTTTTACGAGTACACATTTCCTATTTGGTGAATGCCAAATATTTAACGGGGATTTATAAAGACGAAGTGGAACTCAACCATAAACTTCGAGTTCCTCTTTCTCGCTCACAAAAGCGTAAACTCGGCTTGAAAGTGCGTCATGATAGCCAAGAGTCAGCTTCTACTTCTAATGAATCTCTTAAATCAGCTGTTTCTGAGCCTTAATGGGATGTAAAAAGCTGGAACGATAAATCGTTCCAGCTTTTTTTTAAGGTTCAATAGGCTTAGAAGAGAGTTCTTCTAAGCGCCTGATGCAACCACGCTTAATTTGTTGAAAGGCACTTTCGAAGTCTTGCGTATACCAAGGATCATCGATTTCTTCATCCTCAAGCAGTAAATGAATCTTTTCTTTGGGATCATGGGGTAAAATGCGCTCAATGAGACGCGCATTGGAAGCATCCATCAAAAAAATTTCGTCAAAATCTTGGTAATCACTTGATCGGATACGACGCGCTCGATGATTTCCAATGGGGATATGCTTTTCTTGAAGCTTCAAGCGTGCTTTTGGATAAATCGTATTTCCTGTCTCTTCGCTCGATACAGCAGCGCTATCGGTTTCAAAGCGATCGCTTAAGCCATTTTTCTCAATCAGATCTTGCATAATCCATTGGGCCATCACGGAGCGACAAATGTTTCCATGGCAAACAAATAAAATTCGGTTCATCTCTTCCTCTTTTCTCATTGTGCTCGGTTTTTATCCTACCTGTTTTTCAGCTCTACTAAGCGTTTAAAATGCCTCCTAGAAGGAAAAAGTGAAAAAACTTGGATTATTTTTCTTTGAAAGGAAGATTCCTTCCTACCCTATTTCAAGGTAAGATAAGCGTGAATGCTATCCTAATCGGGAAGCGACAAGAGAAAATAGAAATCCTTCTTCAAAACAAGATTTGGTCTTATTGAAAAAACATTGGCTTTTAAAAGAGGGAATTCTAGAGAAAAAAGGAGTTTTATGAAATTACTTGCGACTGATTATGACGGAACGCTTGATTTTGGTGGAAACGTTTTGGAATCCGATGTGGAGGCCATCAAAGCTTGGCGTGCGGCTGGTCACAAATTTGCGATTGTAACCGGTCGTTCTAAAGCTTCCGTAACAGAAAAACTCAAGGAATTTGATATTCCTGTCGATTATTACATCACCAACAATGGGGGTATGGTGTTTGATGCCAATGGAAATATGTTGTATTCCTCTACGTTGGATACCCTTACCGCAGTGGATTTAATGTATGCCACCCACGAATTACCAGAAGTGGCCTCTTATACGGTCAATGATGGGCTTATTCGCCATAAAGTAACGGTTCATCCCAATTTACCTGATCATCATTACGCCCATTTACAAGACGATTGGAGTGAAGACGAGATTATTGCCCTTGGTCGCTTTGCCCAAATCGTCTTCTCTTGTGGTACTCCAGAAGCAGCTTTATCTTTAGCGGATAAAATTAATCATTATTTTGGAAACAATGTGACAGCTTATCCGAATAATTTTGTGGTTGATATCGTACCTTTAGGGATTTCTAAGGCGACGGGTCTAGACTTTGTACAAGCCTATTGCGAAAGCGATGATGATCAAACCTTTTGTATGGGAGACTCCTATAACGACATTCCGATGCTCGAAGCCTTTGAAAACAGTGCTGCCATTTCCCTAGCCCCAAGTGAAGTGAAAATGGCCGCTAGTCATGAATTTCCAAGTGTAGAAAGCTTTGTGGAATTTGCTCTTGCTCAATAAATTGATTCAAGCCTTGAAAGGCTTCCTTACAGAAAGAAGGAGTGCAAAATGAGCTGGTCGGATCTCGAATTGATTCTCCGGCTGATTTTGGACATCATCGTGCTTTGGTCGTTGTTTTATGCTGGAATTCGCATCGTACGCAATAATACTCGCACCATTCAAATCGTTAAAGGCATTTTAACGCTTTTGGTGTTTAAGATATTTGCCGACTTGTTGCACTTAAAAACAGTCAGTTCCATGCTGGAATTCGTTTTGAGCTGGGGCATGATTGTAGTGTTAATCATCTTGCAACCAGAAATTCGCTCCATGTTGGAAAAAATGGGAAAAACCAATTCGTCCTATGTTCCTGATTTACCAGCTGAGCGTATGGATAAACTGATCAATGAACTTGTAAAAGCGGTCAGCGATATGTCCAAAACCAAAACAGGAGCTTTGATTTCGTTGGAAATGGGGCAGTCGTTAGAAGATTATGCCAAAACGGGAATTGCAATGGATTCGGATGTCACAAGTGAACTGCTTGAAACTATCTTTCAATATGGAACCCCGATGCATGATGGTGCGGTCATCATCCAAGGCGACAAACTTGAATGTGCCGCAGCCTATTTCCCTTCTACCGCTAAAGACTTACCTACCAAATATGGAGCAAGACATCGTGCAGCAGTGGGCATTTCGGAAGTGAGCGATGCTATTACGCTTGTGGTCTCGGAAGAAACGGGAAATATTTCCGTCGCTCAAAAGGGATTGCTTACACAATATACCCCCGAAAGTTTGCAACGGTATTTAAAAAGCCGCTTGGTAGTTGAAGACCAACGTCGCCCAGGATCGGTGATTCAACCAATGATCGATACGGCTCGCACATTTTCGAGCAATTTTTCCAATACGTTGTCTCGCACTCGAAAAGATGGGGCCACCGAAAAAAAAGACGATCGTGTCAAACCCCTGTCCGTGGTCAACTTACTTGAAACCCAAAATAGCGAGAATCAAGTGAAGAAAACATCCAAAAAGGAGGAGACCACCCATGGACAATAAGGAACCAAGCTGGTTTCAAAAATGGTATACCAATTGTACTCAAGTTCTTGGCCGTTTTGCTAATCGCGTTTCCAAGCTCTTTGATAAAGTAATCTATAACGATAAGGCGACTTTTATCGCCTCGGGTATTGTGGCGATTTCTCTTTGTATTTCCACAAACTATCAAGACTTATCGTTTCGCTTATTCAATACTGGAGCGGTGACACTCAATTTAGCGGCTGTTCCCGTGGAAATTTTAGTGGATGAAAACACCTATGAAGTTTCTGGGGTACCTAATACGGCCGATATCACCGTAGAGGGAGATAGTGCTGATATCCAATTGGTGCGCACGCAAAATCGAGCTGGGGTGACGGCGGATTTACGCGATCTTGGGGAGGGGACTAGTACTGTGGCGTTGGATGCTTCAGGATTGCCTACAGGTTTAACGGTTCGGGTTACTCCCGCTACGGTGCAAGTGACGCTAGCCAAGAAGTATTCCAAGACCTTCTTCATTACCCCAGATTTGATTGTAGGAACGGGTCAATCGATCAATGCCTATAACAAGCCTACTCTTTCCTTACGCTCCGTAACCGTGCGTGCTACACGTGATAAGCTCAATACAATTCGAGCCGTGCGAGCGATTGTAGATACCTCTGGCCATGATGGTGGCTTTACGGCCGAAGTGCCTCTTGTAGCCTATGATAGTTCTGGTCATCAAGTCATCGTCACGATGACCCCTCAAACTGTGCAAGCCACAGTAACCATGGCCAATGAAACGACCTCAGAACCCAAATCCATTTCCACTACGGAAGAAGGATTGATTACGTTTTCAAGCACTGAAGAAGCGAATCCTGTACAAGGCCCACAACAATCGTAGGCTTTAACCCTTTCGTTTTTTCCTTATGTATTTGTTTCTCTGCACCGTCGAAGAGCGGCGCATTTCGCCGTTCTTCTTCTCGAGGCAGAGATTTTTTAAATTAAGAAGCCAGATCGAAAACGATCTAGACTAAGGCGAAGAAATGAGGCTTCGCTCTTTGTAGAAAGAAGGATTTTAATGGGAAAATATTTTGGAACCGATGGAGTAAGAGGACGAGCTAATGAGCAGCTGACCTTGGATATGGCTGTGCGCATTGGGCAATGGTTGGGCTGGTATTACTCTCAAAACAAAGCTCATGCGAAAATTTTGATTGGCCGTGATACCCGCCTTTCGGGTTCGATGTTTGAATTGGGATTGGCGGCTGGTGCGGTGAGCACTGGAGCGGATGTGTATTTATTGGGCGTTTGCCCTACTCCAGCTGTTTCTTACTTGGTGAATCAAGAAGACTTTGATTGTGGAATCATGGTATCCGCTTCACACAATCCTTTTTACGACAACGGCATCAAAATCTTCAACCATGATGGCATCAAGATGGAAGAGGAAATCTTGTTGCAAATTGAAGACTACATAGATGGCTTAACTACCGTACCCTTTGCGACGGGGGAAAAAGTTGGTGAATACTTTGATTGGGCCAATGGTCTAGAACTCTACATTTCTTGGTTAAAAAAGACGGTTCCGGTGGACCTTTCTGGAATGCACATTGCGGTGGATTTAGCCAATGGATCGGCTTGTTCCACAGCTGTCGAAACTTTGGATGCACTTGGAGCTACAGTGGATGCGATTAACGCCACTCCAAATGGTGTCAACATCAACTTACGCTCTGGCTCGACCCATCCAGAAGGGTTACAACGCTATGTTGTGGAAAACCAATGTGACATCGGTTTGGCCTTTGATGGTGATGCCGATCGCTTGATTGCAGTCAATCGCCAAGGGGCTTTAATCGATGGCGATTACATGCTTTACATCTTAGGTCGCTTCTACAAACAAAAAGGCTTATTGGATCACAACATGGTCGTTACCACGGTGATGGCCAATTTAGGCTTATACAAAGGCTTAGAACGTAGCGATATTGATTACATCCAAACGCCCGTTGGGGATAAATATGTTCTAGAAGAAATGATGAAAAATGGCTACCTTGTCGGTGGAGAGCAATCGGGGCACATCATTTTCTTAGATGCCGAAGTGACGGGGGATGGTCTTTTTACTGCTTTAAAACTTTTACAAGCTATTAAGGAAACGCAAAGCGATATTCCTGTATTGGCTCGCGGCTTATACATCTATCCTCAGCTTTTAGAAAATGTAGAAGTTGTAGACAAGAACATCGTCTTAGAGGATGAGGATATTGTGCGCAAAATCCAAGAAGTGGCGGATTATTTGGGCAATGAAGGGCGCATTTTAGTGCGTCCGAGTGGAACCGAACCTCTAATCCGTGTCATGGTGGAAGCAGCCACTGATCAGTTGTGTGCCGATTGTGTTCATATGGTCACAGACTTGATTTTCCAAAAAGGCTACGCTAAATAAATCTTAAATAAAAAAATGGTTGGGATGCACGCATTCCAGCCATTCTTTCAAATTGTTTCAATTACCTAGACGCATAGGGAAGAAAGGAGGAGTCGGGTTCCCATGTTGGGAATCCAATCCTGAATTTTATGAAACGAATTATTAACATTGTCGAAGACGAAAAAGACATCAACAATCTCGTAGCCCAATACTTGCGCAAAGAAGGGTATGAGGTCAATTCCTACTACACTTATGAAGAAGCCAATGCTCATACTGCGGATGATGTTCATCTTTGGATTTTAGACATCATGTTAGACGATAAATCCGGTTTTGATTTATTGGAAGAAATTCGCACCTCAAATTCTGATACGCCCATCATCTTTATGTCAGCGCGCGATAAAGAATTTGACCGCATCATCGGTCTAGAAAAAGGTTGCGATGACTACATCACCAAGCCATTTTCACCCAAGGAACTCGTCTTACGCGTCAACAACCTCATCAAACGCGCCTATCGAGATACCAATAACCGCATTTCCATTGATGGGTATGAACTAGATGAAGAGCAACGTAAAGTGTATTCAGAGAAAGAGGAAATCGAACTGACCACCAAAGAATTTGATTTGTTGATGATGTTCATCAAAAACAAAGGAGTCGCTTTCTCTCGCGATAAAATCTTAGAAAATGTCTGGGATGAAAACTACTTTGGAAGCGATCGTGTTGTCGACGATACCCTTCGACGCTTGCGCAAAAAACTGCCAAAGCTCAATATTCACACCATTTATGGCTATGGATATCGCTTAGGTTAGGAATTTCGCTTTCATGATCAAGAAAATTCAAGAATACTTTCGAAAACTGACGCTTACACAACAAGTCATTTCTCTCATCTTGGTAATGGTGGTGTTCTTGTTACTGTTCTTTATCTTTTTTCTTTCCGACAGCATTAGCCACACCATTTCAGCACAAATTTACGATATGCTCGAAGCTCGACAGCAACCCATCGTTAAAGCTTTAAGCCTAAATCAACCCCCTAAAGAGGACTTTGAACTCTGGACCTATATTTCCTCTGATGCCAATACGTGTTCGCTTTTGGTCAGTGAGGATGATGTTGAGATCATCTCCACCCCAAGCGAAGGTCGTCCCCAAGCTTTTGTAGAACGCGTTGTCCATGAAGCCCGTGAGCTTTTAATGGACAATATTCCTTCTCTTGAAACTACCATTGTGGACCATGGGAAACTTTACTATTGTCTCTTTACCAAAGCCACAAGCCTCGAAAAGTCAAGTATGGTGGTTTCCTTCATGGATGACAGCTATGCTCAAGAAATTCGAACGACTTTGATGGACTCCACCGTATACGTCACGGTTTTAGTATTCTTGTTGTTGCTTTTGATTTTTTTGTTGTGGGTGTTTTCTATCATTCATCCGCTCAATCAAATCAAGACATACATCTCTCAAATCAAAGAAGGAAAAGATGTCGATTTATACATCAACCGTGAGGACGAGATTGGAGAAGTCGCTCAGGAGTTGCGTACGTTAACAGCGGAGCTAGCTAAACAAGAAAAATCCAAGGAAGAAATGATTCATAACATTTCCCATGACCTTAAAACCCCTATTGCCACTATTAAGTCGTATTCAGAATCCATCAAGGATGGGATCTATCCGTATGGTGATTTAGAGAGCAGTGTGGATGTCATTTTGGACAATGCCAATCGCTTAGAAGAAAAAGTGCATTCGTTGCTCTACATGAACCGCGTGGAATACCTCGTCTCTTCGGATGCCGAGGGAGTGAGTACGAACATGAAAGATGTCGTGGAAGAAGTCGTTCTCAATGCTAAAGTCATTCGTCCTGAAATCGAACTCATCACGGATGTGGAGGAAGTGTATTTTGATGGCTTGTTTGAATCCTGGCGAGTATGTGTAGAAAATATTTTACAAAATGCCTTTCGTTATGCGAAAAGCTACATCAAAATTGAAGTGCATGAAGATGAGCTACGGATCAGTAATGATGGTCCTAAAATGCAAGAAGATCGAATCGATTCGCTGTTTAAGCCTTATATCATGGGAGAAGGCGGAAAGTTTGGTCTTGGACTTTCCATCGTCTCGAAGGTTGTTCAAGCCAACCACTACAAAGTCAAAGGACTCAACACAAAAGATGGTGTATGTTTTCGAATTTATCGAGATGTGGTTAAAAAGCCTTCCAACAATCGATTTAAAAATGGTGGTTTAAATGTCTCCCATTGGAAGTCCATGGGAAAAAATAACGACGAAAATAAAACGATTGAAACCCACGAGGAAAGCCATTTCTTGCGCTATAAACAAAAAGAGTCGGATAAAAAAGAAGAAAATGAAAAAAGGGAAGAAAAAGAGGCGACAAGTCAAAGCGGATCTTTACAAGGACAAGAAAACCCAAGTCGTTCTCGAAGACGACGCAAAAAAACTAGTCCCAAATCAAAAGCACAAACGCAAAAAGTTGAATCCAGTGAAGATCATCAAACTACTAAAAAGTTCTCTGTGGAAGACTTAGCGGATGCGATTTGGCGCGAAGCACAACGACAACAAGCACAAAATCAATCCAATCCGAAAGCTCCCTCTCCACCCCTAAAATCAAATTCCTCTTTAGAGTCAGACGATCTTAAAGATTAACAACAAAACCTGAACCTCTCCTATCCAAAACGAGCGTGTTCAGGTTTTTTTATTTCGATCTTGAATTCGTTCGATGTTTAAAACGATCAATTTTTGATTCAATTAGCACTACTTTATATATCTCATTGATAAGCTCAAATCTCTTCATCTTATTTAGTTCCCAAAACACCGAAACATATTCTTTTGTGTACTTCTATTTTTTTTATCTCCTCTCAAAAGGTGACACAGCCGGAACCGGTCGTGGGCCGGACTCGCTTTCGATTGCTGTTTGTATAGAGCCATTGCCCCTGAATAGGCCTTCGTTGATCTGAGAACACTCCAGACAAAAATCCACAATGGCGCTCTACCGTAACTCAAAATAGCGAAAATTCAGAAATCACTATTTAAAGATTGTATTTATGGTTTTTCAACCAAAGGTCATACAGTTAACCTATTTAGACTCTGTTTCGATTCTTAACCATCAACAAAGTTTCTAAATTTCTAATGCAATACCATAAAGGGAGATGCCAAACTGTCTTGCGTTTATACATCTTTTTACGGCAAGGATAACGATAGGTAATCCTTTGATATCATCTCCAGCCACCGCTCCACACCGTGCGTGAAACCTTTCGACTTCACTCAGTTAAGTTCCCACTCTTTTATTTTCAGCTTAAAATAATTAGAATATTAATTTTTAAATTTTAAAAATGAGTAAGGATGAAAAATCCATTTAATTTAAACTCAAGAAATTTTATTTTTCAAATTAGCAATATCTTCAGTAGTAAGTTCAGGAAAAAAGATAGAAACATCTTCAAGAGTAATTTTCCCAGTTTTGAGAAAACGAAAAGCCGCTTCATAAATACCTTGTTCAAGTCCCTGTTGAAGTCCCTGTTCAAGTCCTTCTTGAAGCCCTTGTTCGAGACCTTGCTTTAAACCTTCTTGAC
>CAZTNF010000049.1:0-11710 GCA_964615295.1 uncultured Erysipelotrichaceae bacterium | reverse complement strand
TGCCGAAAAGGAATAGGCAAGCACTTTTTGTGAATATTTTTAAATAACTCACAATATCTTTTTATTCAAAATACAAGCGATTGATCTTCCTTTTTGAAGCCGTATTTTTCTAAATATAGTCCTCAAAAATAGACTTATCAAGATTTTTAAACTTATTCTAAAATAGAAACGCTCATTTAATTTTATTAATTAAACTGAAAACTCGGAAAATAAAAAAACGGATCTAGTATTAGATCCGTATCATTCAAAATGGCGCCTGAAACAAGACTCGAACTTGTGACCTGCCGGTTAACAGCCGGATGCTCTACCGACTGAGCTATTCAGGCGCTTTCTGAATGCTCATGTATAATAACAGGAAAAATAGAGAGACACAAGGCCTAAACAAAAAAAGTAAAAATTTTTTTAATATTTCTCTTGAAGTATTTTTCCACGGATGAAAAAGAACCCTCTCTATAATTAAGCTATGAATATTATTCTTTTTTATATCCTCTTAGGATATTTATCAGGAAGCGTCTTGTATGCAAAAGTAGGATCACGTTATCTAGGTCGTTTAGATCCAACTCGTCTTTCGGCTGATCACAATCCTGGAGCTTTTAACGCCTTTCATTATAATGGCCTTTTTTGGGGAACATTTACCTTACTAGCCGATCTAGCCAAAGGCTTTTTTCCAGTTTGGCTCTATTTACATCAAAGTCTTGATATATCTTTCTTTGAAAAAGGGCTTCCCTTTGTGATTGCAGCTCCAGTGCTAGGTCACGTTTATCCGATTTTCTATCGTTTTCAAGGCGGAGAAGGCATTAGCACAACTTTTGGTGTCTTATTAGCTTTATGGATAAATGAAATTTCTTCTTTACCCATTTGGACCTTAGCTTTTTTATTTCTTGGTCTTAAGTTTCTTATTGGACTTCATCCCGATTATTACTTAACTTTTGTAGTCTATTTCTTACTACCATGTATTTTGATTCTTGAGAAAGTTTCATGTTGGATTTGCTTAGGATCAATTTTTATCTCTTGTGGAGTTCTTATCAAGATGCTTTTTATGATGCCTAAGCCTAAAGAAAAAATGGAGATAATCCCTTTATGGAAGCATTGATTTTATCTTGTGCTACTGGTGGAGGTCACAATGCCGCTGGTCATGCCATCGAAAAAATTTTAAAGCAGCGAGGCTGGAATACCACCTTTTTGGATCCTTACACTTTACGTTCCCAGAGACTTGCTGATCATGTGGGACAAGCTTATGTGTCTTTGGTTCAACTCTCTCCTTCTCTATTTGGAAACATCTATCATATTGGAGAACTCTATAATGAAGGAGAACACAAATTGCATTTGCCTAATCCCCTTCTCCCTCTTCAAAGGAGAACAGCCTTAGCTCTTCAAGCGTACTTGGAAAAGCATCCTGTTCAATTTGTAATCTGTACTCATCCTTATCCTGGTTTGATGTTAACTTGGCTTAAAAATCATGGTCACTCTATTCCATACTCCATCATGGTTCCTACTGATTACACATGTATTCCCTTTGAAGCGGATGTGATGACAGACTGGATGACGCTTCCTTCTTTGGATTTGATGGAGACTTTTCAAAAAGAAGGAATTGAATCATCGCGTCTCATTCCTACTGGAATTCCAGTAGATCCAGCTTTTACAGAGCCTTGTTCAAGAGAAGAAGCCATTCATAAGCTTGGTTTATCTTTGGAGACTGACTACATTTTATTAGCAGCAGGAAGCATGGGAGCCCAAGGAATGATTGCTATTATCGATCAGCTCAAACCTGTGTTAAAAAAATGTCCCACTGCAGCTGTATTGGCTTTTTGTGGAACAAATGAAGCTTTATTAAAAGAAATTCAAGAACTAAGTCATCCCCAAATCCAACCGATTGGATTTACAGATCAAATGCCTTTATATCTTCACATGGGCCAAGTCTATATCACCAAGCCGGGTGGACTTTCTATTACAGAAGCGGCTGCTTGTGGAATTCCTTTGATTTTATGTCATCCTATTCCTGGATGCGAAACGGAGAATGCTTTCTTCTTTGAAAAGCATGGTTGGGCTTACTTTGTTCAAGATCTTTCTACCTTACCTCAAATTGTAGAAAAGATTTTGAATCAACCTTTTTCCCCTCGCAGTTCCTATGATCCTCAATTTGATAATACGGGAGGAAGATTAGCAGATTGGATGAGTAATGCTTGGATGTTGAATCCTTTTCACTCTAAATAATATATGAAAAGAGGGCTTGTTATGAATTAAAAATTTATAACAAGCCCTCTTTTCATATAACTAAGACTAAGGAAAACTAAACGGAAGTCACCTTTACTTCTTCTTGGACTAACATATAAGCTGCGACGATTTGGGCAATATACATCGTATGATAATCCCCATTAGAATAGTAGCGACTAATGAGATTGGATGGAATGGCTTTAGGATCTTGTTCTTGTTTATAAAGAACTTTGCATTCCAAAGTAATAGGCAATTGGGAAATAGCAGGGGAGCTTACATTCTCACCTTTATAGGCTGTCAAGTTTAACTCTGTGAACTTGTTATGATCTCGACCAGAAACAGTTCCACAATAGCCGAGGATTTGGCGAACATCACTTTCAGGGAGAGGAATGCTTACAGTGAATTCAGGATTAGCTTCTAAAAGAGTATGAGTATAACGACTTTGACGGACAAAAGCTGTGAAAATTGGTAATCCCCAATTGGTTCCGATGCTTCCCCAACCAATTGTCATGGTATCCATTTTTCCATTTGCTGCCGTATTTAATAAGAGGCCCTTAGGCAATTGGGCTAAGATGTAGCCAGCATATTCGTAAAGATTAATTGGAACACGTTGCATATCTCATTTTTGATTGTGAATAGATCACAAGCTTCCTTTCTTTTAAGGGTGTATTGCTTTTCAAAGGAATTTATGAAAAGGTTATTAACCATTTTAATTATATCGCAGTTTCCTGTTCAAAATGAAAATCACTCAGAAACACAAAAAGGTAGAGTCATCCTCTACCTTGAATTATTATTCATTATCTTCTTGATTTTGAACTAAAACTTCACGCATGGTATTCGCAATATTTTCAGGAGTAAAACCAAAATATTCAAAGAGTTGATTTCCAGGAGCTGAAGCCCCAAAATCTTTCATTCCAACCATATCTCCATCTAAACCGATGTAACGGCCCCATCCAAAATCTTTAGAGGCTTCCACAGAGACGCGATTACGACATTTTTTAGGCAATACAGATTCTTTATATTCCTTAGACTGCATTTCAAAAAGTTCCATACTCGGCATCGACACAACGCGTACATCTACTCCTTCGGCTTCAAGCAATTCGGCCGCTTTTAAAGTAGGTGCGACTTCAGATCCAGAAGCAATAAAGATCGCTTCGGGTAAGGAATTTTTAGAATCTTTGACGATATAGGCTCCTTTTAAAGCCTCTTGAGAAGTCTCCTTTAACTGTGGAACATTTTGGCGGGTCAAAACAAGAACCGTTGGGCCATTCGTACGATTCGCCGCCAAAGTCCAACCTGCTGCCGTCTCCGTAGCGTCGGCCGGGCGGAAAACAATGGTATTAGGAATAGAACGGTAAGAAGCCAAGTGTTCAATAGGCTGATGAGTAGGCCCATCTTCTCCCACCCCAATAGAATCATGAGAGAAAACATAAACCACTGGTAAATTCATTAATGCAGCCAATCGAACCATAGGTTTAGAGTAATCAGAAAACACAAAGAATGTTCCCGCATAAGGACGTAAACCGGCAAGAGCTAAACCATTAGAAATTCCAGCCATCGCTAATTCACGCACTCCAAAGTGCAAATTACGTCCTTTTGGATTTTCAGGAGAGAAATCACCCTCACCATCCATATATGTTTTATTCGAAGGACCAAGATCGGCTGAGCCTCCGATTAAGTTTGGCATTACATTTTTTAACTTGTTAAGCATTTTACCAGAAGAAACACGAGTCGCTTCGGCTTTATCACTTACATTCCACAGATCAGCAGCTTCTAAAGTTGCTTGATCTGGAGTTTGATTGAGCATCTTTACATACTCAGCTTCTAATTCTGGATAAGCTTCTTTGTATTGAGCATAGAGTTCATTCCAAGCCACTTCTTTAGCTTGGCCACGTTTGGCTAATTCTTTGAAATTAGCATAAACCTCTTGAGGAACATAAAAGGTAGATTCCTCATCCCAACCAAGATTGCGCTTTAATGCTTTTACGTTGTCGATACCAAGAGGTTCACCATGACTGCTTGCGCTACCCTCTTTCGGAGAGCCATATCCAATTTTAGTTTTCACTGTAATAAAAGATGGTTTTTCTTGATCTGCTTTAGCCGCTTCAATGGCTTCACGAATGCCAACAACATCATTTCCATCCACAGTCCATGTTTGAAAACCTAAAGCTTCCATCCGCTTATTTACATCTTCTGCGAATACCATATCAGTATCCCCTTCGATGGAAATTTTGTTAGAATCATATAAAACAATGAGTTTATTTAATTTTAAAGTTCCCGCTAAGGATAAAGCCTCCTCGGAAATCCCCTCCATTAAATCCCCATCGCCTACTTCTACAAAGGTAAAATGATCTACGATAGGATAGCCAGGTCTGTTGAAATGAGCGCCTAAAAATTGCTCCGCCATAGCCATACCTACTCCAGCTGATAGTCCAGAACCAAGAGGACCAGTAGTACATTCTACTGCACAGGTATGACCAAATTCTGGATGACCTGGAGTAGTAGAACCAAGTTGACGGAAATTTTTTAATTCGTCCATGCTAATGTTGTAACCAAATAAATGAAGTAAAGCATAAAGACCGGCTGAACCGTGGCCACCGGACAGAATAAAACGATCTCGATTTTCCCAGTTAGGATTTTCAGGATTGTGCATGAGTCCATGTGCATATAGTTCATACATCATCGGAGCTGTACCGAGTGGAGCTCCAGGATGACCGGAGTTTGCTTTTTGTACGGCATCGGCCGCAAGAACTCGGATCGCATTTATGGATTGTTGATCTATGTTTGTCATAGTATTTCGGGTTCTTATTTGATGCAAGAAAACCCGAACCTTCCTTTCTGTTTGTCTTCAATTTTTGGCTGCTCTGCCTATGCCACTTTGGATTTTGTTTTTGCTTGTTTGCTTCTCGAGAATGGAAAACGAAACTCGACCACAAAGCATCGAAAGAGGTAGCAATTTCGTCACTTTAGAAAAACCAATGGGAAAAGTTTTCCAAAATAAGGAGAAGAATCTTCTCTAGAGGCTATTCAAAAGTGAACTTAAGTGAAAGTGGGGGGTCCTTCGCTTTTCCTTTTCCCTTTTCAAAAAGCTAAGGCGAAACGCAAAAGCCAAGCTGGAAGATACAAATTTCAAGCAAACAGCAGGGAATGACCAAGGAAGGAATACAGCCGAATACTACTAGGTTCAGTATATCGAGGATTTTAAAGAGTCCAAAAATGAATGCACGCTTCTACTGAAAAACAGAAAAATATCTAAAAAACTTACATTTTCACACCTTTTTATAAACGCTTTCTATGATTGCGAGCATTTCAGATGACAAAAATTAAATTTTAAATATATTCAAAATTTAATTTTCCCATCGTATTTAGGGATGAAGTATAGCTCGTTGTTCATCGTAATTGTCCATCAGAGAGCACAACTTCTCTAAGCAACGGTAGATCTTTTGGAATGAATCTCTTAGTTACTAGCTCATTCCCTTGTAAAAAGAAAAACTTCGTCCTAAGATATCCCAACGATTTTAAATCTTGTCCCTCCTGTTCTGACCAATTCCATTACAAGGTACAAATGTTTCAAACTCAGGGTACGATTCTACTGAATAGGGATATTTCTAATTTTAAAAAAGTAGCTTGTTTTGATAAGTTCTTTCAAGTGTTCTTGTCTTAGAGTCTGTCTTTTGCTCTTTTATTGTAAGTCTCTTCCAAAAAAATCACTCTCTAAATTGGCTTTTTAGTAGACGAATCTGCTCCAAGATATATTCAATATATTTATATTCAAGAATAAACATAAGCTATTAGAAAGGACTTTATGAAAAAAAAATTATATCTTATTCGACATGGTCAAACTTTATTTAATCGCAAGGGCCTTATTCAAGGATGGTGTGATTCACCCTTAACTCCTTTAGGGCATGAGCAAGCTAAAGCCACTAAAAAATGGCTTCAGGAAAATAAAATTTTTCCTGATTCATTTTATTGTTCCCCTCTCAACCGCACAGAAGAAACGCTAAAAGACATTACCGATCAACCTTACAAAAAATTAGAGGGTATCAAAGAAATGTATTATGGAGAACTTGAAGGCGAAGAAATTTCTCGCGCTCAGGCTGGAATGGAACGCGATCCGATGGGATTTTACGTCCAGTTTGGAGGAGAACATCGGCGTGCAGTAGGAGAGCGTATGTATAAGACCATTTCGGAAGTTATGAAAACAGATCCGGCTCAAACCATTTTAATGTGTACGCATGGAGCCTGTTCCTTTCAATTTGCTCGTTTAGTGGATAATGATAAAGCTAAAGCTCTACGCAAATTTACCAATTGTACGATTTATGAATTTGAATATGATGACGAAAAAGATGAATTTACTCTTCAAAATGTCATCAATGAACATGTCGAACCGTTAAAAGATCCAAACACTCAAAAATATAAAGAATTTTATCAAAATAAAAATCAAATCTTAAAAGAGTTAGGAAAAGGTCCACAAAAGAAAGATTAATCGCTTAGTCTAAAGCGTCCTTTAAATGACTAACAGTAGAGGAGAGAAGCCAAGATAGATTAAAATTTCTATCTTGGCTTTTTTCATTTCAAGCCAAAAAAAACTCGGTTTTCACCGAGTAACTGAGACTTAGAGGTTAGCTTCAGCCTTTTCTCCTTCATTCCAGAAGAGTTCAAGAAGTTCAGCAAAGCGTTTTTCACGAGAGCGACTTGTTTCGGCGTAGGATGTCTCCTCGTTCACCAAAATTTTTACCTCATCGAGTCCTTTTACTTGTAATCCTTCGAAATTTTTTGACATACGATTTCGACCTCCTAATTTCTTATTCATGTCAAGACCATAAATTTTTCTCAATTTATGATCAAATTTTAGGTAACTTTATCCTACGTTAAGGTAATCAATAAAGGCAATAGTTAAAAAACAAATAATTTATTAAAAATCACGAAATTTATAGAAAAGGCCGGAATTATCCGCTAAAAAAAAGATTTTTATCCAAAATTCCGAAATATAGCCTATTAAATGTATTGATTTTAAAACACATTGCCTCTCCATTTTACTCTTTCTACTTTTTTTACCAATCGATTTACTTCAGAAATTGAAAGATTTTTTCAATTTTTGAAAAAATTATGAGTTTTAAAGCTAGAATTGTAAATTTTTTCGGTAATTCGATTCTAGGGATAAGATTGAAAAAATTGAGTAAGAAAAAAAATAGGCTTTATTAAAAAAAACGCTGTCGAAAGGACAGCGCTTAAAACTTATGATGAGATTAACGCTTTAGCTTGTTGAACGATTCCTGCAATATTCGCCGTAGCATAATCCTTGGAGGAAATCACATCTACAGGCTTTCCAGTACGATGAGCGATTTTTTCTTTATAGTAACCAATTTGAGGCCCTAGCAAGATAACATCGGCTTCTTTAGCGGCTGGCAAGTAATCCAATAAACCAAAGGCATTTAATTGGAGGTCAGGTTCATTTTCACTCGCATACTCTTTGATTTTGTTGACGATCCAAGATGTCGACATACCGCCACTACAAATCAGAGTTAGTTTCACAGAGATTCTCCTTCTTCCTGATGAGGCTGATTATACGTTAGCATTTCTATTTTACGCTCAGAAATTTTAGCCTTCTAACGATCTTTCTAAATACGCTACGCGTTGTTCAAGTTCAGCCTGATTGCGGAGCGTTTTAATCATTTTTTCGATTAAATCGAGCGCTAACTCCGCATTCATTAAATGGTCTTGAGAATGAACCAAAAGGACACTCACTTTTTGGGCTTGTCCATTCATTTCCGCAAACAATAAATCTGTTTGCGCTCGTCGAGCTTTTTCTAACGCATTGCGACTCTGGCGTAATAAATTATCTACATTGGAAAAATCATGACGCTCTGCATTAGCCAGAGCTTCCATAGAATAGTGTTTAGAATCGCCTGCATCGGCGATGATTCCAAAAGAAATCATATTGAGATCGTCCATACTGTTTGGCTTCGACTCAAATCAAGAATCGATACTGCTACATAAAAATTTACTAGGTTAGAGCAAATCCTTGTTTTTTACCTTTTCCTCTCACTTCGATGCAACTAAGTGATCCAATCAAGGCCATCTATTCCCCACTAGCCAAGGGTATACTTGGAATAACAAAAAATAACCTTTTATTATCCTTAATATCAAATCTAAAAATCTTTTTGTCTATGTAGCAGTTATCCTTTCTATTTTTCGATTACCTAGGTATTTTTTCACCCTTTTAGTTTTCCAGAGCGATGAAGACACCTCAAAGACTTCTTTAGGGCTAGATTTTTATTTTTAGATTTGGATTTCTATTGGGTTATAACCTGATAATCTTTATCCGCCCTTTCTATTCGCTCTAAAACTGAATCTTTTCATTTCAAACCTTTATTAAAGGCCACATTTATAATCGGGGGTACAAGAGATGGAGCCCCTCACCTCTTTCATTATTTCATTTTTTATTTCTTTCATTCCCCATACGAACTCAAGTTGTCCTTATATTTTATACCTATTGTCATGAAGCTATTGGTTGAACTCGGTTTTTGTTTTTCTTCTTTTTATCGTTTCAAACATAAAAAAGCTATAAAATATTCGGATCAGGATATCGAAAGGGAAAAGCTGAAATAGTCACAAAATAAAGAAAAAAAGGGATATTATCCTTAAATAAGGAAGATATCTCCTTTTTATCTTTTCAAAACTGTCAAAGTTTTTATGAGAGTTTATAAGATATTTCAACTTATCTGTGTTTTTAGAATGACTTCATCCCTTAAACTTGAAAAAAGTTTTGGGGGAATCTTAAAAGCAGCCTTAGTGGATTTTAAGATTCAGACGGTTCGCTTTCGTTTAGATCATGAGGATCATCCCAAAAGAAATGAAAATAATCCTGATTTTGGCGACCCCAGCACTCCTCATTGTGGTATCCATTTTCGACAATAGTGACTTTTCCGTATCCTCCACGAAATTCTAAAGACCACTTGTATTCTTCTAAAAGCATTTCCGCTTCTAAGCGTTGAATAGGGGAAAGTTCTTTGGCCCCAAACGACCAATAAATACGCGTATCCGGATTGAGATTTTTACATTCAAATTCTCTTGAAATCTCTTCTTGGCAAACCATTACCGAAGGGGAAAGGCACGCCGCCTTAGAAAAAACTTCATTATGGCGTACGACCGCAAAAAAGGCCATGAGACCTCCCATAGAGCTTCCCGCAATCGCTGTCGCTTCTCGTTGAGGCCAAGTACGCAATCCTTGATCAATTTTTGGTTTAAGCCATTGAACAATCCACTGAGCGAGAACCGCTCCTGCTCCAATGGTATGGCCAAAAAAAGTATCAGAAAGCGGATAAGGAGTATATTCGTGCAATCGATTGTCACCTCGTGGATCACATTCCAACCCCACCACAATACATGAATGAGGGGCTTGATCTAAAAATTCTTTCAAATGCCATGAAGTGCCAAAAGAAGCTTGTTGGTCAAAAAATAAATTTTGACCATCGAACATATATAAAACCGGATAGCGTTTATCACTCCCGGAATAATAATCATCTGGCAAATAAATATCGATCCAGCCAGAACGATTTAACGGTTCAATTGGTACAGGATATCGATCAACCATGAAATTCCTCTCCATTGACCAATCTTTTTTCTTCATCGCTATAGCGAATTGGATTCCTATAACGTTTTTAACGTTTTCCTCTGTTATTAGGTATAGCCATCTCCTACTTTTTCCCTGAAAAGGGCACCTAGCCTCTATCCAATGATTTGAATTATTAGGGAATGGCTGACGACAAGTTTGCCCACACTCGTCAAGAAACGGGAAGAAAAAAAGCTTGGCCGTGTTTGAAAATCTTAACACGGAATAGACTCAGTTGTGGAATTGGTTCGATGAACACCATTCAGAAACGTTCTGTTCATTTCAAAAACGCTTGGATCCTCATCTCCCTACTTTTAAGTGCGAATAAAATCTTGATCTTTTTGAGGGACTTCATCTTGGCTTATAAAGCGTTCCACCCGCATGTGTAAATCATATTGGTTACGCAACTGGGCAATTTCGGCCATCATAGGAGAAGCGTGATGGCGATCAATCGCAGCTTGATTTTCCCAACGATCAATTAAGAGAACTGTTTCAGGATCATCTAGGGGAAAAAAGTATTCATAGGCTAGATTTCCTTCTTGAGCACGAATGCGATCCACAATTCCCTTTTGAATCATGTCTTGAACAAAGCGTTTCGCATTACCATTTTCTCCCGTATAATACAAATTCACCACAATTGACATAATCACTTCTCCTTTTTTCTTTATCTATCCTTTTTTTTCTTTTTCACTATACTCTACTTTGAATTTGAAAAACATAAAAAAACGTCAAGAAACCATTTCTTGACGAAATAGACAATGGCGTCGCTAGGAGGAGTCGAACCTCTGACCTACCGCTTAGGAGGCGGTTGCTCTATCCTACTGAGCTATAGCGACAAAAGAAAGAGTCGAAAATTCGCCTCTTTTCGTTTAAAAGACAAAAAAAAATGGCGCACCCGAGAGGACTCGAACCTCCAACCACCAGAATCGGAATCTGTTACTCTATCCATTGAGCTACGGGCACAATTACGGAGTTATTCTACTCTATTCTTGAATAATCGACAAGAAATAACCTCTTTTAAAAACGAAAAAGAAAAGAAAAAGGCTTATCTCTATTTTGATCTAAAAAGAGCCAAATCTAAGAAGCTAAGTCGAGGAGTTTTGGCTTTTTTGGCGTTTTTTCTTCAATCGCTTTCAAAAGCTTTTGTGGTGCGTTGACAAGATTTAGCCCCTTTTCTAAAATGAGGGCACGATTGAACCTAATAGCGATGACAAGGACAATTCTTTCGCCAATTTGTTTTGTAGAAAGTAGCCGGTTGATGAAAGGCGCAAACAAGGCTTTAGAAACTCCCCTTAGAGCTGAAAGAGTGAAACCAGTAAGTCTTTCCGGGCCTTCCCGTTATAGAAGAAGCGATTGTTAGATCGTTGAGTGGCCGTTTCTGCGAGCGGCAATTAAGAGTGGTACCGCGGATTGATTGTATCCGTCTCTTTGTTTGTGCTTTTTGCGCTTTCAAATGAGACGGTTTTTTATTAGTCGAAATGGTTTGTTGGCTACAAATCGTTTCGGATGTTCTTAATATAAGGAGGAAACGAAATGGATGCTTCAAAGTATTCTCCGGGTTATTTTCCCGTGAAAAATCCGGAATATCGGTGGGTGAAAAAGGATCATCCTGACCATGCTCCGATTTGGTGCTCGGTGGATTTACGAGATGGCAACCAAGCCCTCATTGTCCCCATGTCTTTAGAAGAAAAATTGGAATTTTTCCAACTCTTAATACGCATTGGCTTTAAAGAAATTGAAGTTGGTTTTCCTGCCGCTTCAGAAACCGAATATGAATTTTTACGCACGCTGATTGAAAACGATTTAATTCCTGATGATGTAACTATTCAGGTTTTGACTCAATGTCGTGAACACATCATTCGTAAAACCTTTGAGGCTATT
>CAZTNF010000048.1:0-12196 GCA_964615295.1 uncultured Erysipelotrichaceae bacterium | reverse complement strand
TATTTCTTTGCATTGAAATAAGATTTTTTTTTGATGTAAGGCCACTGTTCTATAATTTAACCCTACTAATTTGGCCACCTCTCCTGTAGTAAAATATCCTTTATTTACTTAAATATATTATGCTTATCACCTGACATTATTTTACTCCATTTAGTTAATTTAGTTAATTATTTTATGCAGTTGTTTACCCTCTATCGAAACCATATTTAGAAAAAAAACTCGGCCATTTAAGGGCCGAGTTTTTTCATTAAAGTAGATAGGGAGAAGCGAAGTATATCACAAAGATGACTAATAAGATCCAAACAGTAAGATGAACTTCTTTAGCTTTTCCGCCCGCTATCATCGCTACCGCATAAGTGATGAAGCCAAAAGCGATTCCATTCGAAATAGAATAGCTTAAAATCATCACAATAATGATGACAAAAGAAGGCAAAGCGATGAGCATATCGCTCCAATCAATAGACTTCATCTGTTGGGCCATCATGACACCAACAATAATGAGAGCAGGAGCCGTAACGGCACTTGTAATGAGGCCAAGAATAAGAGGAGAAATGAAGATAGATAGGAAGAACAAAACACCAGTTGTAACCGCCGTTAATCCGGTTCTTCCTCCCACACCAACTCCTGCTGACGATTCAACAAAACTTGTCACAGTAGAAGTTCCAAGAACAGCCCCTATGCACGTGCCAATTGAATCCGCTAATAAAGCTTGTTCGGCTTTCTCGAGTTGTCCTTCAACATTAATTAGACCAACTTCATTTCCAACTGCTACTAAAGTCCCAGCTGTATCAAAAAAGTCGACAAATAAGAAAGAGAAAACAATAATAAGAGCTTCAAGAGGATGAGCCAACAGTTCTCCAAAGCCAGAAGTAAAGGCTCCAACAGTGGAAAGATCAAAGTGGGTAGTAAATAAGCCACCAAATGTGGGCATATTTTCAACCCCTAAAAAGCCTAAGATTAAACCAAATAAAGCTGTAATCACTAGACCAACGAAAACCGCTGCTGGGACTTTACGAACCACACAAACAATCGTTACTAGAATTCCAAAAATCGAAAGTAAAACTGTGGGATCTGATAAATTTCCAATCGCAACAAATGTTGCCGGATCAGCGGCAATGATACCAGAATTTTTGAAGCCAACAAAGGCTATGAAAAAGCCAATCCCAGCCCCAATCGCCAATTTTAAGGGAACAGGAATTGCATCAATAATTTTCTTACGAATTCCTGTTACAGAAATAATCACAAACACAATACCGGAAATGAAAACAGAAGCGAGTGCAGCTTGCCACGAAAATCCCATCGATCCACAAACGGTATAGGCAAATAAAGCGTTAACACCCATTCCTGCTGAAAGGGCGACGGGATAGTTAGCTAAAAAGCCCATAAGCCCACAAGCAATCATGGAAGCTAGAGCTGTGGCTAAAAAGACAGCCTCAGGATTCATGCCCGCATCTCCAAGAATAATTGGATTGACTCCGAGAATGTAGGCCATAGACAAGAATGTCGTCACTCCAGCAAGAATTTCGGTCTTGACTGTGGTGTGTTTCTCAGATAAATGGAAACACTTTTCAAGAAATGACATAGTCCTTTTTTCTCCTTTTCTCTTCGGCCTCCTTAATAAGGGGCCTTTTGCTTGGTATGTCATGTTTAGTATAAATAAAAGGGACTTTCAAAGGCAATTGTGTAAAACTATGTTGAAAATATGGGTTACAAATTTGTTCATTTTTTACAAATCTCTTTGCTTCCCTCTTAAAAAGAAAAGGATAAAAAATTTTGCTCTTTTTAAATCAATTAGAAGTTAACCGATCTAAAGAAAATTTCATCAAGTTTTTGGAATTCTTATTCCATTAAGTGGAACCAAATGAAAGAGAAAAGGCACGATTTCTTGAACTTTATGGAAGAGCGGATGGAATTCTTTTATTTATGAAGCTTAGATCTATTAGTGGACTTCAATCATTTCTCTTAAACTAAAGGAGTAAATCCAGGCTCGAATGGTTTTTTGAGGATGGATTTTTTGGAGGGCTTCTTTATACGTTTCGAGCTGGTTGCGATATTTTTTCAATAAAGAAAAAGAATCAAAGGCAATGTCCGTTTTAAAGTCAATGACTGCCATTTCTTGATCAGAAAGTTCTACTACTAAATCCATAAAGCCGTGAATATAGCTATTATCGGTTTTTGTACAATACGAACATTCAAATTCATGAGGTAAAGCCATGAATTGCTGATAGAGATCATTTTGGTTTAAGGCAAGAATTTGATCCACCCCTTTAGAATCCAAAGGCATACCCGCTTTTTGCGAAAAAGCTTCAATTTTTTGAGCTTGGTAAGGATAGGGAATGGAACTGACGATGTCATGGATAAGTGTTCCCCGCACACGGGCTTGAACGGAGCTACGTTCAGCCTGGTTTTGGATTTGTTTCCAAGAAGTCTTTTGTTTATTCTCACTTGCCGTTTGCGAAGTGATAGTTTGAATGGGTAAAGAATAAAAGCTTAAAGGAACAGATTTATTTTGGGTGAGAACGGATAAATCGGGACGATCATAAAGTGTTTCTACCTTCTCAAAGACCACATTGGGATCGCTTTCCCTGTGAAAGAGGTGAAAAAACCAGCTCGTAAACCCTTTATTGTTGAGAAGCGCATAGGTATTCAAAGGCCCATTGTATAAATTCTCATGTTTAAGCGCATCTACAAAGACTAGTTCTTGTTCTGCTCGGGTGCAGGCAACATACAAAAGACGCATCTTTTCTTCGAGATCTTCCAAATAGCGCTTATGGGCTAGAGCCAAGTGGGAAGCGCTTTGGCGCTTTAAGCGATGGACTACATCGAGTCCATCAAAGCTTAATCCTAAATCGGCATCAAATTGGATGGGGGTTCCCGCATCCATATCTCGTTGAGTTTGTTCACATAAAATATAAACAAGCTTATATTGTAAGCCTTTAGAAGCATGAATCGTTGAGATTTTTACAGCATCTTCTTCCTTGCCAAAAGGAATGGCTTCAGAAGTTTTATCTAAGTTTTCCTCCAAACCCGCGGAATCTAAAAAGCCATCGAGATCGAGCAATCCATTGGCTTCTACGGCTTTTTGAAGCAATAAATCTAGATTGGTCTTATCCTGGGCTGTGGTTTTTTTATCATAAAAATCGTTGAGTCCATAAATGGCCAAGATCATTTCAGGAAGAGATTTAGTTTTTAAAGTCCGTAACTTTCGCTCTAAAGCGAGCACTTTATACCCCTCTGGAGAAGAGTGGAGCGCTTTGTAAAGTGTTTGATCGTCTTCACGTTTGGTCAAAAGGGGCAAAATATCTTCTTGGCTTAAACCCGTTAAAGGGGAACAAAGAGCAGCCATGAGGGCGATATCGTTGCGATTGTCTTGAATCACACGTAAAGCCGATAAGACAATTTGAATAGCTTTGTTGGTATAAAAGCCCTTACGTAAGTGGTGAATGGAGCGAATACCCCACGATTCCAAAGCCTGTTTGAGTTCATCATGAGGAGTTGAGGTACGCGTTAAAATGGCAACGTCGCGCATTTGAATTTCTTTGGCTTCTAATTTTTTCGAAATATCATGCGCGATAAGATCAAAGCGATGCTTTCGATGCAGGGAGTGGGCTTTGTTTTCTTTCATTCGCTCTCCTGTTTTGGAATCAAGGGTGTTTTGATATTCGGTAAACAAGAAGCGAATGGGCTTTTGCGGCTCCTCTTTTTGCTTGGGACTGCCGACTTTAGCATAGTCCATCGCCGAAAATTGCCCTTCCATGCCCTCTACATTCATCAATTGTGAAAAAAAGGTGTTATTAAAATCGATAAGACGCTTAGTTGAGCGATAGTTTTCTTGCATGGCAATCACTTCATTCAAGTCATCTACTTGTGCAAGATGGTTTTTCATTAATTGAGGGCGTGCTTGACGAAAGCGATAAATTGATTGTTTGATGTCTCCAACCCGAAATACGTTGTTTTTTCGAGCAATGGCTTGAATAATCGATTCCTGCAAGTCGTTGGTATCTTGATACTCATCTATCAAGATCACTTCGTATTGGTTCCGTAAGGTTTCGGCCGCTTGAGGGTGTTGCAAAATTTGCCAAGCGTATTGTTCCATATCCGAAAAGTCGATAAAACCTGCTTCCTTTTTAAGCCTTAAAAATTCTTCCTGGACTGCAATAGCCAATTCCACAAACGCTTCTTGGACTAGGCTGGTTTCTTTTGCGGTTTGAAAAAAGACTTCTGGGGTAAAGAGAGCATCGGCGATCGCTTTTTCATAGCGGCGCGAATCTTGTTGGATCTCTTTGAAAGAGGTTTTATTGATGGTCGGCGTAAATTTACCCGAAGTTTCAATGTATTCGATAAAACGATGGCCAAACGCCATGTAATTTTTTTCCTCTAAAGCCACTCGACAAGCTTTTAGTTTTTGTTGTTTGCCTTGAAAGAGACCTAAATACTCTTGTTGCTTGTCAGCCCGTGAAAAGCTAAGCTCCAAGACGGTTTCTTCCATGGTTTCAAAGATGTCAATCAAAGCTTGAATACGTAGAATAAACCAACCATAAAAATCATCAGCCACCTGAGGACTTGGCCTACGGCATGCTTGAATCCATGATTTCCAATCTGGTTTGGAGCGGGCAAGCTCCAAAAATTTTAAAATGGTCGCTTGTAGATCCTTATCGCCTTGTCCATAAGCGGCTAAGTATAAACTCAATGCCGCTCGTTTTTGAGGATCCATCGCCATCAAAGCATTTTGATGGGCTTGAGCTAAAGCTTGCTCATCAGCTAGACCAGTATCCACATGGCTTGCCACAGAGTAGCTTAAGTTAGCTAAGTAGTAATAGCGTTGAACAATGTCTAAACAAAACGAATGAATGGTGCTAATCGAGGCCGTCTCAAGTTGACCGAGTTGCAAGTCAATCCAAGGATCACCAGCTTGTTCCATTAAGCGCAGCTTCAAACGGCTTTTCATCTCCCGCGCCGCATCTTCGGTAAAAGTCATCGCTAAAATAGAGGAAAGAGGAATGCGGTCTTTTATGACAAGTTCACATAAGCGTTCCACCAAAACGGCCGTCTTTCCTGCTCCAGCTGAAGCAGAAACCAATAAGTTTTTGCCTCGTGAATGAATGACTTGTTGTTGTGCTTTGGAAAACGTGATTTGCGATACCGTTTCTTTTTCTATTGGCAATCCATCTACGGCTAAATTGTGAAGAGTTGACGTATCCAAAGAGGAATCATCCATTCCTTCTTTTTTTATGTCTTGGTTTAGATTCACTAGATGGGGCATCGCTTAATCTCCTTTCTCGATCGCGGCATTGCGACAAATGGCTCGATAGGCACATCGAACACATGCACTTGGCTTATGAAGCGGATAAAATTCATTTTTTACAATGCCTTTCGCATACGTTTGGGCTTCATTTAAGATCTTTTCCTGTTTCTTTTCATAGGTCGGAACGGATTTAACTAAAGCTTCCATCAGACCTGGACGCGGTTTTTCGAAGTTTTGGGCTACAAAGCTGTCCTTTAAAAAACTTTCCGTTCCTTTGGCACTTGCTTGTTTGGCCTCTATAGGAAAGGCATTAGCTTGTGCGGCTCCCCGTCCATAACTCAAAGCAAAGGCAGGATGAGAAGCTGCTTTGGGATACAAACTGAAGTCTAGGGTCCCAAAGGGTTGTTCTAAAAGTGTAAAGCCTTCCTCTTCTTGTTTGGGATAGACATTAAAAATGGCATGGGAACGAAGTCCAGAAGTAAGCGTACCCGCAATGCGCATAGGAAGTCCTTCTATTTTCTCTTCGAGATCGATTTGGAAATCTCCTTCGACAATCGTTAATCCCATTTCCGTACAAATAGGTTTGAGGTTTTGAAAGAGCCATAAAAGCTCCTCACTGCAAAGCCTTGCTAAAGCGTCAATATCTTTAGCTTTTGAGGGCACCACACGTCTTGCAAAGGCGAAATCGTGTTGTACTAGCGCTTCTATTTCAGAAAAATTGAGTTCATAAAAAGGTTTTCCATAGCTTGAAAGGCTTTGGCGCATGATGGTGGAAACAATTGTAGGCTGTAAGACCAAAACATCTTGGGCTATAAGGGGCTTTTTCAGATGCAATCCATAGTGCAATAAATTTTTCAAAGGACAATCCGCATAACTAGAAAGCTGACGCGACTTAGTATGAAGAGTATGGTCTTCTCCTTCAAAAAAGACTTGTGATTTGAGCGATTCCATGGAAAAAGAAGGTTTGAGATTCATACTTGTTTGCGCTGCGGCTTTAAATTTAGGAAAGACCTCTAACCAAGTATTAAGTTCATGACTGCTTTCCACGCTTTTTCCTTCATAGTCGGATTGAGCGTATAAAAAATACACATCTTTTGGACACATCAAGGCCTTTTTGGCTTGATTGAGTTTATTCTCTATCCGTGTTTCTAAGCTTGGATAGTTGAGTTTGGCTAAGTAATCTTCTCCAAAAATGCCTGGATCTTGGCTTGAACCAGGAAAGCTCTTTGCATCCATTCCAATACAAAACACATGTTCATGTAAGCAACTGATTTGATCTCGTTCAGCCACTAAAACACCCTTCAATTCGGACAAGGCCGCAGAAGGATGTAAGGTATCCAAAGAGCGAATAAAGAGATTTAAATCCTCTCTTTTTTGAATAAATCCTTGAATCTGTGTCCAGCTATCCAAAACACCTTGAAAAATACGGATGTCATCTTCTGTCGGTGAAGGGATTTGATCCATGATGAGTTGACCGATGTCTTCAAACGAATGAATGTCCCATTCTTTAATTTCTGAGAGTTTTCCATTCCAAGGGCTACATTGCACCTCTAATGTTTGAAGCGCTGCAAATTGGGAGGCTCCAAGAATAGAGTTTTCTTCATAAGGAATATTTTGTAAGTCACTTTTTCCATCCGGATATAGTTCTAAATATCGACGTAAATCATAGCCCGTGGCTGGAAACATGACTTTCAATAAATTCATCAATCGTCCATCATCAGGATGAGCCACATACTCAAGCGCTGCTTTCCATTTATCCAAAACCGGGGAATTGTTATCTTGGCTATAAAAGGTAAAGGGAATTTTACGCGATTTAAATGCTTGGGCAAGAGCATATTTTTCATCGGGATTAGACAAAGCCACGAGCACTGATTGGGCGGGTAAACGGTTGTGTACAATTGCATCCGCACACACTTCCATTTCTTTATGGGGATTGGATGTCGCCCAATAATAAAAACGGCGATGATGCTCTTGGTCAAGGGGCTTAGCTCCTTTGGAAAACAACAATTGCACCCAATACTCAGAAAGGGGATCCCGTTGGGTAGTTAAGATGCGCACTCGCTTGGCATCTTCAAAAGGCAACGATTTAGCCTCCTTGACCCACAGATCGATACCTGAGAGTTTTTGAATGATTTCCAGTAAATCCCGCTCACGACTTGTATCCGTGGGAAACTCGGTAATGTCATACAGCTGAACATTAGTCATAAAGCGATGGCAATCGCGTAAAAAATCATAATCTTTGCGAGAGCTATAAAAGGTGTTGGTACTAGGTAAATCGCTTAAAGCTCGTTCGTATTCATATAAAACGCTTGCGGTTGAAGGCTTTGGTTTTTGAAGGTGACGGTTTAAATACGCCTCTAAAGAGAGAACCGTGATGTTCATACAACTGCCCTTTTGTTTATAGATCTCTTCATATAAAGGCAGATGTAAAGCGCCAGGAGCAATTAAAATAGTGTGATCTTCAATGTGCATATAATTCCTTTCTAAGACAAAGAAAAAATCTAGTTCTTGGATAGACTTCTTTTTGGCTTCGTCTTTTTATCGTAATTTTTCTATTTTTCAAAGTCCCCTTTCAAAAAATAGAAAAATTACGATAAAAAGAAAAATTAAAATTCATTTCTCTCTTTAGCATTCCTCCTTTCTTTTTGGAGATGAAAAACGTTTTCATTTTGAGTCTTAGAGTCAAAGCCCCTGGACAAGGAGGGCAAGAGTCAAAGCTCAAATTTGGCCGTGTTATACTTGGAAAGGATAAAGCCATTTTGGCGAAAGATACGCCAATTTTCTGGAACTAAATCCTTAAAATTCGCTTGGAAGGAAAAAATTTCATGCATATTCAACAAGTCATTGTCGTAGAAGGGCGTAGCGATACCCAAACCTTAAAGCGCTATTTTGATTGCGACACGATTGAAACTGGAGGCGACCACGTTTCGGCACAAACCCTAGAGCGCATTGCCCAAGCGCAAAAGCAACGCGGGGTTATTGTCTTTACTGATCCCGATCATGCTGGGGAACATATACGCAGTGTGATTGCGCGGCACATTCCAGGCGTAGCGCATGCTTATATTGCGCGTGAGAAAGCGAAAACCGATAAAAAAGTCGGAGTGGAACATGCAGCTAAAGACGATCTTGAAAGAAGTCTGAGTCATCTTGTGGTCTATGACGAAAAGCGTCAAAGCCTTTCTTGGAATGATTTTTTAGATCTTGGTCTAGTAGGCAACGCTACACGACGTCAAAAAGTATGCGAAGCCTTACACCTTGGCCACTGTAACGCCAAGACGTGTTTTAAACGGCTCAATCAAGCAGGATATCGCCTAGAAGATGTGAAGGGAGTGTTCACACATGATTGAAAATCCCATTGCGACCAAAAAGAGAACACGCGAGATTCAAGAACAATACAACGCTTCGACTAAAAAAAGTTTTGGTCAAAACTTCATTGTTGAACCAGGAGTAGTGGAAAAAATAGCGAAAGCAGCTGTTCCCAATCCCGATAGCGTGGTCATTGAAATAGGACCTGGCATTGGAGCCTTGACACAATTTTTATGCGAAGAAGCCCGTCAAGTCATCGCTTTTGAAATCGATCCTCGCTTTCAACCCATTTTAGAAGCCGAAATTGGCAGTGATCATTTGAAGATCATTCAACAAGATTTTTTAGAAGTGAATGTCAACACGCTTTTAGCCCCGTTTGCCAAAGAAGGAATTCCGGTTTACTTCGCCTCCAATTTGCCCTATTACATCACCACACCCATTTTATTCAAGCTGTTTGAAGCCACTGAACCGATTGCAGCTATCACTGTGATGATGCAAAAAGAAGTGGCGGATCGCTTCATGGCTAAACCCGCTACCAAAGAATACAATGCGCTTTCTGTGATCACCCAATATCGCTGTTCGATGAAAAAGATTATGGAAGTCAATCGCAACGTCTTTTGGCCTTCTCCAAATGTAGGAAGTGCCGTTTTGCAATTTGTGATGCGCACCAATCGGCCATTAAAAGCCAGTCAAGAGGAAAGCTTTTTTGAATTGGTTAAAGCTTGCTTTGTCCAACGCCGAAAAACGCTACTTAACAACTTACAAGCTTGGTTAGAGGATAAAGAATTGGTTTTATCTATTTTAGAAAAGGCCAATTTAGCTCCTACCACACGGGCTCAACAAATGGATGTTCAAGACTTTTTAAGACTTTATCAAGCCTATGAAGCTCTCTTGCCTCAAACCGATCAGCCTTTAGAGGAGTCTTTGTCATGAGCCGAGTCAAAGCCTATGGTAAGGTCAATTTGGCCTTGGATGTGTTTGAAAAGCGAAGCGATGGCCTGCATGAAATGGATATGGTGAATGCCCAAGTGGACTTAGCTGATGAGCTAGTCATTGAGAGCACAGAAAGTCAAGACGATGAAATCGTCTGTGAAACCTTATCCTTACCTGAAGACAATACTTTGATCAAAACGCTTCGTCTTTTGCGCAAGAATGGTTTAAAAGGACACTACAAAATTACGCTTTACAAAACTATTCCTGACCAAGCAGGACTTGGAGGCGGATCCGCTGATGCAGCGGCTTTGTTGAAAGCTTTAAATGAAATAGAATCACTAGGATTGTCTTTATCTGAACTTGAAGAAATTGGATTTCAAATTGGAGCAGATGTACCTTGTTGTTTGCATGAAGGTTTTACCCGTGTGCAAGGGGCAGGAGAAGTGGTGGAGGACTTGGACATTAAATGGAAAATCCCCATTATTTTAGCGAAGTGTCAAGTTGGCATTTCCACTAAGCAAGCTTTTGAAGGATTAGAGGCCAAAGAGCGGGAACGCTTAGACATCGATATCGTTCAAGATGCGGTCCGCAAGAAAGACTTGGGCCTTCTTTATCAAACAATGGTCAATGCCTTTGAACCACTTGCCTTTGAGATGCTGCCAGAAGTGCACGCACTAAAAGAAAAAATGTTGGATGCGGGATTGGTTCGAGTCATGATGAGTGGGTCTGGATCGTGTTTAATGGGATTTTGCGTGGATGAAGATGTCAGGGAGCAAGCTTACCAAATCCTCAAAAAAAATCCCGATCTCTTCGTATGGAAAGGAAGTGTCGGTCGACCATGACAACCTGGATTACTTATGTCTTGGTGTATTGTGCTTTTTTTGCAGTTTCGCTCTATGGACTAAGCTGTGTGGACTTTGCCCGCTTTTGTAAAGTCCGTCAACCCCAAAAAGTTCAGATGCTCTTGTTTCTCTTGGCCTTTTCTCTCGCTTGGCTGTGTACGGAAGCGGCGATGACCCTCACCATTCGGCAAGGACTCGGATTTTAATGTTTGAAAACAACTATTTAATCGATCCAGGAACGTATTCTTTGCGGCTTTACGATCCCAAAACCCATCAAGTTTTAAGCGTCCGCGCTTGTCGACTTTGTCATACTCCTAACATCATTGGAGAAGAGGCCCTAAAAGCCTCCTGGGCCACTCACGAACATTTAATCTACCCTTTTTATCGCGAAAAAATTAAAGCCGATCCGACCCCTTTGCTCAAATCGCTTTTCTCTAAAGCCCCCACTGAACGTTACTTAATGGCTCCTAATGTCTCCATTTTGTCCTTTCAACAACCTGAAGTGGATCAGGAGAAGAAGTGGAGCCGCCTGTTGTTGCCCTATCACATTTCCAAAGTACGCATGATCCCTGCCTTTGCACCGAGTTCTCCAAAACCTTTTTTACATATTCATGCAGGAGCCAGCTTGACTCATTTCATCTTAGGAAATCACAATGAAGTGATCGCCTACCAAGCTATACCCCAAGGCGGACATATGATTGATGTGGCTATCTCCAATGAAGTCGCACGAGTTTGTAAAGTTCTCATTTCCTCGGAAGATGCCTGTGCGTTAAAAGAAGCGGCTTCGAATGCGCTCAAACAAGAGCGTGATCCAGTGCTTTGTTTGACTGGTTTGAATCAGCACAACGAATATGTTCAATTGAAGTTGCGCGCTTCCGATATCTGGGAAAATTTAATCGAACCCGTGTTAGAGGAAATGGCCACCAAAGCTCAGGCTTTTTTGAGCAAGTTTAGTCCCCATTTCCAAGCTGAAGTTTTAAATTATCCCGTGCGTCTCACAGGGGGGATGGCTAACTGTTATGGATTATTTTCGCTTTTGGAAAATACTCTACAAGCCAAAATACAAGTGCCTACCAATCCCGAAACGTGGATTCTCAACACTTTAGGCCAAAATCCCTCATCATTTCTTATACAAGAAAACTCTAAACTCATTTCTAATTCTTAAATTTTGGGGATTTCATAGTTATATCCCTTCTTTTGACATTATGTTTGTCAGGATTCTTTTTTAGCCTAGTTATTTACTCATTTCAAAAAAGAAGGCTTTTGATAAAAGGATTTCAAGGTTATCTCTAACCAAAATTATTTTGAAGAAAATAATAGAGGGAGCTGGCAGCCTCTGGCCAGACACTGGAAACTAGCTCTTGATGATACCGTTAGCGGCATCAAAACGGAACGGTCTAACACCAAAAACAGAGTCCGAGATGTTATCCGCTCATGCTTAATGATGCACTTTTGCTACTAGATTGTATGTACGACGGATTTACCATGTCCTCAAGCGTCAGAGGCTTTCGTATCCAAATTCGATCCGGAAACTGGATGTGAACCGTCATAACCTTCTTAATCGCATTTGTAGATGGTTTCGCAATAAAAAAGGAAAAATTTCCTACTCCTTTAATCAGACCAGATATCAGATGAACTCTGGACTCTACAGATACGAAGGAATGACAGAAATGCTTCATCTTTCTAATGGCCATGTTTATGGAAAAGGGCTTGGAAATATGATTACAGAAGAATCAGATCGCATTAAGGAAAAATGGCAGAATCGCAATCCGTATGAAGCTAAGGCCAGACTTCTGAAAAAAGAGGGCAAAATAACGCAGGCAGAGCGTATTGAATCGACTCACTTAGGAAGAAAAGACTACGAAAAAAG
>CAZTNF010000047.1:0-12205 GCA_964615295.1 uncultured Erysipelotrichaceae bacterium | reverse complement strand
TTCGAACCTTCCACAGGGCTTTCTAGGCCCATTGTCTCACCATATATAACTCAATTGACCCCCGACATATCAATGACTCGTGTTTCCACGCATTTCCCACTAGGATTCCCTAGTGAATCACCTCTCTGCCGACTTCACCGAGCTTTGGACTCCTACATTGCTAACTGTAGGAACACCCCTCTCAGGGCTACCCATCGGAGTATTAGGGGGTTGGTTTCGGGTCGTTACACCCTCATTCCCATCCTTGAAGTATTAGTTGTTGATGAATTAGTAATAAAACTAATCCACCCCAGATAGCTTTTCACTACCTAACGAGTCGCACAAATTCATAACACTCTCCATTTCTTTATTCTTTTTAATAAAATTATAAGCTATGCTACCCAAAATTTTGCCGTATTGCATAAAAATGAGTCAGCCTCGTGGGAGAGTTAAGGAAAAAGACGTTTTAATCCACCTTTAGAGGATTGAAATCTTTCTATTTTGAAAGAATGGAGAGAAAACGGAAGAAGAGATTCGAAAATTCATCACTTTGAAGAGAAAAAAGGCTATTTTTAAGGATTTTTCCTTCCCATAAAAGTTTTATTGATCTTGAACTCTGCTTCTAAGCCTTTTACAATCAAATTGAGATAGAGTAGGTAAGGCGGTATAATTCACCTACAAGACAAGCACTTTGGTTTCACGCCTGTCGCATTTTTAGGGGGTGAGGGCACATGTTCATGGGAGAGTATGTGCACAATATCGACCGCAAGGGGCGGTTGATCATGCCCGTCAAGTTTCGTAGCGAGCTTGGCGATCAAATCTTCATTACCCGCGGCTTGGACGGCTGTTTGAATGTCTATCCTCTTGAAGAATGGACTCGCCTTTTTTTGCAATACTCCACATTGCCCCTCACCAATGCGGATGCGCGTATTTTTTTGCGCATCTTTATGGCGAAAGCGTGCGAAGTGGAGCCGGATGCTCAAGGGCGCATCCTGATTCCGGCTTCTTTGATCAAAGAGGTAGGACTCGATAAGGAATGTCTCATTATTGGTGTAGCAAACCATTTGGAAATTTGGCCGAAAAAAAAGTGGGATTCCTTACAAGACGAAATGCTTCAAAGCTATGAAAAAGTCGCCCAAAATATTGGAACGTTATTACAAGGAAAAGATCCAAACGGCTGAAGGAAGCGTGGTGCTTTTTATCAGTCTTTAAGGCATAAGGCAGTGGCTTGTGCATTCACAAAGTCAAGTCTTGGGCCTTTTTTTCTTAAACAAAACGGAGGAACGTATGGAGCATATTAGCGTTTTGTTGCCAGAATCCTTGGATATGTTGGCGATCAAAGACGATGGCGTTTATGTCGATTGTACTCTTGGACGTGGTGGCCATTCGAGTGAAATCCTAAAACGTATCCCAAAGGGACATCTGTATGCGTTTGATTTGGACAAAGAAGCCATCGCCCAAAGTGAAAAGCGCTTAGCCACTATTGGCTCAAATTTTACTCTCATTCATGCCCCCTTTGAAGAACTCGATGTCCAGCTTGACAAATTAGGGGTGGGAAAAGTGGATGGCATTTTGATGGATCTTGGGGTCTCTTCTCCTCAATTTGATGATCCCAAGCGTGGATTTTCGTATCGCTATGATGCAAGACTGGATATGCGCATGAATCAAGATCAAGACTTGGATGCTTGGTTTGTGGTCAATCGATATCCTAAAGAAGAGCTTTTACGCGTCTTGCGTGAGTATGGAGAAGAACCCAATGCAAGCCGCATTGTGAATGGGATTTTAAAAGCACGGGAAGAAAAGCCCATTGAGACGACTTTTGATCTGGTCGATGTGATCAAAAACGCTTTACCTGCTGCTGTGTTAAAGAAAAAAGGTCATCCCGCTAAGCAAACCTTTCAAGCCCTCCGTATGGAAGTCAATAAAGAATTGCCGCAACTAAAAAGTGCCCTTCAACAAGGCTTAGCGCGTCTAAAACCCGAAGGACGCATGGCCATCATCACGTTTCATTCTTTGGAAGATCGCCTCGTTAAACAAGCCTTTGCCCAAGTAGCCTTACCTAAAAAGGTCAATCGCCGCATCCCTATCACTTCAAGTGAAACTTTGGAATATCGGTTAGTCAATCGTAAGCCAATTGTAGCGAGTGCGACAGAGTTAGAAGAAAACCAACGCGCCCATAGTGCGAAACTACGAGGTATTGAGCGTTTAAATTTAAAATAAATTCCGAAAAAGAAGATAAAGAGAGGAGGGAGGCTTTGATCGGAAAAGCCAATTCAGGATGGCTAGAAAGAAGCATTCAAAAACGAAGAAAACCAATTTGTTTTCCAAACCCTATTTCTTAACGATCTGTATCGTGATTCTTGTGGCTCTAGGTTACTTTAGTACTTCTTTAATCTTAGGGACCTACAGCAATAACCTTGCAGTCGAAAACCAAAAATTGGTCTATGACATCCAACAACGGCAGGCCAACATTGAACAACTCAAAGGAGAGATTGCCCAATTACAAGAAAAAAGCCGTGTATTGGGCATGTTAGAAGGACAAGTATACGAAAATCCAAACAACGTGTTTTACTATGGTTCTTCATCAAGCGATTCAACGAGTCCTTCATCCTCGAGTCAAACCAGTTCCGCCAGCATCCAATAAGCCTTCTAAGCAGGTTGAAAGCGCTCTTTTTGTCTTCGAGTCTTTCGAACTGCTTTTTTTTATTGTAAAGTGATCATACGTAAAATTTTCACAAATTGAAGTCTTCTTGAGATGGCGAAAAATTGACATATTTTCCCCATTAAAAAACCATCTAAAAAAGGACAATGAATAGAGACTTTTACGATATAAAAACAAAGAGAAAGGAGAAGGAGATGCCAAAAAAATCAACGAAAAGAAAGCCCCAAAAACGAGCGCCAAAGTCGACTATCAAAGAGATTCCTATTGATAAGAAATCCAATCGCAACATTCTTTCCATCAGTGTGATTTTTATTTGTTGTATGGCGATGGCTATCTTTTCAATTTGTTACACCATGGTTACCCAAAAGCATTTATGGACTGGTCATACAGCTCTAACTTCGGTCATTCGCGATTCTGTCCAAACCAAAGTCATCGATGGCATACGTGGAGAGATTTTAGATCACTCTGGGCAAGTTATTGCGCGCCAAACGGTTGCCTATACTCTAGCCGCTAACTTTGATACCCGTACAGAAGAAGAAAAAGAAGAAGAGGACTTCATCATTCAAAAACAACGCCAAGATGTTTTACAACAAGCTCAAGAGGCTGGGCGTACCGAACAAGTCGAGGCAGCTTTGCGTGTGGCTGATGAAGCCAGTGCGGATGACTATGTAGAAGATCCGGAAGCCTTTGCGGCCGCCTTGAAGTCGGTTCTTGGAGAAACGATTGATGAAGAAGCCATTGTAGGGTTGCTTAAAAATGGTCAAGAAAAAGGCTATAGTCAAATCGAATTGGGTATTGGAACTAAGCGAATCGATCGTGAGCTCAAAGAAAAGCTTGAAGCAATGAAAATCCCTGGATTGACGTTTATTGAAACCACCAAACGAGAATATCCAACCACTCCTTTTTCCTCAAATATGATTGGCTTTGCGGCCTATGATGATGAAACCGGTCGGATTAGTGGAAAATCTGGCTTGGAAAAAACAATGGATTCCTATTTAGGAGCGGAAGATGGAATTGAACGCTACCGTTCGACCAAGCTTGATCAAGAGCTTTCTGGAGGCAAAGAAGTCATTCAGGAAGCTACCCATGGAGATACAATTACCTTAACTTTGGATGCGGGCTTGCAACAAACCGTCGAAGAAAATATGAAGGAAACCATGAAATCCTCCAAAGCCAATGCGGCTTGGTGTTTGGTAATGGATCCAGAAACTGGGAAAATTTTGGCTTGGGCTTCCTATCCCACTTTTGATCAAAACACTCACTTAAGCATTCCTTCCTATAATGACAACATTTCCGAATACCTCGTAGAACCTGGCTCAGTAGTCAAACCTCTGTATTACGCCATGGCTATCGATGCAGGGGTCTATCCTTGGGAGGAAAAATATCGTGCAGGTGAATTTTATTACACTGTTGATTCCTATTCGGGTCAAATCACTCGAGTGGCCTCTCAAGATCAAACCGATTATCCGCCGATCATGGACGCATTAGGCAACGACTATGGAATCTTGACCTATGCAGAAGGCTTAGCGCATTCTTCCAATATCGCTCTTTGTGAGCTTCTTTCTCGCTACTTAAACAAATCCGATGTAGCACGCTATGTGGACGATTTTGACTTATTTGAGTCCACCAACATTCCCTTCGTAAATGAGATTGTCGGAAAATTAAACATCGATCAAGCCACTGACTATATGTCGAGTGGCTTTGGACAGGGGTCTTCCTTAACAATGTTGGCTTTGGCCAAAGCCTATACAGCGGTTTTCAATGATGGCAAGATGATGCAACCTTATGTGGTAGAATCCATCACAGACGGTACCACTGGTGAAGTAATTCAAAGCTTTGAACCACAAGTGGTAGGTACGCCCATCAAATCCGAAACAGCTCGTCAGACCATTGATTTGATGTGTGGGGTTATGGCAGAAGGCATGACAGGTGAGCGCTTTGCTATCGAAGGAGTGGATATGGCGCTTAAGACGGGTACTGGTGAGATTTACAATCCTGAAACAGGAACATATGATAAAACCAATTACACCTCTACGGTATTGGCCGCAGCTCCTGCTGATGATCCCAAAGTCCTCGTTCTTTGGGGAATGCAAGGAAAAAACTATTTAAACTATTCTCCCGATCCCTTTAAAAACATCATGCAAGCGGCTCTACAAACAGCCAATGTCAACATGAGTACGGAGATCGCAGACAACACAGCTTACCAAGAATGGACATCCAGTTCGATGCCTTCTTTAAACAGTCACTCCTTGGCCTATGCCAACCAGATGTTGGCCGATACTTTGGTCAAAATAGTTGTGATTGGCAATGGAGATACGGTAGTAAACCAATTTCCCGATACAGGAACGGCTATTAATGCTAATGATAAAGTCATGATTTTGACCAATGGAACCGAGTGGACAATGCCAGATTTAACAGGTTGGACGCGCAAAGACTTAACGGCGTTTGCGCAATTGACTGGACTTAACATATCGTTTACTGGCTCAGGTCGAACTATTGCTCAAAGTATTCCAGTAGAAAGCCAGATCGAATCGGGCATGGAATTAACCGTTCAATTGGAATAAGCAAAAGGAGCTAAACGAACTTTCGTTTGGCTCTTTTTTTAGCTAGAAAAGGAAATGTCATTAAAGGGAATATAGGATAGAAGATTTTAATGTTTTTTTTCGTTTTCCCTTAGTCCCTGTTTGGAAAGAAGCCTTTGGGATCATGCTAAAATTTGAGAAGAATCCGCTTTAAGCGTTTGGGAAGGAGAAGCTCGAATTAGAGCTTGAAATATGATGTCTAAATCCAAAAGTACTCTCTTATCTTTTCAATCTCTTCAAGAGATGAGTCCTCCAAAAAAGATTGTCATGATGGTGGGCTTTCTTTTGATTTCTATTTTTTCGGTTTTTGTGTTGGCTTTTCATGGAACTTTATCTTGGTTAGCCTTATTTTCCTTTTTTTTAAGTTTTCTAGGCTTTTTTATGTGTTTCTTCGGGTTGTTTTTTTATCATGCGGATCATACCATCACCACAACGATCAAAACCACAACCACTACCTATTCGACTTTACCTAAAAAGCCTTCTTTACCCACTTCTAGCTTAAAAAATGAACCGAATCCGGTTTATCAAGATTTACTTGAAAGACTTCAAGAAAACATCCAAAATGTGCAATCGCGTCAACAAGAAGTGGAAAAATTAATTGATGAATCTTTCGAGGGTTCTTTGATCTCAAGTACGCGCTACAAACAAGTTATGCAAAATGCACAAGAGGTCTTAGAAAAAAACTATCAAAATGCCTATCAAGCGGTCTCTCTATTTGGCTCTTCTACGCCTACTCAAGAACGTTTAGCTATTTTGGAAAATTATGTTCATGATTCAGATGAAGTGACGAAAAAAATTGATCGAGTTGTGGATGAACTCTTAAAGCTTCGTCAATCCAATGTCTTTGAATCAGGCGATGAACTCGATCGTCGCTTAGAAGAATTAGCCGATACCACTGTGTATTATCGTTAGGCAAGCAGAGAGGAAAGGTATGGCATGAAACAAACTGCTCAACAAACTCCACCCCCCGTTAAACAAGAATCCATCCCACCTTTGTCTAGTTCGCAAACAGGTCTGAAAGGATGGCTTTCTCGCCAAAAGCCAGGCTTATTAATGACTCTAGCTACTCTTTTTTTGGTTCCAAGTGTTATTGGATTTGTTGGTGACTTGGTTTCCAATCGGCTTCATTCTGGCCCTTTTGTGATAGAAGAAACAACATGGGAATGGGGAAATACGGGAAGTGGTGATCTTTCCATTGACCAAATTGGGCCTACAGTGGTGTTGAAGGATGAGGCGATTACAACCTTTAAAATTCAAAAAAATAATCCAGACTATCGCTCTTATTTATCTTTAGAAGTGGAAACCACCAATACCCTTACAGATGAAGAAACAACCGATTGGCCACGTGTAGGAGCGATGGGATTTGATTGTTCTGAGATTTGGGTAAGTTCGGTGGCTCACTTTTACTATGAGGCCCCCAAATCGAGTGAGCAAATCGAAGTGGATGTTGATTTAACCGAAGAGTATTCCGATTATATTGGAAATTATTTCTATCCTTATGAAGAGGAAAACACCACTTTGAGTACCCAAGAGCTGATTGCACGTTATAAAGAAGAATTTCCTGCCGATTATGCCACCATCCAAGTGGACTCGACTGGAGTAGAAGCGCAAAGTGGAATTGTCACCTATACTGTTACCAATCCTGATACAGTTCGAGACTACGATACCTTATATGGATCCGTAAATATTGTGTTTAAAAAGAATGGTCAAGTGGTCTTTGGTGTAGTAGAATCCTACTCCACTTCTTCCTCTGTCCGTTCGAAAACCTTTGCATATTCTCCAAACATTCAGCTTCCCGAATATGATGAAGTGGAAATCATAAATATGCACAGCTAATTATCCAACAAACAAAAAAGGGCTTATAACGAATTACCAGAATTATGGCTTTTACGCAAAGTTTATAAAACGAATAGAAAACTCTCTTTAAGAAAAGCTAAAAAGCTTTCCTTTTAGATCCCTTATCTTTCGTGGCCAAGCACTTTATACGATCTTGCGTAAGAATTAAATTATTTCTGGAATTCGTTCAAGCCCTTTTTTTCATGAGAGTCAAATTTTAATACTTGCCAACTCCTAAAAAAGAAAAGAACCAAGTCTTTGATCTAATGAAGATGGAGATCGGGTTCACATTTCTCTTCAAATGGGCTAAGTGGAATCTTGATCCAATCAATTATACTCTCATCCAGTTGATTCAAAACTTCTCTCCTCTTTAGACTGATCATAACTTTGTCATATACACCTCTAAGGTTCCTAGTGCTGCTTAAAAGATCCTCGCTCTCTCTAAAATATAAAATGAATAATAAAGAAATTAGAGCCAAGTCGATACTCAGCTCTTTTTCATAAAATGCGGATTGGATATCCACAAATTGAATCTTGGATTATTGACTTGGTATAAACTTTTTTTGTTTTCGCTACTTATTTTCTTCAATGGCCTCAATGGCTTCGATAACAGCTTTGCGAAAGCCAGCCTTTTCCAAAGCCACAATTCCTTTAATGGTCGTTCCTCCTGGAGAACAAATTTCATTTTTAAAAATAGCAGGTTCCCGATTCTCTACACTCAACATAGCCCCTGCCCCATAAATCGCACGCGCAGCTAAGCGTTGAGCTACTGGACGGCTTAGACCATATTTCACACCCGCATCGGCAAGTGCTTCGGCATACAAGCCTAAGAAAGCGGGAGAGCATCCACTGATGGTGCCGGCAATTCCAAAGAGCGAAGCTTCAACAGGTTCAATAAGAGCTAAAGGGTGAAAGAGAAATTGGAAGATTTCTTCATCCTGCGCATTCATGGAATGCGTCTTTTCGACAATCGCAATCCCTGCACAAACAGCCATAGCTGTATTAGGCATGATGGACACATGATGAGTAGAAGGAATCCAAGCTTGTAGTTTTTTATAATTGATGCCAGCGGCTAAACAGATGACCAATTTATGGTGGAGCTCATGGGAGATCGAAGACAACACATCTTCAATTTGATATGGCTTACAAGCCAAGATAATCGTTTGTGCTTTTTCACAAACTTCTTCTAAAGAAGCACAAGGAGTGACTTCAAGGGCTTGGCAATTCATGGCCAATTTGGTTTGATTGGGAGCATAGGCAAAAATATCTAACTCTTGATTTAAACCACAATGTCTCCAACCTTCCACAATAGCCATAGCCATTTTTCCAAAGCCAATAAAACCAACTGTTTTCATCGCAATATCTCAAAGGAAAGGCCTAGCTCTTTCCTTTTCTCCTTTCTTCATTTTTTTCATGTCCGGCTCCTTGAACTTTAGGTTGTTAATCCGCTCTTAAAGGACGAGCCGTTTTAGTGTATTCTTCTAAGAAATGATAAAAATCCTCGAAGACTTGGCGTCGATCGACTTCGTTTAAAATTTCATGGCGCATATCGGGATATAACTTTCCTGAGACATGACGATATCCTCGGCCCTTTAAAAATTCTTGCATGTCTCTAAATTCTTTTTCATTGCCAATGACAGGATCATCTTTTCCTGCCGCAAACAAAATAGGTAGATCGGGGTTTTTTACGTTCCATCCTTTAGGATCGTAAGCATCTTGGACAAGGATCATTAGGTTTTTATACCCATTTAAAGTAAAAGGACGACCACATAACTCATCCTGATTAAAGGACTCAACTGAATTGGAATCGCTCGAAAGCCAGCGATTTTTTTGTGTTCCTTCAAAATGCTTATCGAAAGAGCCTTCCACCATTTTAGAAATACGAGAGGAAATGTAGTGGTCACCTCGATATCGTTCGATTAAATGAATGAGCTTTTCTCCCGCAGAAGCGGCGGGATTTTCATAAACAGGTCCCGATAAAATAAGACCAGCCAAATCTTGGTCGTTAGTTTTTAAATATTTACGTGCGATGAGAGTTCCCATCGAGTGAGCAATCATAAAGACAGGCACATGAGGATAGCGCAAGCGCAAATCGCCACATACGGTATTTAAATCATCGACAATAGCCTCTCCTGTTTCATCATAAAAGTAACCAAGGTCTTTACGATGCCGAACACTTTGTCCATGACCTCGATGATCTGAAGCAATACAAGCGTAGCCATGTTGGGCTAAGTACTCCATAAAAGCCAAATAGCGTTCTTTGTGTTCTTGCATCCCATGGACGATTTGAACAATGCCTTTCACAGGTTGATGATCGGGCAATACTTCTATCACATCTAGCATGAGTTCATCATGCTTAGATTTCACTTTTCGAAACTGTTGCATGGAATTCTCCTTATCAAACCAAAGATAAACTAAAAAGAAAGACTGTTTTTACAGTGTAACAAAAAAGGTCCGCTAAAAGCGGACCATTGCTATGAAGTGCCCAGAAAAATACGATTGCCCTAAACTCTAGAAGTCCGATTGGATCAAAAGTTCTTAAAAAAGAGAGCTTTCTAAGGTGAGATCACTCACCAGCTGATAAAACCGATCCTTTGGGATTTCTTGGCGATCTTCACTAGTAGCATTCAACTCCACTGCAATCTTATGAAGCTGGTTCCAGCGCTGTTGTTTTTCGTACCGAAGGTCTTCCTCTTCTTGATATAAAGAATTGAGGTCATAGTCAGATCTTGTCTTTTTTTGATATCCAGCAGGAAGACGACACTCGATCTGACAGATGTAATGGAGACGATTTTCATCATTCAATCGGTTTGAGGAGAGAATTTCACAAATCAGTCCATCATCTTCTGCGCAGTGGTCCATGCAGGCGGATGCTAGCGAAGAAAGCTTTTTTTCAAGATGAATCTGCAAATTACGGGTATTCATTCAATATCTTCCCCCTTGTAATAACACAAAAAAGATTGCTGGTTGCTCAACAACTTACTTTTGGTTAGGTTTTTTTATTCTACATCTAATGAAAGCGCTTGAGCAGTCAGATGCTCTAAAAATCATAGTCATCGGATTAAAAAAGTTAAAAATAAGTGAAATTTCAGAAAATTTAATGTTTTTTTGTAGCACAAAGGATGAAACCTAGAAATCTTCATGTTAGGATGAAATCAGAAAGAGACTAGAGAAATCGGTATGCGAATTATTGCAGGAGATGCCCGAGGTACGCACATTGAAGCTCCAAAGGGCATGGACACACGACCCGTTACGGATAAAATCCGCCAGGCGCTTTTTAACATCTGGCAATTTCGAATCCCTGATAGTTCTTTCTTGGACTTGTTTTCTGGTTCTGGATCCATGGGACTTGAAGCGGTTTCTCGCCATGCTAAGCATGTTGTGATGGTCGAAAAGGGAAAAGAAGCCGCAGGAATCATCCGTAAAAATTTAAAAACTTGCCATTTTGAAAATCGAGAGGCTCAAGTCAAGGAACAGGATGTCTTTGAAGCCATCCAACAACTTCAAAATCAAGGCCAAACCTTTGATCTAATTTATTTAGATCCTCCTTATACCCAAGATGAAATTTTTCATCCTGTTATGGAAGAGCTAGGAAAGACTTCATTGCTCACTCAAAATGGAGAAGTCGTAATTCGGACTCGAAAAGAAAAAAAGATGAACAACCAATATGGAAACTTGAAGAAATTTCGTGAAAAGACTTGGGGAATTTCGACCGCTCATTTTTATCGTGTGAACAGTGAAGAGTCTGAAAAAGATGTCCAATAACAGGACCACTCCCACTCAAAAGCTTTCTTAGAAAAGTTGGGAATCTTTATAGAAAGCGCTCACGGGCTTGAAATCGTACAAAAACCTTGGCTATTTCTTTATTGAGTCTTGTTCTTAAAGCCGAAATAGTTTACGGTAATCAACGATCCTTTATGATCATGGAGCTTTAAGAATAAAACTTTCTCTTAGGTTAAAGATATGCGCAAATATATTCGAAATGAAGAATTGTATTCGACCCTTCAAGAGATCCTCTCTAGACAAAACCCAGAGTTGCTTGAAGTGTATAAAGACGTGATTTTATACCGCATTGCTCGCAAACGCAATACCCAAGCGGAGATAATGTTACAGTATCCAGTCAAACTATCCCTTTGCCTAGTCAATCTTCTTTTATTGCCGATAGTAGGGACTGTTTTTACCTTTTCGATGTTCTCTCGGTTGCCAGAAATCATCGCTCTTGTGATCGCTTTCAGTCTTCTATTTTTTACTATATACGAAGGATTCCGTTTTTCAAGACTTGCGGCTAAATTTCACCTTTGTCACCCTTATCTAGTGATCGATGAACTTTTTGCTCGCCATATTTTGATAGTGCAATCTACTTCCACTTCTAAACCAGCCAAGGCAGCTGACTAGCTGCTTTTTTTATTGGAAGAGACAAATTGAAGGACTTGCTTTTTTTATTTCCTTTTTACAAAGAGGAAAAGTTGAAGTTCTTTAAAAGTGGATGAATCGAATAATTTCATGACCTCTTCATTCTTTTAAACCTTCCATCTATTTTTTAAGCTTATATTTTCCTTTTACGTAGCCTAGTTTTTAGTTATGAGGGATAAAGCAATTATTGTAAAATCTTAAAAGATTTTACAATTTATTTAGCTCTTTATGAAATTTCTACTTATTAGAATTACCTTTAACGTCCTCTTAATATCTGTTGGGCTTAGAATAAATTAAATTGAAATTTGATCTAAATTTTCTTCTCCAGGACTTTAGAATCTCTTCCTCATGTAGAGCCGTTTTTATGGTCTTTTTGTCTATTTTCTCTTTTTATTATGATTCTAATCTTTTTTAGATAAAGAGCGAAATAATAAAAAAGTGTTTCTTTTTTGGTTTTAGCCCGTGGAAAGGAGGGAGATGGTTGAAGAAATCTACGCTTTTTAACCCCAATAAGCCTGACTTTGCTCCAAAATCCTTTCGCATTGCAGTCTATATTACGCCCGATGAATCGTGTCATGGCGCTATTGACGTGGCGGCCAAATTGGCCAAACAAAATGATACAGAGGATTTTGTAGCTTTTTATATTGTTAAACCAGGCAAAAATGCGCACAAAACACAAAAAAAAGCGCTCGAGGAAGTGAGTAACTATGCCAGCAAAGTAGGGGCTCATGTT
>CAZTNF010000046.1:0-12300 GCA_964615295.1 uncultured Erysipelotrichaceae bacterium | reverse complement strand
TCCGGCTGTGTCACGCTTTTAGAGGTGGCTAAATAGAAGTACAAAATGTAGAATGATCATTTTTTCTATGTTTGGTGAACCAGCATAATTTGAAAAAGTTGGATCAAATTGACGAATGAGTTTTGGCAAAGTTATAAATTATTTATTTACAGAAGTAGGTTAGAAAGATTGTCAATAATCTATGACTAAAGACACGGGCTTGGCCCGTTGTTGACTAGCCTAAGTTCTTCGAGAACTACAATACGAAGGACTTTTGAGCGGCTCTTCTAAAAGAAATAAAGTTTTTAACCTTTACTCAGAGTAGAATTCGTTCTCTCTGAGTTTTTTTTGATCTTTGGACGAAGGAATCGAGTAAGCTTAATTTGATTGGATAGTATCCCTCAAGGAGGCTAGGCTTTGAATGACGATTTGAAATGGGCTGGATTAGCGATCTTTTTCGCTATATTGGATAGCCTGATTTGTCATGTAGCGCATTGGTCCTTATTTAGTTCCTCTCTCTTTTCCGCTTTAGCTGCAGGGGCCATTACACTTCTTTTTGTTCTTGTCTTTTTTGTTTTGTATTATCTTCAAAAGAAAAAAGCCTCCCCAAAAACATCTTCTCAAAGCTTAATTCAACCTTTAGATTCCATATTAAAAATGATAAAAAAGACTTCTTCACCTGTTTTTTTCAAAGAAGTACAACAACTTTACGACCAAGGATTACGCCTACAGCGAAAAACGAACCAGCTCGATACCTCTTTACAAGACTATTTTGGAGAGGCGAAGTTGAGTTATGCTAAATTTGCCACGTCTATAAACGGTGGAATAGACGCTTTTCAGGACAATGTCAATGCGATTTTGGCGAGAATGAATGGCTTTGATACACTTGGTTATGAAGAGCTTTTTAAACATCACCTTGAATACACTCAAGCGATGGAACCTTACCAGAAATGCTTTTCCTTTATTCACCAAACGTTACAAGCTAATGAGGAAATTTTAGAACGCTTTAATCGTTTGCTTGAGGAAGTCAATGCGCTTTCGTATCCTGTTCAAGCTCTTGAAACAAGTGAAACTCTAAAAGAACTCAGTACTCTCATCGAACAAACGAAGCGCTACCAACAACATTAAGTAAAGTAGATGGGTTAGGTCTTTTTCTTTTTTGTCTTTTTCCTTACAGAGTATATAGAAAGGAAGGCTCGCTTTTCTGTAAGGCATCTTTTTGGCGAGCAACTTTCTTTATGGCTTTTAGTATGGATGTCGATGCTCTCGACAAGGAAACCGTCACCGAACCATTAAATCCAACTCCTGCTCAAAAAACAGTCTTAGGCTCTATGGCCCAAGAAAATGCTAAAGAAGTCATGCAAATCGATTTGGACTCTTTAGAAGAGCGCCGCAACATCGCCAGTACGATTGATAATTTTGGTAAAGACATCGTGGTGAAATCGAGTGATAAAAATAAAATGTTAGAAAAAACACTCGCTGACCTTTCTAAGACGGGTAGCGAAGGGGGGCAAGTGGTTGATTCCCTCGCCCGTTTAAATCGCGAGATGAAAGAGCTGGATCCAAGCAACGTTAATTTTAATAATGATTCCTTCTTTGGACGTATGTTTAATCCAGTGCGCAATTACTTTCAACGTTATGAAAAAGCGGATGCTCAAATCGAAGAAATCCTCGATTCTTTGGATGCTGGCAAAAAAGCGTTACAAAATGACAACACCACTCTAGAAATTGAACAGGCCTCTTTGCGCGATTTAACGATTAAACTCGGCCGTCAAGTAGAACTGGGTACCCAAATGGATGAGGCTGTCTCTTTGGCCCTAGAAGAAGCTCAAGTGAATAACGAAGATCCTGAAAAAATCAAATACATTCAAGATGAAGTGCTCTTTCCTTTGCGACAAAAGGTAATGGATTTACAACAGATGCAAGCAGTCAATCAACAGGGTTACTTTGCTATGGAGATCGTTCGTCGCAACAATAAGGAACTCATTCGGGCTGTAGAACGCGCTCAACATGTCACCGTATCGGCTTTACGTACCGCCGTAACGGTGGCTTCGGCTTTGTACAATCAACGTATTGTGTTAGATAAAGTCAAAATGATCAATGATACTACGAACAATCTTATTCGTTCTACTTCGGTAATGCTCAAGCAACAAGGAGCGGCTATTCAACAACAAGCGATGGATGCCAATATCAGCGTAGATACACTTAAAGAAGCCTTCCGCAATACCTTTGAAGCTTTAGATGCAGTGGATAGCTACAAACAAAAAGCTCTTCCTCAGCTTAAAACCCAGCTCGATGCGTTTCGCGAAATGGCTGATGAAGGCGAACGTCGCATTCAACGCATTGAATCTTCAAGAGCCTATAAAGAAGGAATGGATCGGAGCGAATACATCAAGAGTTTGCCAAAGCTTCCAGAATAATGTCTTTTAGGATCAATTGAGATCTTTTGGACGAAACTACGTCACAAAAAAGTGGGAATTTTCCCTAATTTTCAAAATTTTGGAATGAAGACTTTACACCTCTTTAAAATTCTTTGTATAGTGCCATTAACAAACAACTTGTATTTAAACCGATGCGGAAGAGATCAAACAGAAAAAGGGGTCAAAGCGAATCCGGGAAGGTGGAAGCCGGAGGATTACCGTTCTGCAAATGGACTTCCAAGGGCGACGTGAAATGATAGTAGCCAAGCCGGGGCTTTCCCGTTATAGGAAGAAGAATGTAATATGCATTCGATGAGTGGGCGTAAGCCAATACAGGTGGTACCGCAGAATATTCTGTCCTGTTTTCTCTTGAAAGAGAAAACAGGACTTTTTTTTATCGCCTTAGGTGGAAAACACCGCCTCTCTTTTTGATCCAAGGAGGATTTTATTATGAAAACGTTACGTAAATCTTTAGCTCTTTTAGCGGCAGCAGCTCTTTTAGCTGGTTGCTCTTCTTCCACTTCAACCTCTACTTCGACTTCTTCTACAAGCTCTACAAGTGGTGAGGAAGTCTACACCATTGGATTAGCTCAAATTGTCGATCACCCTTCTTTAAATACCATTCGTGAAGCGATGCTCGATGAACTCGAAGAGCTCGGCTATACGGATGGCGATACGATCATCGTCAATTACCAAAACGCTGCCAACAAAACGTCCAATTTGGATTCCATCATGTCTGGCTATGAAGCGGATGATGTGGATGCGATTGTGGCGATTGCTACACCTACTGCTTTAGCGGCCCAAAACTATGCCGATTCTATTCCGGTTATCTTCTCAGCTGTTTCGGATCCTGTAGGGGCTGGTTTAGTGGAATCTATTGAAACACCAGGGGGAAACATCACGGGAACTTCTGATGAAGTACAAGTCGATCAAATCGTGGATTTAATGTTACAACTCTCTCCTGATATCAAAACGGTAGGCGTATTGTACAACGCTGGAGAAGCAAATAGCGTTTCCAACATTCAACGCTTTAAAGAATACGCTGAGGCCAAAGGGTTAAAAGTGGTAGAAAAAACGGGTACCGATAACACCACGATGCAACAAGCCGCTGTCGAGCTCGCCAATAGCGTGGATGCCATGTTTTCTCCCAATGACAACACAGTAGCTACAGGGATGGTTTCGCTTGGCGAAGTCGCAAAAAATGCTGGGGTTCCTTACTATGTCGGTGCTGATTCCATGGTAGAAACTGGTGGATTTGCCACAGTAGGTATCAACTATGAAGATCTCGGTCGCGAAACCGCTAAGATGACTGTTGAAGTATTGGAAGGAAAATCTCCTTCTGAAATCGCCGTCAAAGTGTTCAAAGACGATCTCAATGTCTACATCAACGAAGAAGTTTTGCAAGCCTTAGAAGCTTCAAGCAAGACTCCTGTTTCCATCCCTGCTTCTTTAGAAAGCCAAGATAATCTCATCCTAGTTCAAAACGAAGAATAAGCTCTTAGAAAGGAGAATTCATAAAAGCCAAAAGAGAATAGACTCTAAGCTTTTGTGAATGGTTTTATGACAACAGCTCTTTTGTTAAATGCCGTTCAGTTAGGGCTTGTCTTTGCGGTGCTGTCGCTTGGTGAATACATCACTGTCAACATCATGGATAGTCCTGATTTAACGGTCGATGGCTCCTTTGTCACAGGAGCTGCGGTTTGTGCCATGTTAACGTTACAAGGAATGCCCAATATTGGATTGTTAGCTAGTCTTCTGGCTGGGGCGATTTGTGGATGTGTTACAGCTTTTTTACAGACGAAAATGCGCATTCAACCTCTACTTGCGGGAATTTTGACCATGACGGGACTGTATTCCATCAACCTGCGAATTATGAATAATATGCCCACGGTTAACCTTTTCATTAAAGGGAAACCCGCTTATACGATCTTGGCTAATGCCTCCACGCGTTTATGGGTCTTACTAGGTATTGTGCTTTTGATCATTGGCTTGTTGTATGTGTTTTTTAAAACCAACTTAGGATTGATGTTGCGAGCAAGTGGTGATAACGAAACTATGGTGAAAAATTCATCTATCAACGTTGATACCATGAAATTTTTAGGACTTAGCTTATCCAATGCCTTAGTTGGTTTAAGTGGGGCCCTTTTGTGCCAACTTCAAAACTTTGCCGACATTTCTAGCGGAACAGGAATGTTGGTTTTGGGTTTGGCTGGCATCATTATAGGAGAAGCGATCTTGCGTCCAAAAAGTGTGGGCATGGGATTGGTTGCCGCTGCTTTAGGAGCTGTGCTCTATCGCATTTTGTATACACTAGCCCTACGTTTAGGATTCGCGGCTTCAGACATGAACCTTGTTTCTTCGATTTTGGTGGCCATCACCATTTCCATTCCTCATCTTCAAAAGTTGATGAAAGGAAGGAAAAGTCATGCTTGAACTCAAAAACGTCACGGTTATCTTCAATGAAGGAACTACCCTAGAAAAAAAAGCTCTCGATGATGTATCTTTGACCATCCATCCAGGAGAGTTTGTCACTATTCTTGGCAGCAATGGAGCTGGGAAATCCACTTTCTTTAATGTCATCACTGGTTCGGCCAAAGTAAAAAGTGGTCAAGTAATCTTGGATGGCGTTGACATCACTGATCAGCCTGAGCATGTGCGCAGTCGTACCCTTGGACGGCTCTTTCAAGATCCAAGCCAAGGTACCGCTCCACATATGACTGTTGAAGAAAACATGGGATTAGCTATTTCTTCTACCCGTAAACCCTTTGCGATTGCAGTACGCAAGAAGGAAGAGGAGCAATTCAAATCCATTTTATCTGAGCTGGATATGGGTTTAGAAGATCGCTTAAAAACTCCGATTGGCCTGTTGTCCGGTGGCCAACGTCAAGCTGTTGCTTTAATGATGGCGGTAGCCAATCCTCCTAAGCTTTTGATGCTTGATGAGCATACAGCGGCCTTAGATCCCATTAGTGCGAAAAAAATTTTGGAAGTGACCAATCGTCTCATTCGTAAAGACAAGATGACAGCCTTGATGATCACCCATAACTTAAAAGACGCTCTTGAAAACGGTGATCGTTTGTTGATTTTTCAAGATGGAAAAGTCACCCACGATTTTTCGGGAGAAGCCAAAGAAAAATTGACCTTAGAAGACCTTGTCCACTGCTACGATGTCTAATTTTTCTCATTTCAAAACTGTACGATTTTAAAACTAAATCAAAAAATAGCCCCATTAAAGTAACTGAAAACCTCTTTCAGAACTTTTTAATGGGGCCTTTTTAAAGGTTTTTTTGGTATTTTCATGGCATGTATTCATGGTTTAGGTATAATTATTTTGCCCAAAACAGGTCAGATCAAGCTTTTATCATTGCTTTTTTGAAATCTCATTGTCTATTGGGCCTTTTTGACATCCATTTGGATCCAAGCTGTGCAGACAACTTGGATCTTTTCTATATTTTTTGATTTTGAAAAGAAAGAAGGAAAAATATGCTTCCTCAAGAGCGTCACAATCAAATTCTTGAAAAATTGCGCTTAGAAGGGCAGGTTCGAGTACGTCAACTCGCTACGGATTTTAACGTCACGGAAGACTGCATTCGAAAAGATTTGGCTATTTTATCTCGCCAACATAAACTTCAACGCATCCATGGCGGTGCGATTCCTTTGCGTGAAAACGTCCATGCCTTACCAAGTGAAAATCGCCATAACTTGCGTGAGAAAGAAAAACAAGAAATCGCTCGTCAAGCCATTCGGCTCATTCATGAAGGCATGACCATTTTTTTGGACATCTCGTCAATTAACTTAGAACTCGCTAAGCTTTTATATGCGAAAAAACTTCCTGTTACCATCGTCACGAATATGACGGACATCATGAAAATTTTTTCTGCGCCTTCTTCAGTAGCCAAATTATTCTTTCTCGGAGGAACTTTTAACCACGCCATGGATGGTTTTACTGGAACTTTAACTATCGATCTCTTGCGTCGGTTCCGCTTCGATGCAGCTTTTATGGGCGCAATTGGCATCAACTTAGTCGATAAAACGGTCACCACCTATGATCCCGATGATGGGTTAACCAAACAGACTGCCATGTATAACTCAACGGTATGTTATTTGTTGGCGGAAAAGGATAAACTCTTTTTAGAAGGCAATTTTGTCTACGCTTCCCCCGATCAATTTGCGCTTTGGATTTGCGATCAACCCCTCAACGAACAAGAAGAAGCATTGGCCAAAGAAAGCAGCTTAAATGTTCAAAATAACGAAGGAGTTCTTCCTTTTGAAAAAGAAGAGAGCATTGTCAATGACTTGGTGGATACCTTAGTCAGTGAACCAAAAGAAGAGTAAAAACTTCCTCATTTCTTGTCCACTTTGTGAGCTTTTTTAAATTTTTAGCAAAATTAAACTCACTTTATTGAGAATAGAGAAAACAGATGCTTGCCTTTTTTTTAAAAGGCATTACACTGTTGCTAAATGCGCAGAACAGAAGGAGTAACCGTTTTTCGGAAAACAGAGAGTCTTCGGTGGGTGAAAGAAGACCAAAGAGAGATGGTGAAGGTAGTCTTGGAGCAGCGACTTTGAAATTATAGTAGGAGTCGACGCAGCACGGCGTTATGTGAAAGTGGTTTTTGTTTTGCGCAAAAACAAATTAGGTGGCACCGCGGGGTTTTCTCGTCCTATAGGACGAAAAACTCCGCGTTTTTTTTTCGCAGAAAGGAGGATGGATTGGGTACACTAATCCGAAAAAAATATGAAAGAATTATCAAAAAAATATGATCATCTCTTAGTTGAAACGCCAGAAACGTATTCTAACTGGATTGAAAAAGGCTATTTTACTGCTGGCGATCAATCAAAGATCCCTTTTACCATCGTAATTCCCCCACCAAACGTAACGGGTAAGTTGCATTTGGGCCATGCTTGGGACAATACTTTGCAGGACATTTTATCGCGTTACAAACGCGCTAGAGGCTATGATGTACTTTATTTACCAGGGATGGATCATGCTGGCATTGCTACGCAAGCGAAAGTTGATGCTCGCTTACAAAAAGAAGGTCTTTCTCGCTACGATTTAGGGCGCGAAAAATTTTTAGAGCGTGCTTGGCAATGGAAAGGAGAATACTCCGACTTCATTCGAGCCCAATGGGCGAAAATGGGTCTTTCCTTGGATTATTCTCGAGAGCGTTTTACCTTGGATGAAGGTTTAAACAAAGCCGTAAACAAAGTATTTTGCACTTTGTATGATGAAGGCCTCATCTATCAAGGCGAACGTATCATCAACTGGGATCCGCAAGCCCAAACCGCTCTTTCCAACATCGAGGTTATTTATCACGAAATCCCAGGGCATATGTATTACTTTAAATATCCCATTGTAGAAACGGGGCAAGAACTCGTCATCGCCACCACTCGACCCGAAACGATGTTTGCCGATCAAGCCATCTTTGTTCATCCTGATGATGAGCGTTACAAAGATATCGTTGGTTTGCATGCGATTAACCCCGCCAATGGCGAAAAATTGCCCATTATGGCCGATAAATACATTGATATGAGTTTTGGAACCGCAGTTATGAAATGTACCCCCGCTCACGATCCTAACGACTTTGAATTGGGTAAAAAGTATGGCCTCGATATGCCCATCTGTATGAACCCAGATGGTACTATGAATGCTTTGGCACATAAATACGAGGGAATGGATCGCTTTGCGTGTCGTGAAGCATTGGTGGCTGATTTTGAAGCGGCAGGAGTTGTAGATCACATCGAAGACCACACTCATAACGTTGGCCACTCGGAGCGCACAGGGGTTATTGCTGAACCCTACCTATCCAAACAGTGGTTTGTTCGCATGAAACCCTTAGCCGAGGCGGTTTTGGCCAACCAAGGTGGTGAGGAAAATATCGGCTTTGTTCCTCCTCGTTTTGAGCACACTTTCCGTCAATGGCTTGAAAATATCGAGGATTGGTGTATTTCTCGTCAGCTTTGGTGGGGTCATCGTATTCCCGCTTGGTTCCACAAAGAGACTGGAGAGATCTATGTGGGAGAAAAGGCACCTGAAGATATTGAAAATTGGGAACAAGATGAAGATGTATTGGATACATGGTTCTCTTCCGCTCTATGGCCTTTTTCTACTCTTGGCTGGCCAGAGGATACGGCCGATTTTGAACGCTACTATCCCACCGATGTGTTGGTAACGGGCTATGATATCATCTTCTTCTGGGTAGCACGTATGGCTTTCCAAGCTCGTCACATGACCAATAACCGTCCTTTTAAAGAGGTTCTCATTCATGGTTTAATTCGGGATAACATTGGACGCAAGATGTCTAAATCTATTGGCAATGGTGTTGATCCAATTCAAGTTATTGAAAACAAAGGTGCAGATGCTTTACGCTTCTTCTTGACGACCAACTCTGCTCCGGGGATGGACTTACGCTTTGATGAAAAGAAGCTGGATTCCGCTTGGAACTTCATCAACAAGATTTGGAATGCAGCGCGTTATGTTCAAATGCAAATGGAAGAAGACCACGACTATGTACCCGATTTCACCAAGCTTTCCGAAGCCGATCAATGGATTTTGTCGCGTTTGAATGCCACCATTCAAAACGTAACAAAAAATCTCGATCGCTACGAACTCGCTATGGTTGGAAATGAACTGTATAGCTTTGTATGGGATGATTTCTGCTCTTGGTATATTGAACTCTCCAAAGCGGCTCTCAACAGCGACAATCCCACCATAAAATCCAACACCATCGCCGTTTTGGTGTATGTTCTCAAAGCGATATTGATCTTATTGTCGCCCTTTATGCCTTTCGTAACTGAACATATCTACTTAGCGCTTAACCTCGGTCAAGAAAGCATCAACTTGGAAACATGGCCGAGTGTAGTGGAATTTGAGACTACTGAAAAAGCAACAAGCGATATGAACTTGATCATTTCTGCCATTGAAGCCATTCGGGAAATTAAAACCCAATATGGTCTCAAACCTAAAGAAACCATCTGTCTGGTCTTAGAAGATGCTGAGGGAAATTCGTATACCTTAAGCCAAGAAGGAAAAGCACTTTTAGAAGGCATGGCTAAGATCGAGCTGATTGAAAGCCTTGAAAGCGAGGATCTTTTGGTTCGCGATCTCAATGGCTATAAGCTCAAAGCTGACTTGCAGGAATTGATTGATGTAGAAGCTGAAATTGCCAAGCTTGAAAAACAGCTCAAAAAACTAGAAGGGGAAGTAGCACGAGGCGAAAAAATGCTTTCTAATCCTAATTTCGTCAACAAAGCCCCTCAAACCAAAATCGCTCAAGAAACGGAGAAATTAAACAACAATAAGGCTCTCTATACGCAAACTCAAGAATCTCTAGCTCAAATGAAAGCTAAAGTAAAATAAAAAAAATAGAAAAGACCTTCGCTTTTAAGTAACGAAGGTCTTTTTTTTATACAAAAAAATTTTTAACTCATAAGATGAATAGACTTTTTACAAGTCATGTGCTCAAAAATTTATAGTTCTCCTCAAAGCGATGGTGATCAAATTTGTCTTTTTTACTATTCATTTCTATTATTCATCTTTTGGTTAATATTCATATCCTTCAGAGGACAAAACGAATATCATGACTTACTCATACTTGGAAAGGCGAAAGTCTTGCTTGATCTGGTCTTCCTGTAATAAATAATTTACTTTAATCTTTGTTCAAAGTAGAATTTGCTCTCTTTGAGTTTTTTATGACTTTTCGAAAGGAAAGGCTAAAAAAAAGCTAGAGTATACTAATTTCAAAAGAGGTAAAGGTATGGAAAAACAAGAAATGATAAGAGAAATTAATCCAAAGTTGAAGCGTGTAAGTACAAGAGGTGGAGAATCACTCCAAAAAAAGGCTGCTTTGATCAATGATTTATCTGGCTTTGGACGTTGCTCTTTAAGTGTGGAATTGCCAGTTCTTTCGTTGATGCAAATTGAGTGTTTACTGCTTCCAACTTGTCTTTTATCGAATCATACAGGATATCCAAGTTACTATATGAAAAGTTTGGAAGCGAGTATGGATCCTATTATGGATGAGTGGAAGACACTAGAAGTGAAGTTAGATGCGATTATTACAGGCTATCTAGCCAGCGTTAGCCAAGTGAAGCATGTGTTGCGTTTTCTTTCCCTTTTTTCTTCCTCACTTGTCATTGTTGATCCAGTCTTAGGAGATGATGGAAAAGCTTATCCTGGCATTTCTCAAGAACTCGAAAAGGCTATGAAAAATTTGGTAAAGTATGCAGACGTATTGCTTCCTAATTTAACAGAGGCTTGTTTATTAACTGATACGCCTTGGAAAGACGATTTCACCAAGGAAGAAATTGAAGCCATGGCTTTTATTTTGCAAGGGCAAGGAGCTAAACAAGTGGTTATCTCTGGAATTTCACAAAAAGAATTTATCCAAGAGTGTATCTTGGATCAAAATCAAACTATTACTTGGCTTAAAGCCAAAAAGGAAGTGGAATCAAGAGCTGGTACAGGAGATTTATTTTGTGCGGTAGTGAGTGGCTATTTGCTTCATGGTTATTCTCTTTCTGAATGTGTAAAACAAGCTGGTGATTTTGTTCGAGCGGCCTTATTAGAAACTACTCGACTTCATGTTCCACCTGAAGAGGGCGTTGCTTTTGAAATGGTTCTTTGTCGACTTTGTTCTTGTGCCAATCGCAAAGCGTCTAACTGTTCTTGTTCGTCTTCTTAAGCCAAACTAAATTTGAAAAAGGAGCCTGATTTTATGAACTCAAAAATAGACCAACTCAAAAATAAGCTCATTGTCTCTTGCCAAGCTTTACCTAATGAACCCTTGCATTCCTCTTTTATTATGGGGCGGATGGCTAAAGCAGCTCAAGAAGGGGGAGCAGCTGGAATTCGAGCCAACACCAAAGAAGATATTGAAGAAATTCAAAAAATAGTGAATCTTCCAATTATTGGAATTGTGAAACGAGATTATCCAGATAGTCCTGTTTATATTACTCCCACTATGAAGGAAGTGGACGAACTCACTTCAATAGGCGTAGATATCATTGCGATGGATGCAACTAATGCTTTACGTCCAAATGATCAAACGCTCGATGAATTCTTCGCTACTTGCAAAGAAAAGTATCCCGATCAACTTTGGATGGCCGATTGTTCTACCTTGGAAGAAGCTATTCATGCAGATGAACTTGGTTTTGATTTCATTGGAACAACACTTGTTGGCTATACTTCTCAATCCAAAAAAGATCGCATTGAAGCCAATGATTTTGAGATTTTGCGTCAAATCATCGATCAAGTGAATCATCCTGTCATTGCTGAAGGCAATATCGATACTCCCCAAAAATTACGTCGAGTATTGGATTTAGGCAGCTATTGTGCAGTAGTCGGTTCCATCATCACCCGTCCTCAAGTTATTACGCGTCGCTTTGTTGAAGCCATCGAGTAATAAAAAAGCTCTTAAGGGCCTACATCTTTTAAAGCCAAGATTTTAGAAGGTTTGTCGAGTTCTTTTATAATAGGATCATGCAAACTTTTATTCTTGATGCCACGACCATTGATCCTAATATCGATCCAGCCTCATTTTTATCTCAATTTTATGGTCTAGAAAACACTGGCCTTTTTGAACTCAAGCGCCTGTTGTATAGCTCTGAAAAAATACGGGTAACGGAGGTATTTAATTGGCCTGTTGATGTTCCCGCTTGGAAAGGCATTGCCGATACGCTTGAAAACATCCAGCAACATTCCGCCTCTTTCTACGTTATTTGGGGGCCTGAAACGCTAGATGCGATTACTTATGATCAAGAAAAGCTTGATCCCAAAGAAGTTGTAGTAGAAGACCTCACGATTCAAAGCACAAAGTAGGCTTTAAAGGTTTGTTTTTCTTATAACGGAAAAGCAAACCTTTTTTATGAAAACCCATTAAACAGGAAAAAAATAAAAAAT
>CAZTNF010000045.1:0-13277 GCA_964615295.1 uncultured Erysipelotrichaceae bacterium | reverse complement strand
TTTAAAAGAAGGGATGGTGATTCGCTTTGGACAATGCGAAGCCATCTTCCATCAACCGCTATCAAAAACTTGAAACTCTAAAAGAAGGAGTCGGAATCCAAGTGTTTTTAGCTTTGGATAGGGTATGTCAAAAGAAAGTGGTTTTAAAAAGATTAAAACCCAATGCGCATCAAGCTTGGGTGAGTCAATTTCGTTTGGAAGTGCAGGTGCTTAAACGTCTCAATCATCCCCGCATTCCTGTTTTGATCGAAAGCCACGATGATTGGGATGGATGTTGGTTGGTTGAAGACTACATCGATGGAATGAATCTACGAGACTGGCTAAAAACCAGTCCTGAGAAAGAACAACGCCAAGCGCTCTTTTTTGAACTCTTAGAACTCATTGATTGCGTTCATCAAGCTGGTTTTCTATATCTCGATCTCAAGGCGGAAAATGTGTTGGTGGCTCAAGACCATGCCCATTTAATTGATTTTAATGCCTGCTTACCTCTTGGCAGCGTGCGTCCGATTTTAATCAATAAGGATTCTCTTCCCCCAGAAGGATTATCCGGTCAACCTATGGATGAAAAAGCAGATCAAATTGGCCTTGGGAAATTGTATCTCTTATTTTTTGGACCGGATTCCATTGCTTGGAGTGCTCTACGGGAAAATCCAAGCGAGCGATTTGCTAATTTAGAGGCCTTTAAACAGGCTATGGAATCCTCTACCAAACACTTTTCCTGCCGTTTTCTGTTTCCAACTTTATTTGGATTGTTAGCCTTCTTCTCTCTTTTTACTTCCAATTCTACCCTTTTTTCTGTTCCAGCTCTTTCTCTTGAACTGAGCAATTCAAAAGAGACCAATCAAATTTATGCCTCAAGTCAAACGAATTCTCTTTCAAGTTCTTTATCTTCAAAAACGAAAAATTCCACTCCCAACTTTATTCAAGAGATACAAGACTTAAAAGCTTCTGATCTTTGTCTTCAGATACAATCCCAATCTCTCACGCCTACTCTTTGGCTTACTTATGCCTATGTCGCTATCCATCAAAACCACTTAAGCTTAGCGGGATATTTATATGACCATGCTCCTACTCAAGAAAGCTCTACAGTGAGACTTTATCGCTACATTCTTGGTCTATTCCTCGATAAAATTCCCACGAGTCGCGAGATTTCTTGGTGTGTTCAAGTCTTACCTACTCAAGAATCTTGGCTTTGGTTTCTTGAAGAATTTTGTCTTAACATATGGCATCGAGAAATCTGTTTAAAGGCCAACGACTTTCAAGTTCTCTTTGTGGCTTTAAGTCAAGAAGAGACGTTGCCTCACTCCTTATTAGAGGTGTTCATACAATGCTTATTCCTTGGCTGTTTACAAGAAATGTCCTTTACTCTGCCTAATCGTTTGCAGGAACAATTTAAAGCGCAAATTCCCGAACTCTATGGTCTTTATTTTCGTTGTCAATCTTCTTTATAGCTAAGCCAAAAAAATCGCTTTGAATGGCTTTTTAACTTGACATTTAATACATCCATAAGGCAAGAATCGTCTCTATTGTTTAGTTCATGACCCACTTCATCTGTTCTCTTCCCAAGAATCTCAAGAATTCAGTCATCAGAGGTTTTAGAAAGGAAAATTGCTATGTTCGTATCAAAACTCATTCCCCCTACGCCGCCTCTTCCTTTACAAGTGAAACTTAATCAAGATCAACTCAATAAAACGACTTTTCAAACACTTCATTCTCCCACTTCTAACCAACCATCCACTTTATCTAGTGTTCAAGATCTCTACTTAGTTAAAGACCTCTTTTCTTTGCCTTCACAGCTTTCTTTTACTTATCATCAAGCTTTAAATCTTTTGTTTTCTGAAGAAAGCGAAGAAGATTTTGGTTTCCAAAACTCTGTTTCTTTAGAAGAAGTAGAAGGTTTTAAAGAGCTGGATACACCTTTGGTTTTAGATTTGGATAAGGAGACAGACACTTCTTTTCAAGAAGACGATCTCTATTTAGAAGACAATCAAGAGGCTGATGAAGAAAATCCACTTTCTCAGACGGAAGAGAACGACAATTTAACGCTTTCAAAACCTTCCTATACTTTCGAAGAACAAGAAGATAAAGAAGAGCCAAGAGAAAATCAAAACGAAGAAAACAGCGATAATTTGGATGATTTGGAGTCTCCACCCAGTTCGCCAGCCAATGTGAGCCAAGAAAATCCAGTCAGTACAGACGTTTCTTTTTCCTCTTTCGATAAGACTTCTTGTCTTCATCTCTTGAGAGATCAAAGTGAACCTTTATCTACCTCCACGAAAGATGTGGCTTTACAGTTTGAAGAGGATATGAGTGGATACCTACTCAATATAAAGCAAGATCATTCTATCCAAACCTTGAAGTTGAAAGGCTCAATTCAATCTCTTTCTTTTCAAGACGATCAAGTCGTTCTTACCCTTTTTAATGATCAAAATGAGCCTCTCTCGTCTTGGACGGTATACTATCAGCCTTTTCAAGAAGGCCAAAACAATCAACCCTTTGTTCAAGTCCCTATCCAAGATCAAACCACTTTGACAAGCACGACTCTAGTAGCGCCGATTATCGTAGACGATCACAGCACTCCTTTTGCGGTTTCAGCTGTTCAAACTATTCCTAGTCAAGGGAAATTGATGTTTGATTCAGGATATGAGCCTCTTGTTATTGAAAATCAAGAAGAGATTTCTAAATCCTTTCTCGCTCCCGCGTTCTCATCCCCTGTAGCTTTAGCCTCAATCTCTTCTAGCTCTAGGCTAGATTCTCCTTCTTCTCTATCTTCAAGCGTTATCCAACCCACATCCCCGATTTCGACGCTTTCGACGACTTCTTTAAGTCCCTCTATTTCGGATCTATCTTCACTTTCCCCGACTTTTTCATCCCCAGCAAATTCTTCTGCTCTTGTCTCTCCTTCGCTTCCTTTAGAAACGACTAGTGCTTCCTTGACTCCTTCTATTCTTCCATCCTCTTCTCTTAAAACCGATCCCCAACAAATGCCCGCTTTAGACCAGTTAGCCTATCCCCCAGTGGACCTATTGGATTCCGCAAGTTTCTCTTTAAGCCTTACTTCCAGTAAGCCTGAAACGCTTTCTTCTTCAGATCAACAAGTAGAAAAAAAGACCAGCTCTCCTCTTTTAAAGCCCCTTGTCAAAGAACTTCAACAACAAGCTGCAAAACCTCTTGCTACTGTCCAACAAGCTGGTCAATCCTTAAGTCAAGGAAACACACTTTACGTCAAAGATCCTAGTGAAGTACAAGTTCATGTGGAAAATGGAACTCTTCAAGAAATCAAAGTTTTTTCTAAAGACAGTCGGAAAACGTATACAAGTCTTGAAATGGCAATGGAGGCGGAAAAACAAGCTACTTTTGAGATGGAAGCCAATTTAAAAAGCAGCCATTCTGATCAAATAAGTCAAGCTAAATGGACGATCATCCCGCTTGGAGAGACAATTGAACAATCCATTTCTCTACCTGCTCAGGACATCAAAGCGTTTTATACCTTAGAGAATAATGGAAAACTTTCGAGCTATCGCCAACCCTCTAAACTTTCTAATGCGCTTTTATGCCGTGGATTTGAACCCTTAGAAACACAGAGCGTCTATCCAGGAGAATCTTTGCGGGTCTATGTGGAAGAAGAGGGAGACTACACTTTGTCCGTCAATGGAAAACATCAAAATGTTTCCCTTCAACAAGATGAACTCGGACAATCCTATATTCCTGTATCCGTTGGGGCTTTAAAAACTGATATTACATTAGAAAAAGATGGGGCGACCATTTATAGTCAATCGCTCCAAACCAATAACCCTATGGTACGTTTAGGTTGGATTGCGCCTGTAATAGGCAGCTTAGTAGGAATCATTTTGGATGTGCGTCGTCGAAAATGGTTATGAGTTTGTGTGGTTCTCTTTCCATCAAGCGCATCGTCAATCGCTTTCCAAGCTTTCTTTTTTACAACAAGCCTGTTTGATCTGTGCTCCTAAGCCACTTTTAGCCTATGAAGGATATATATGCTTGATACCTAGGCGATTTTTTCCTCTTTGGATCGATAAAGAAAAAGGCTTTGTGATCAAACGCTGGCCAAAAGCTTTTCATCTTTTGCAAGATCAGCACTTTCGCTTATGGCCATCTAAACAAGGAATCCAACTCGAGCAAGGAACGGGACGAGTCTATCTCAATGGTCATCCCATCCAAAGAGCGCTTTTACATGATGGCGATTGGATTTTAGCTGGAGGCTATAGCTTTTTTTGGAGTCCGCCGCTTTTACTCGCCCCAAGTCTTTTGGCGGATTCCTTGAACCAAAGTCTATCCTTGCCTATACCTAAACCACGCCCTTTGGAAATCGCTTCCCCTACCTCTTTGTTTGAATCGCATCTAGAGCCAGTGGTATTTAAAATTGAACCTCCACCACTCTTTCAAGACGAAAAAATGGCCTTAGCCTCTTCCAATAGAGGAGGAGTGATGGCCATGAGTGCCTTTACTTCGCTTATCTCCTCTCTTTTTATAAAAGGCCAAGGAAATCAAATGCAAAGCATTTTACCAGCCTTTTTGAGTGCTATGAGCTTTATAGGATTTTATGCTTGGCAAGCTAAGCAACAAAAAAACGAAAAAAAAGTCGCCAATCGCGACGCATTAGAGCAGTATTTGACGTATTTAAAAGAGAAGTTCAATGCTTTAGAGTCCTTGCGTCAAGAAAAACAAACCCAATTTTTGACGCAAAAGCAGCACATTTTACATCTAGATCCTTCCTTAAAGCATAGCCAAAGCCAAAATTCTTGGACTCTTCCCGTTGGACTCTTTAAAACTCCTTGTTTAACCTTGGAGTTACCCGACTTATCTTGGCAATTTCAAAACAGTCTTCAAGGACAAGTTTTAGCCCAAATAAAAAAGGCTGAAACCGAAACGCTGGCCTGGAAATGTCTTCATCAAGGGCAGGTTGGATTTGTAGGTGTCAAGCATGCCCATCAACTTTTGCAACTTTATACCTTGTGGTGTTGGATGGTCTTTACCCCCACAAGACGCTTTGCCTGGATCGGTTTTCCCTCTCCTGGTCTTTTTCATCCAGCGAGTCTTTTGGAAGGGGAAAGCCTGTATTTTGAAACGCTTAAAGACTTCTTAGCCTGCAAAACTCGCTTTCCGAGTATTGAATGGACCATTTGTGTTCACGATTCACTTTTGACGAACCTAGAGTGGTCCACTATTTTTTCTTCGTCTCTCTTTCCAGCCTCATCTTCTCACTATCCCTCTTCTAACTCCTCTTCTTGGCCCCAAAGTGCCCATCCTAATGAAACTTGGCTTCTCTGTCTTAAAGAGCCAACTTTTCAAGTGGGGGGTCAAATTTTCAAAAGTGTACCGCTTTTCTTTGAAGCAACTTTACCCAGCCCTAAAGCTTGGCGCGAAAGTGCCTATGAACTTTCCTCGCTCCAAGACCACCTTACTTTACCTCATTTTTGGCAAGTAGCTTTTAAACCCGAGGTTGATCTTCAACAATTCGCTAATCTAAAAGTCGAGATCGGAACAGGTATCTTTTGGGATTTAAAACAAGAAGGTCCGCATGCTTTAGTCGCTGGAGTGACCGGAAGTGGGAAAAGTGAAGGCCTTTGTAGCATTTTGTTCCAACTTGCCTTTCAAAATAGCGCCAAGCTTTTGCAATTTGTCTTAATCGATTTTAAAGGCGGATCGTTTTCGGTACCACTTCAAGATTTACCGCATACTGTAGCTTGTTTGACAAATTTAGCAAGTCAAGAAATCGTGCGCCTTGAAAAAGCGCTCCAACAAGAACTCGATCGCCGTCAACATGTTCTTTCAGCCTTTTTAAAGGCTCATCCCGATTGTCCTCCCGATTTAGACCATTGTATCGATCCTAAAACTGGCAAGTTGTTTTCTCATATCCTGATTTGTGTAGATGAATTTGGTCAATTAAAAGCTCGCTTTCCCGATTTCATGAAGTCTTTACAAGAAAGTGCCCGCATTGGCCGCTCTTTGGGATTGCATTTAATTTTATCTACCCAAAAGCCCGCTGGATTGGTGGATGAACAAATTTGGGCCAATGCGAAAACAAAGCTTTGCTTTCCTGTGCTCGATAAGGCTGATTCAAGGGAAGTCCTCGGCCACGATGGGGCTACGCAGTTAACTAAGAGTGGTGAGTTCATTTTGCAAGTGACAGGAGAAAGCGAAAAAAAAGGCCGCGCCTTTTATCTCAAACGCTCTGCCCATGGCATTTCCCCTTTATTTTTGCAAGATCAAGGAGGATGGCACGAAAAGCCAACTACAACCCTTCAAGATGCCATTCGTCAAACCATATTAGCGCGTCAAGAAAGGGTTGAACCACTTTTAATTGTCGATCCCAAAACAAAAGCGGATACCTTTAGTGGCGTTTGGAGTGATCATCTTGCTTATCAGGCTTCCTTTGTTTTGCCCAAGGGACTTGTCATAGCCGTAGGCCAGAACCAAAACTTGGAAATCCTCTTATCGCAATTGGCTTGGTCTTATCGCCAAGAAAATCAAATCGTCCTTAACGCTTCGCGACTTTCCATACCCTATACCCAAGCCATCACTTTGAGCAGCCTTTGGTCAATTCCAACACAAGACTTACCCCTACTCATTTTGGCTGAGATCGATCGCTTTCCCCAACCCTTATTGGAGGAATTGATGAGTCAAAAGCAGTTCACCCTTCTTCTCTTTACTTCTCAAATTACTTTTCGCCAAGAAACACTGCTTTCTAAGGCCAATTTAAAGTTATTGGCTCAGGTGAGTTCCAAAGACCAACTGGCTTTGGTGAGCGAAGGGCGACTTCGTCAAGAAGAAGGATTTCCAGTTGTCCATGCCCTCTATCCAGACAAAATTGAGCGACTCATTGTCGGAAAACGTACTCCATTAAAAAAAGAAACAGAAAATTTAGCTTCTCTTCCCCCTTTTCGCATAGAACAAGTACAGAAGGATGCAACGCTCTTTTCCCTACTTCATCTCAAACCGGGTCTCATTGGAATTGAGTCCAAAAGTCTCAAACCCATTTACTTGAGTTCAAGCGGTTTAACCATTGCTTGGAGTCTAGCTTCAGCTCGAGAACAAGCACTCAATTTGGCTTTGCGCTTGCAACTGGAAAATCCCCTCTTAGAAGTTCAATCTATCCCCACTCAAGGACAGATCTGTCTCTTGGATGCTTCCAAGCAGGCGGATCCAGCTAACGCTCTCAAACAAGCGCTTGAAGAGATGCCCGTTCTCTTTCTTGGTAAGGGATTGAGCGCTTGGCAATACCTTTTACAACTCAGTCTTCCCTTAGAAACAAGCGGTAATGGTCTCTATCTAGATAAAGATATCGTTCTCGATGTTCAAAGCGCTACGTTTCAAGAAGACCAATAGAAAGAAGGCTGATATTTCATCTTTATCCCTATCGCTCTTCTTCTCAAGCTCCTCTTCTTCTATTTTCCTTTCCTAAATTTTTCTTTGTTTATGATTCTTCATCTCCATGTTTTTCCTAGTCAAAAGGTCTTCACCATAAAAGTAGAGGATCCCTCTTCCATGACTTTAAAAGATCTCTTTCAAGCCTACCAGCGTGAATTGGATCTCGATTTACCCTGTTGCTTTTTTAGCCAACCAGAACAGATGCTTTTGGATCCTACTCTTCCACTTGATCAAAGCTGGATCGCTAGTGAAGATCATCTCATCGTCTTTAGTCTTTTAAATCGCTCGTTTTAACGCTCCTTTTTCTCTAGAAAGGCCTTTTCTCATGAAAATCCAAGCGAATTATCACCAAATTCGATCCACTGGAACCAACCTTCAACATCAAAGCAATGAATACGATGCCTTGATGAACCAGATGTTGGCTCGCATGAACGAACTGCAAGCCATTTGGCAAGGATCGGACTCACAAGCCTTCATTGGCCAGCTTGAAGCGTTGCGTCCCAAAATGGTTCAACTCAAAAGTGCCATCGATTCGTATGCGGACTTGTTAATTCACGATGCTAACGCTTACGAACAACTTCAAGCCAATCGCGCTGCTAATGCACGTTTGCTTTAGTCTTTTTTCCTCTCTTATTTCTTATCTTTGAGTGTCACGTCCTAAATCCTCTCTCCTTTTTCCTTCTATTTCTTTTCTTCTTTTCAATTTCTCTTTTCTAACTAATTCTTTCCATCTCTTCTCTATTTTCTCTTTTCCTTATTCATAGCGATTTAGGACATCTTTTTAGAAAGGATTTCTTATGGAAGGTGTACTCATCTCTAGTGACATGCTTGATGCCACTGCTACCCAAGTTCTCGCCCAAAAAAACCAAATGGAAGCGCTCTTTAATCAAATTTCAAGTGCGATTCGAGCTATGAGCGCATTTTGGGAATCTCCTGCAAGTCAAGCCGCACTCAACCAATTTGAAACGCTTGCTCCAATCTTTCCTAAGTACATCCAACTCGTAGACAATTATTGCCTCTATCTCCAACAGACGGCTCAAGCTTATCGAGAAAATGAGGCTGCTTTAGGAGCCATTTAATGGGAACAGACTACTATGTCTCCCTTAAAAGTCACCTTTCCAGCTTGCTTTCTTCTTTACCTGAGTTAGAAGACAGCGAACGAATGGCTCTTCAAAGTGCCATCCAAGTCATCACCAGTCTTATTTCCCTTCAAATTGCAGAGATCCAAGCTTATGAAGCTCGACACCAGTCAATGTGAACAAATCGCCGATGCGATTGCCGCTCTCAAAAGCGCCCAATCTTTTCCAGAAGCTTCCCTTCAATCTCGCCATGAAAGCATTCAATCTAAACTTTCCGCTTTAGAAGCGTTTTTCCGACGCTTAGCCTTGCTTGTGGAAGAAAATGAAGAGACTCTAGCTAAGATATCTCCTATCGAAATTTCTGATGTTTCTGGAATGAGCTATTCGGGATCCACTTCTGGTTCTGTAGCCTCTCTTTTAACGGGAAAAAGTGTAAGTGGAACGCTTAATGCCAACTATGCTTTTGGAGCGACGCACTCCACTTGGATTAGTGAATCAGGTAACGCTTTGGCTACCACCACTATTGGGGCGATCGAAGGAAGCGTACAAGGTAAGGCTTCTTTTCAAGTCTTAAAGGATAAAAAACTTGCTCCTCAACTCGAAGTAGAAGCGAGTGCCAAAGGACATTTAATGGCAGGAAATCTCAAGACCAGCCTTAAAGAAGGTATTTTAGCGACAAGTGTAGCGGCTTCAGGAGAAGTTGGAGCTATCTATGGTAGCGCAAAAGCCGTTTTTTCTTTAGACGAACAAGTTTTAAAAGCCCAAGTTGGTGCGGCTGTTGCGCGCGGAGAGTGTTCCTTAGCCATTGAACTTCTAGGCATTAAACTCACCATTGGAGTATCGGGATCTTTTGGAGGAGTGGAGGCAGGATTTGAATACTCCAATAAAGTCAATCAATGGTCCATGGGCTTTAATGGTGCCCTCTTTGCGGGGGGTGGGCTCCGCATTCAGCTCGATTATTAACTTCATTTTTTTAGAAAGGAGGTGTTAAGAAAATGGATCGAGATATTTTGCCTTTAGGCAGTGTCATCACTTTAAAAAAAGGTCAGCAACGCTTGATGATTGTTGGACGTTTTCAAGAAGAAAGATCGAGTGGTCAACTTTTCGAATACAGTGCCGTTTTATGGCCTGTAGGAATGATTTCGAGCAATCAAGTTTACTTGTTCAATGGAGACGATATTGATCGGGTATATTTCTTAGGTTTACAAGATAGCCAAGAATTTACTTTTCGCCACGATCTCCTTCTTGAAGTTAAGAACCTTAACCTTTAATTTAGTGTATTAAAAAAACATCAAAGGGATGGACTAGATAAAATCACTCACTATTCCATCCCTTTATTTGGTAAATAGACATAGCTAATTTTTATTTAATAAAGGCTTTTGGGAAATCAAGTCCATCTTCTTTACTCTAAGAAGAGGACTTTTTTATTTAATGGATAAGATCAATTTTAGGGAATATTTTTAGATCCGTAGTGTTCTAGACAAGGCAAGGTTAGGGGTCAGCTACCCCATACAAACAGCCGTTGGAAGCGGATGTTCTGGCTGTTTCACGCTTTTAGAGGTGGCTAAATAGAAGTATAAAATGGAGAATAGTCATATTTCGATGTTTTGTGAACCACCCAAGCTAAAATAAAAGAAGATCCATAAAAACAGTCCAGTTTAAGAGAGTTTAGAAAGGATAGAGAATGGCCCAAGAAAATTACACAGTCCAACGTCTTGACTTTAAACGAGATGAGCAAACCATTGCAGGGGAATTGTATTTACCAAAAGAGCTTCACGATTTAGCCTTAGTGATTTTAAGTCATGGATTTGGAGCCAACTGGTCAAAAACTAAGCCCTATGCTCAATACTTAGCCAATCATGGCTTAGCTGCTTATGTATTTGATTTTATTGGAGGAGGGCTCAATATTCAAAGTGATGGTCAAACTACGGATATGTCTGTTCTAACCGAGGCAGCCGATTTAGATGTGGTGCTTCAAGGATTTGAAATGGATTCGCGGTTTGAATCGATCTTTTTATTTGGAGAAAGTCAAGGCAGTTTTGTTTCAACATATGTCGCTTCAAATCACCCCAAAGAGATTGCAGGATTGGTTTTGTTGTATCCAGCCTTTGTGTTGCAGGATGATGCTAAAAAGCGCAATCCCAATTTGGATGAATTGCCAGAAGTTCAAGACGTTATGGGAGTCCCCATTGGAAAACGGTATGCGTTGGATGCTCTCTCCTTTGATATTTACGAAAAAATGAAGCAGTATCCCGGCCCTGTATTGATCATTCATGGCACAGCGGATCCTATTGTCCCCTTAAGCTATGCCCAGCGGGCAGCGCAAGTATTTCCACGGGCTCACCTTGAAACGATTGCGCATGCAGGACATGGTTTTAGTGGCAAAGACTTAGATCAAGCCGCTAAATGGTCGCTTGGTTTCATTGACAAAATCCTTGAGTTTAATAAGGAGACATTGCATCTTGCTATTGATGATACAGAAGTAGAAGTGGAATGGGCTTTAAATCCCTCTACTCAAGCCCTAAAAGCCTTAGTTAATAAAGGCCCTTTGACCATTCACACCGCAAAATATGGAGGCTTTGAACAAGTAGGAGAGATTGGAACCTCTTTACCTAGTCAAGATGAGTCGATCACGACGCATCCTGGCGATATTGTTCTTTACAATAGCGATCAAATGGTCTTTTTCTATGGTTCCAATACTTGGAATTACACCCCGCTTGGAACCATTACCGAGCCAAGTGGAGTCAAATTGAGTCAATTGCTCGATTGCAAAGAAGCCACGATTACGCTTTTCTTACGCTAAGCGCCACCAAAAGAAAAAGGAGCTCCGAATTAAATCCTAAAGAGCTCCTTTTTTACTTAATCTTCTTCAAAGAGTGGATTTTCATCAATGGTGTATTTTTCACCTACATAGATGTTGGCAGGGCGAATGAGTTTGCGATTGTTTTGACGGTTTTCCAAATGATGAGCAATCCATCCTGCACAACGGCTGATCGCAAAAAGTGGAGTATAAAGCGATTGATCAATTCCAAGTAAGTGGTAGGCAAAGCCAGAGTAATAGTCTACATTGGCGCACACTACTTTTCCCTTTTGCTCTTTCATCACTTGACAAGCCATCTTTTCAAAGCGTTCAAGCATTTCAAACGTTTCCAGCTCATCTTTTTCTTGAGCCAGGGTGCGTACTTCTTCCTTAATCAATAAACAGCGAGGATCACTTTGAGTATAGATGGCATGCCCGATACCATAAATTAAGCCCGAACCATCTCCCACTTTTTTATCCAAGATATCTTGACACAGTTGTCTCAACTCCTCATCCCTTGCCTGAGGCGTTAAACTTTGAAGCAACATTTGGGTCTGGCTGCCTACTTTCCCTGCTGCGCCTCCATGTTTTGGCCCTTTTAAGGATCCAATCGCTGCGGAAATGCAAGAATAAATGTCTGTTCCCGTCGACGAAATAACGACATCGGCAAAAGTTGAGTTGTTGCCTCCACCATGATCGGCATGAACCATCATCAAGACATCCAAAACCCGAGCTTCTTGTTTGGAGTAGGGTTGATGATCACGTGCCATCCAAAGTACATTTTCCGCAAATCCCGCGGCTGGCAAAGGATAGGAGGAAATTTTTTGCTTGGAGTAGACAGAAAATACAAACAAAGGCAAAGACGATAACACACAAAGGCCTTTCATCATCCGATCTTCAAGCGTATCGTTATCGGGGTTTTCATCTTGTCCATACAGCTTGAGTACTTCGATTTGCATTGCATTGAGCAGATTTTGCGTTCGGTAGGTTTCAAAGACCAAGCTATTGGAGAAGTCGTGTTTTAAAATATATTGAAATTCTTCCAGTTCATGCAGCGTAGGCAATTTGCCAAAGATCAATAAGAAAGCGGCAATTTCATATCCTCGAATTTTGAGATCGCGTTTTTCAAGAGCTACCAAATCGCGAATCGAATATCCACGATAAATGAGTTCTCCTTCCTTAGGTAATTTTTGATCGTCGATGAGGTCATATCCCACCACATCGCAAATACGCGTTAAGCCAACTTTCACTCCCGTGCCATTTTCATTGCGCAATCCTGCTTTGACGCGATATTGAGAATACAATTCAGGAGCAATGGAATTGTCTGGCGTATTTTCAATATAAACTTCCTTTAAACTTCTGCTCATACCTTAAAATTCCTTCCAAAAATATACTTTATGATCCATAAAAGTCTTCTTTTGAAGTCTTTGGATCAAGACATTGAGAATAGAGTAAGCTAAATCCTAACATCTTTAAGGACTTAACCCACTCACTAAATTTTTCCGAGTTTATTTTTCAAATCTTATATCTTATAAAAGAGCTTCTCAAAAATCCTCTTTAGGTAATGCATTTTTAAGAGTAAAGAGTCTAAAAAAAAAGCCAAGAGTCCTTGGCAAATCGTTTCCAAAAGAAACTTTTTATTTCACTCTGCATACGCTTACACAAATTAAGAGAAAATCGTGGGGTTCAATTTGTGTATGATGTCAAATGAAATTAACACCAAGTCCAAAACAATTTTGGTTCTTTTGTTTTGTTGGTGTTTTAACGTATTTCTTTTCTTAAGAAGAGAACAATTAAGGAGAAAGGAAAATTCATGGCAAAAAATCTGACCCAAAAAATTTTGGACGCACATATCTTAAATGGACAGCCTATTGCAGGACAGCCAGTGGAAGTCAAAATTGATCAAACACTCACGCAAGATGCTACGGGAACCATGGCTTACATCCAACTTGAAGCGATGGGTGTCGATCAAGTCAAAACTGAATTGTCCGTTTCATATGTTGACC
>CAZTNF010000044.1:0-13770 GCA_964615295.1 uncultured Erysipelotrichaceae bacterium | reverse complement strand
TCGATGTCAAAACCGAACCTGTCATTTCCATTGATCCCAATTCCATTGAAATTTCGGGTGGAGAATCTTGGGTGGAAAATGGAGTCATTAAGTTTAAAGCTTTTGAACCTGGTCAATATACCATGAAGGTGACACAAGACAATGTGACTTCTAATACCATTACCATTCCCCTAGATACTTCAAGTGCAATCGCTAAAAATGAAACACAAAGCACCTCGAAATCTTCACAAAGTACGACTTCCAAATCTTCTATTCAAAGTAGTGCTAAACAAAATAGCACTACTAATAATCAAACTAATACCAATTCACCAGTAATTCAAGGTCAAACGAATCAAACGACTCCAAGCAATCAAACACCACCTCAAAATACAGCGCCCACTCCTCCAAGTCCAGATCCTACGCCAAGTACGCCAACCATCAATCCTGAACCAGAACCAAGCGTACCAGCTGTTATAACCCCTAATGTGGATACCCCACCAGTAGAAGATACAAGCGTAGAGGAGGAAACTCCAAATATAGAAGAAACCCCAGATCCACAGCCTGATCCAACACCAGAACCACAAGCCCCTACGCCTTCCGTTGAAGACGACCCTGCTAGTACAGTTCAAGATACTTCAATGAGTGTGGATCAAGTTTACCAAGATCAAAATGAGCTGATTGCAAATAAAACTCCCATTACCGTAGATGGAATTTTACCAGAAGCGCTTGTTTCCGATGATTCTGGAAAAGAAGAACAAGTCCTTTGGAATGAAGATTTAAAAGAATATATCGTCTTAGAAGGCTTCACCATTCCTTTTGGTGGATGCAATGCGCAAGTCTCGGGCACTCTTTCTCGTAATGCTCAAGGCCAACTTGTTCTAAAGATGACCTATATCTCCACTGATGATGTTCCAAAAACAGGCGGAACAGGATATCATGATGTGTCTTCTTCCACTAAATCAACTACAGATGATCCCAACGTTTCGGCTATTGATCGAAATAACCCTACTCCTCATCCCGAACCAGGAACAGGCCAATAAAGTTAAGGTGTAGAACAGATAAAAGATCTGCTCTACACCCTTTTTTTAATTAAAACTTTCTAATCATCAAAAAATCTTTGAAAGGAAAAAGAATTTAGGACAAAGTATTAAAACCATTAAAAAAAGGACTGAACAAGAATCATTCAGTCCAAAAAATAAGCTCTCTAAAGATCCAAAGTCTAGGATTTTGGTTTAGCCGGTTCAATAACCGTTTTGCCTCCCATATAAGGTACCAAAGCTTCGGGAATTTTGATGCTTCCATCTTCTTGCATGTTATTTTCTAAGAAGGCAATTAACATACGGGGAGGAGCTACACACGTGTTATTGAGAGTATGGGCAAAATATTTTCGCCCTTTATCATCTTTTACACGAATTTTTAAACGACGGGCTTGCGCATCCGTTAGATTCGAACAAGAACCCACTTCGAAGTATTTTTGTTGACGAGGAGACCACGCTTCAACATCTACAGATTTAGATTTCAAATCCGCTAAATCACCTGAGCAACATTCTAAAGTGCGTACAGGAATATCGAGAGTTCTAAAGAAATCTACTGTATTAGTATACAATTTTTTAAACCAATCGGCCGATTCCTCTGGTTTGCATACAACGATCATCTCTTGCTTTTCAAATTGATGAATACGATAAACCCCACGCTCTTCAATTCCATGAGCCCCTTTTTCCTTACGGAAGCAAGGGGAATAGGAAGTAAGGGTATAAGGCAATTCTTTTTCATCCAAAATTTGATCAATAAAGCGACCGATCATAGAGTGCTCAGAGGTTCCAATCAAATATAAATCTTCCCCTTCGATTTTGTACATCATGCCATCCATTTCGGCAAAAGACATAACACCTGTTACCACATTCGAGCGAATCATATAAGGTGGAATGACATAAGTAAAACCACGATCAATCATGAAATCACGAGCATAAGAAAGAACAGCTGAATGAAGGCGTGCTACATCCCCTACAAGATAATAAAATCCATTTCCAGCCACACGTCTTGCTGCATCGAGATCAATTCCATTTAAAGATTCCATAATTTCGGTGTGGTAAGGAATTTCAAAATCGGGAACGACTGGCTCTCCAAAGCGCTCAAGTTCAACATTTTCGCTATCATCTTTTCCAATCGGAACGCTTGGATCGATCATGTTAGGGATTTGCATCATAGCGTTCATGACAGATTCACGCAATTCTGTTTCTTTTTTGGCCAGTTCAGCAATTTGATCTCCTAGATCAGCCGTTTCTTTTTTTGCTTCTTCGGCTTCCTCTTTCTTGCCTTGTCCCATCAACATTCCAATTTTCTTCGATGTGGCTTTGCGTTTGGCCCGAAGTTCGTCCGCTTGTTGTTGCGTGCGACGTAACGCGGCATCATCACAGATTACTTCATCCACTAAGTGAAGTTTGTGATTCTGAAACTTCTTGACCATATTTTCTTTAACTAGGTCCGGATTTTCGCGGACAAATTTCAAGTCAAGCATTAAAAGTCTCCTTGTTTCTCTATTATTCCTTTAAATTTATCACTTTGTGTAAAGATACACAAATGTTGAAAGACGAAGAAAATAAGGATAAGCAAGGAATTTTAAGAAAAGCAAATTTCTTAAGTGCTCTTAATCCCTTTCATCAAAACCGATTCGATTTTTTGAAATAAGAGATTCAGAGTCTTCTTTAAGTTCTAAGCAGCTCTTTTCGAAAATTGCACGCATTCGAGGAGTTAAATCCTCGATATCGAAAGTAACAATGGGAAGGTTAGTTTGAGGATGAATGAAGGCCAATATAGTACCAGTAGCTTGGCTCAGAACGATCAAATCATCCGCTGTAAAAGAATCCCGTTTACGTTTATTAGTCCAACTTTGTGAACTCATTCCTCCAAGCATTTGACGAACAACCTTATTTTTAATTTGGGCAACCACTAGAAGAATCTTTATTTTAAGGGCTTTAGACATATTCTCTCCTTATTTTTTAATTTTAATTAATCTCAGAAAAAACTTACTGTTTTTTTAGTTTCAAAAATGGTTTTTCAATGACCAGCCGCTTGGTATAGCGGCAAGAGTTTTTCTGATTTCATCGCAATAGTTGATTGAAGACTCAGGGTTTAATTCGAGATCTTTTATTTAGGAGAAATGTCTAAGAACTTGGAAGACAAATATTCATTCAAGGAAGTGACTGCTCATGTACAAATTAGAAAATCTTGAATGAATAGAAAGCTTCAAGTCTTATCTGAAAAACCCACCTCATCTCCTATCAGTTTATTTGTATATCATGAACAGTCACTTCACGAAGATGAGGAAGGTAATAAGTATAGCTTTATTATAACTCTATAAATTATTGAATATGATAAAATTAATTAACTTTTTTATATTTTTTACTTATTCATTTAACCATACATTTTAAAATTAATTAAATCCAGAAGTGATAAAAAAAGCCGCTTAAGCGGCTTTTCGTTTTGAGACTTTTAGGAAAAGTTTATAAAATAAATGGAAAACGGGTCTTTAAAAAAAACTCAAAAGCTTTACTTTTAGACTCTTACCTTGCATTACACAGGAATTTACCATTTGCATCATAAGTAGTTTTAATAGTTTTTTCTTATTTTTCGTAATCTACTATAATTTTTCTTATCCTCGTTCAAAGATAGTGAGATTACATTGGTTTTTAAAAAAAGTCATCCTCTTTCTCTTCCAAATCATCTCCTTCAAATAATTCCTGTTCAAAGTCTTTGATGTGTTCTTCGTCCTCAATAATTTCTTCTAAAAGAGAATTTTCTCCTTCCATTTGGAAAGAGGAAATTTCTTTCTTCTCATGATCGGTTTCGTGTTCCGTGAAGGTTAAACGATTAACTTTATCGTTTTCTGCTAAACGAATGATGCGGACACCACGTGTATTTCGCCCTTGAATCTTAACGTTTGGCATGTGAACACGAATCATCGTTCCTGTCTCTGTCACAATCATGGCATCTTCTTGACCTTCAACAGGTTTAAAGCCGACTAAAGGTCCAGTAACTTCAGAGATTTGAAGAGTTTTTACTCCCTTCGTTCCACGATCGGTTAAGCGATATTCCGAAATATAGGATCGCTTTCCATAGCCATTTTCCGAAAGCGCCATCACGGTATTCCCTTGAGAAGAAATAGCCATGCCGACTACTTTAGCTGGAGTCTCACTTGTATTTAAATCGATTCCTTTAACACCCGCAGCAGTTCGTCCCATAAGACGAACACTCGTTTCGGAAAAACGTACCGCATAACCCTGATCGCTTGCAATGAGTACTTCATCCTGACCACTTGTTCCTTGAACAAAAGCTAAGGAATCTCCTTCATTGAGCGTGATCGCAATTTTTCCGGTTCGATTGATGTTTTTAAATTGTGGAATAGGAGTGCGTTTTACCAAACCGTTTCGCGTCACGAACAATAAGTTCTTCACATTTTCATTTGGAGAGTAAGGTAAGATGGCTTGGACTTTCTCGTTTTCTTGTAAAGGTAAGAAATTGACAATAGGTGTTCCCTTCGCAGTACGAGAAGACATGGGAAATTGGAAGCCCTTCATTCGATAGACACGTCCAGTGTTGGTAAAGAATAAAACATGGTCGTGATTAGAAAGACTGACCATAAAGTCGATGGAATCTTCATCATTGAGAGAAATCGAACGAATTCCTTTCCCTCCACGATTTTGAGTATGATAAGCACTCGTAGGAGTTACTTTTATATATCCAGAACGCGTCAAGGTCATCATGATATCTTCTTGTGGAATGAGATCTTCATCAATGACATCGAAGTTTCCTTCTAAAATATCTGTACGTCGCTCGTCCCCATACCGAACTTGAATATCATCTAAATTAGCGCGAATGATGTTTAAAACACGTTCCCGCTTCGCCAAAATGTCTTTATAGTCTGCAATATCTTCTAGAAGTTGGTCGTATTCTTTTTCGATCTTATCTCGTTCTAAGCCGGACAGACGACGTACTTGCATAGCTAAGGTGGCTTTAGTTTGTGGATCATCTAAGCCAAAGGCTGCATTCATATCAGCAATCAAAACGGACTCTTCTTTTTTAGAAGAGCGAATCATATGAATGACCTCATCTAAATGATCGAGTACAACGCGAAATCCCTCCACAATGTGCAAACGTTCTTGAGCTTTCTTTAAATCGAAGCGCGTTTTTCGTTCCACTACTTGACATTGATGATCAATGTAGTCTTGAATCATTTCTTTGATGTTTAACTGTTTAGGTTGCCCTTTTTCAAGAGCCAACATGTTAATGCCAAAGGAAGATTGCAATTGAGTTTCTCGAAACATCTGGTTGATGACCACTTCTTCTTGGACATCTTTTTTGAGTTCCATAACAATTCGCACACCTTCACGATTGGATTCATCGTTGAGATACGTAACTCCTTGAACTTTCTTTTGACGAATTACATCCGCCATTTTTTCATACATCGCGACCTTGTTGACGCTATAGGGAATTTCATAGTAAATGACACGTTTTTTACCATTCGGTAAGGATTCTATGCGATATTTAGCCCGAATCGTAATCGAACCACGACCTGTTTCATACGCTTCTCGAATTCCCTTGCGGCCTAAAATAATACCGCCCGTAGGGAAATCGGGTCCTGGCAAGTAATTCATGAGTTCAGGAATGGTTAAATCAGGATCATCCATCAAGGCTTTAATGGCATTCACCGTTTCCGTCAGGTTATGAGGAGGAATATTTGTAGCCATACCCACCGCAATTCCAACTGCTCCATTGAGCAACAAATTTGGAATGCGAGAGGGTAATACTGTTGGTTCACGACCATCTCCATCGTACGATTCCACGAAATCTACGGTATCTTTGTTTAAGTCCGCAACCATTTCTGTAGAAATTTTGGACATTCGTGCTTCGGTGTAACGCATTGCAGCGGCTCCATCTCCATCGAGAGAACCAAAGTTTCCATGCCCATCTACTAATGGATAACGGTAGGAAAAGTCTTGGGCCATACGAACCATCGCTTCATACACCGCCGTATCCCCATGAGGATGGTATTTACCAATGACATCACCGACGATACGAGCCGATTTTTTATGGGCGGAACCAGGAGTAATGTTTAAAGCCGCCATAGAATACAAAATACGACGGTGAACTGGCTTCATCCCATCCCGAACATCGGGTAACGCGCGCTGGACAATAACGGACATAGAATAATCCAAGAACGATTCGCGCATTTCTTTAGAGATTTCAACTTCTTCGATTTTGTCGTAGTTATCATTCTCATTCACAAGATCCAACTCATCTTCCTCATCTTCAAGAGAAAGCACTGCTGGAGATTGGGGAGCACTCAGCGAGATGGATTGATCCAAATTATGATTTTGGAGAGCATCTTGTTTGTTATTTTCTTCAGACATAAGGCTCCTTTCTAGTAGTCAAGTGTGGCATACTCCGCATTTTGTTGAATGAATTCTTTACGAGGTTTTACATCCTCACCCATGAGCATGGAGAAGACAGAATCAGCTTCCATAGCATCGTCAATGGTAACCCGTTTTAAAATGCGGCGCTTAGGATCCATGGTGGTTTCCCAAAGCTGCTCAGCATCCATTTCTCCAAGTCCCTTGTAGCGTTGGATACGATATCCGTCCTTGAATTCAGCTCGTAATTTATCCATTTCTTGTTCTTTGTAGGCATATGCCACCCGTTTTCCCTTTTGAATCTTGTAGAGAGGCGGTTGAGCCAAGTAGACATACCCACCTTCAATAACTGGTTTCATGAAACGATATAAGAACGTCAACATCAAAGTCGCAATATGACTTCCATCTACATCAGCATCGGTCATGATAATGATTTTGTGATAGCGAAGTTTAGATAAATCGGTATCATCCTTGAAGCCACATCCAAAGGCCGTAATCATAGAATTAATCTCGGCATTTTTGAAAATGCGACTATCCCTCGCCTTTTCGACGTTGAGAACTTTTCCACGTAAGGGCAAAATGGCTTGAGTTCGCGCATCGCGGCCCATTTTAGCCGAGCCACCAGCCGAATTCCCCTCAACGATATAAATTTCACATTCGCTTGCATCGCGACTAGAACAATCCATCAGCTTACCGGGTAAGGAAGTAATTCCATCCAAAGCCGATTTGCGTTGAACAGCCTCTCGGGCTTTAGCAGCAGCTGTACGAGCTCGTCCAGCCAGAAGAGCCTTGTCTATCATTGCTCTTGCTTCGGCTGGATTTTCCGCCAAAAAGCGACGCAAATGTTGGCCAAAAGTACTGGATACGATTTTTCGGACTTCACTATTACCTAATTTGGTTTTCGTTTGACCTTCAAATTGGGGATTAGGATGCTTAATGGAAATGATGGCTGAAATCCCTTCGAGCACATCGTTTTGTTGAAGGGATTCTCCTTTTTTGATTAAGTTATTTTCTTTAGCATAGCGATTCATTTCTCGAGCTAAGGCCAAACGGAAACCTTCTTCGTGAAACCCACCTTCATGGGTATTGATGTTATTCACAAAAGAATAAATTTGTTGTTGATAATCTTTGTTGTATTGAACTGCTACTTCAACTAGGATGTTATCTTGCTCTCCTTCAGCATAAATAATTTTCGGAGATAAAACTTCTTTTCCTCTGTTTAAGAATTGGACGTATTGAACAATTCCCCCTTCATAGCGATACTCTTTATGAAGATCTTGTCCATGGCGTAAATCCGTTAAAGTCATCGTCAAATCTTTATTTAAAAAGGCCAACTGACGAATGCGGGTGTTGAGAACATCAAAGCTAAATTCGGTACTTTCTTTAAAAATAGTAGGATCAGGCTTAAACCGCACAGTAGTTCCTGTTTTATCTGTGGTTCCGATTTCCTTAAGTGGCTCAACCGTATGGCCACCATCTTCAAAGCGAACATAATATTTTTTGCCACCTTGTTCGACAATGACTTCAAGCCAAGAGGATAAAGCGTTTACAACACTCGCACCCACTCCATGTAAACCACCAGCCATTTTATAGGCTGCACCACCAAATTTACCTCCAGCATGTAAAACGGTCATAATAGTTTCAACCGCACTAATTCCAGTTTTTTGATGGAGATCTACAGGCATTCCTCGTCCATTGTCATGAACACAAATTACATCGCCTTCTTCAATGGTGACATCAATGCGATTGGCATACCCAGCTAGAGATTCATCAATACCATTATCGACGATTTCCCACACTAAATGGTGCAATCCCCTTGCGGAGGTTGACCCAATATACATACCCGGACGTAAGCGAACCGCTTCTAAGCCTTCTAAAACTTGAATATCATTTGCGGTATATGAATGGGTTACGTGAAGGGCTTCGTCTTCTAAACGACTGAACTCACGCATCGATTCTTTAAGATCTTCACTGATTTGAGGAGCGACACTTGCCGCAACAAGAAGCGCTTCTGTTTTTTTTTGATTTTCGTTAGGTGTTTCCTCGATAGAAACCAGCGCTTGTGGCGTATCAGATATCATAGATTCCCTCCTTCATCACACCGTGATTGACTGTATAAAAACAAACAGGCCGCTCAAACCATGACGGTGAAACTGTTTCAGCGGTCGTGATAAAAATTTGGATTTCATTGGGAAAGGCTGCAATCAGCCCTTTACGACGTTGAGGATCAAGTTCAGAAAAAACATCATCCAAAAGTAAAATGGGGTTTTGTCCCCCTTTTTCTTGAATGGCTTTGCATAATCCAATTTTAAGAGCCAACATAATGGAACGTTTTTGGCCTTGGCTTGCGGTTTGAGTCACCGGTTTGCCATTTAAGCAAAAAATGAGATCATCTTTATGAGCCCCACTTGTAGTGAGGTGCATTTGTTTATCTTTAGTCAGCGTTTTAGCATACAATTCCTTGAGCTGAGATTTAACATCTTGATGAGGATTCACACAAGTTTGATACGACAAAGAGAGTTCTTCCTCAGCATTTTCGCAAAGAATAGGGTAGATCTCTTTGGCTTTTTCTTCGAGTAAATCCAAAAATTGTGAACGTTGAGCGATTAAAATAGATTCTTGTTCAATCATTTGCGAAGTCAACGCCTGTAAAAGGGCCTCATTTAAATGGGGACTTTTTAATACCGCATTGCGTTCCTTTAAAAGGGCGTTGAATTGGCTAAGAGTGTGCGTATAAGAGCGCGAAAGTTTGATCAGTTCCCGATCTAAAAATTGGCGCCGTTCTTTGGGCGGATCGGAAAACAAAGTCAAGTCATCAGGGGAAAAAAGAACGGCATTCAAAATGCCGACAAAATTCGAAAAAGATTTGACCGGCTTGCCATTGCGAAAGACGGCCTTCTTTCCAGAAGAGAAGACCGTTTTTAGCACTTCAAGCCGGCCTTTATTTTCCACGGTGCATTCCAAGCAAAAATTTTCTTGGCCATGGTTGATTAATGAGACGGTTTTAGACGTTCTCCAAGAACGTAAATGGGAAAGAAAATAAATGGATTCAATCAGATTAGATTTTCCTTGGGCATTTTTACCCCAGAGTATATGAATAGTATCCGGCTCAAAAGAAAAAGAAGCTGTTTCGAAGTTTCGATAATTAGAAAGCTTCAGCTTCTGTACATTCATACCAGTTCAATACGTTGATTAGCCGCTTGGACAACATCGCCTTTACGAAGCTTTTTACCGCGACGGTTTTCCGGTTCCCCATTCACTAAGACTTCATTTTCAGCCAACCATTGCTTGATCTGTCCGCCTGAGGCGATGATGTCACAAGCTTTAAGAAGTTGCTGAAGAGTAATATAGTCATCATTCTCATTTAGAAAAAACTGTTTAGATTCCATGTTTATCATTCTCCCCTTTTCTTCTTTATTCCTGTTTAATTGTAACAAAAAAGCTCACAAATTACCATAGAGGCTAAAAATATCCTCTCCCTACTCTTCCCTAAGAAATAATAAAAGGCGCTTCTGAGGTCTAAAAATGGCCTTATGAGGCTCTTTAACTTAAAAAAAGAGGAAAAAATCGCTTTGTAAACAGGTTCTGAGTTCCAAAAATCTCCTAGAAAATCCCAGAAACGTTTTATCGTTTTAAAAGAAATTTTTATGAGATTAAAAAAAATCACTTGACTTTGTAGTAAGCGCTTACTCAAAATAAATTTTTATCTCTATTTCTGAGTCAAGGTTTGAAGGAATAGATTCATTTAACCTTTTTTGTAAACAGAAAAAGCTCTTGGAAATTTCCAAGAGCTTTAGAATACAAAGCAATTTATTTCGAATAACTTCTTTGATTAATTGCTTCGAATGGGAACCACAATCATGGTTAAGGTTGGATCAGCTGGATTACTAATGCGAATAGGGCGAAGTTCTCCTGTAAAGCCAAGTTCTACCTCATTACTTGAACGAAGTCCCTTTAAAGCATCCAACATCAATTTAGCGTTATAGGAAACTGACAAATCTTGTCCTTGATAATCAGAACCATTGAGAATTTGCTTGCAGGAACCAATATCGCTAGATAGAACGCGCATGCTGACGGATTGAGCCGAACAAACCATCTGTACAGGAACAATACTTCCATAGGACGATCCACTAGAAGTATAAATCGCAGTACGATTGAGCATCCCTTCTAAATCGGAAGCTGAAAGTTTAAGCGTGGATAAAAATTGAGTTGGAATAATACGACCTGCATCAGGGAAAGTTCCTTCATACAGTTGGGTTTGCATTAGAGTATTTCCAAAAACAAATTGGATTTTGCGACGATCTAAGTAGATGTCAATCATCTCATGATTTCCAAAAGAGCGCACGATATCCCCAAAGGGTTGTTTTGGAATGGTGATACGACATTCTTCTTCAATATCTACAGGACACACCTTCCGAGCTAAGCGGTAAGAATCGGTAGCGGTAGCGGCAAGAATTCCTTGGCTGATTTCTAAGTTAATTCCCATTAAAACCTGTCGAGAGTCTTTTTCAGCTACGGCATAAGCGGTACGATCATAAATTTCTGTCAGTAATGCAGCTGGAAGTTGAAAGTGCAAAGCTGGTCGCTCTAAAGCTAAGGGTGGATAATCTGCTCCTGAACGACCGATAAGATCAAAATTTCCATCTAAACTGCTTAAGCGCATGATTTCACCATCGGAAACAATTTTGATCTCATTGCCATTCATACGACGTACCAGTTCTAATAAAAATTTGGCATCCATAACCATGGAACCAGGCGCATCAATAATCAGTTCATTCTTTTCATCAGGAATAATCGTAGTCTGGACTACAAATTCCTTATCACTCCCAGTTAAGACAATTTTATCAGGTTCTACTTGAAATAAGATACCTCCTAAAACCGGAACAGGGGAATGAGGCATAATACCCCGATTCACTAAATTTAGTTGGTCGAGAAAATACTGTCTGCGAATCGAAAATTCCATAGGATCAAACTCCCTTCTATAGTGTTTGGAGTAAGTAATAATAACAATAAGGGTGTGGATTTGGGGGATTCAGGATGAAATCTATAGATACCTAAAGAAAAAATGGCGAAAAAAGTATGGGGATAACTGGGGTAAAACTCAAAAAAAATGGGGGATTTCCAAAAGGGAAAAAGTGGAAGAATTTTCTGTATTAAAAATCAAAACCATTTGATTATGAAGCTAAAATTTTCTTTTTTAGTGATTCTACGGCCTCTTTCCACGTTTCATCCGATTGAATCATTTTCTTAGCTCGGGTACAACTCGAGGAAATTGTAGTGTGATCTCGACCTCCAAGCTGCTCCCCAATCTGTCCAAAGGAAAGCCCCAACATTTCTCTCATAAGATAAATACACACTTGACGAGCTTGAGTAATCTTTTTTTGCCTACTTTTCCCCTCTAAATCTTGATAAGCTAATCCATAATAGTGGATAACCGCTTTTTTTATGCTTTTTCCATCTAGCTTTTGTTTGGGTTTTAAGATAGTGGGTTCATCCTTTAATACTCCAAGAGCAAATTCTAAGGTAATGGAATTCGGATTAAAGAGTGTAGCATTAAAAATCAATCGATTGAGCGCTCCTTCTAAAGCGCGAATGTCTTCTGAGTAGCTGACAGATAAAAAGTCAAGTACATCTTCTTCAATTTCAAAAATAGATTCATATCCTGCGATTTTTTTCTTCAAAATTAGTTTGGCTGTTTGGGTTTCAGGTTTAGAAATGTTTACGATCAAACCCGAAGAAAAGCGACTAATTAAGCGTTTAGTTAAGGCTGGAATTTCAGAAGGATGGGTATCAGAGGTTAAAATGATTTGTTTATTTTGATAAATTAATTCATTAAATACGGAGAAAAATACCTCTTGGCAACTTGCAGAACGTAAATTTTGAATATCATCTACTAAAAAATAATCACAATCTAAAAGACATTCTTTAATCATCTCAACGCCGTTAGTCGTACCATTTTTTGTTCGCATGGCCTCCAACAAAAGGCTAACTAAGTCTCCTGCATAAAAATAGAGAACTCTTCTTTTAGGCTGATTTTGGGCGAGGGTATTGCCAATTGCGTTTAAGATATGAGTTTTTCCTAAGCCAGAACTGCCATAAATAAGCAGAGGATTGAGATGAAGAAACGCTGTAGGATTGCATACCGCCATAGAGGCCGCAAGCGCTTCTTGATTGCTTGGGCCTTTTACAAAAGAATCAAAGGTATAACGAGGATCAAAATTTCGACCAAGCACTTGCTTGGTTTTTTGATGAAGAACTTCTGGTAACTCTTCTATTTCTCGAGAAGAAGTAACTGTAATCTTCAGAGGTTCTCCATAAACTTCAGAAAGTGTATCTTCAAAAAGCTGTTGATGTTCATCAATAATGTTGGCAGCGATGGCACTTCGACAGGAGACGTAAGCCAAATTGTTCAAAATTTTGAACAAAGAGGTTTTTTCAATCCAAGTGATCGTGCCATTGTCGAAGTAACCGCTTCGCTTCAACAAATCAATCGTTTTTTGCCAATATTGACTGATAGAAGAGTCCATGGCAAGCCGTCTCCTTTCACTCAGACACTCATAATACAAGATTTTGAGAATAGACAAAAGATAAGGCAAAGTTGTCGGAGTGAGGTTAAATTACCCACCTTAAAAAGTTTTCCCCATGGGGAAAACTCATCAAATTTTTAAATATCTCATGGTTAAAATCTACTTTTCCCCTATTATTTTCTATAATATTCTCTTTATTTAAAATATTTAAATGAGTTTTCCCCATAAGAGGATTGTGGAAAACTTTCCAAAAAAATGATGGTGGAAAACTAGGTGGAAAACTCGGAGTTTTTACCAAAATAGACAATTTTTAATTACTTAAAATAGACATTTTACCTTTATAGTAAATTTGCCCTAGTGGTATTCAAGGGGTATGTGAAATCGCTTTCAGTGGAATTTATGGGGAAATCGATGTGGAAATCGCAAACTCAATTCTAAAGTAAGGATTGAGATGAGAAATTAAAGATAAATTTTAGTATTTAAGGTTAATCCTAAGTGTTACTAGTTATACAAATATATTTGTTGGTTTCAAATTTTAAACTCTATTGAGAGTGAAATTCCTTCTTGTTTAAAAGCCAGAAAGCTAGACACCAGAAAGATAGATATAGGTAGATAGCTCTAAAGAAATGGCGGAAACTTTCAAGGAAGCCAAATGATGTTTCTTAATCTCTTTAAAAAATGAAGAAAGCAGAAGGTCACTTGGAGAAAAAAATTAAGAATAATTTATGGAAAAAGAAGTTTAAAGTAAAAAAATCCTCCAAAGAGAAGAGAAAATTTTCAATTTACTGAAGCTTCCTTAACATTGACATGCAACTTTTTAAAATGATATAGTGACAGGCGAAATTAAGAAGAAT
>CAZTNF010000043.1:0-14116 GCA_964615295.1 uncultured Erysipelotrichaceae bacterium | reverse complement strand
GTCATTGAAATCGCAGTGGATCCATACGATTTACCAGAAAGTGAGCTATATCAACGCTTTTTGGAGTTTCAAGAAACTACTGGAATCTCCTCGATTTTGATGTCTCAACCCAAAAACTACAAAAAGCTTCAAAAGATTTTAATGCATCACAAAGACGTGTTGAGTGAGGAAGAACAAAAATTTATCTTATCTTTATTTTATAGCTTTGAAACAGTCTTGCATAAACTAGCTCCCCAACCTATGGAAGCCACAAGTGGTGATGCCTTTTTGCTTTTTTTGGAGGCTTTTGGCTTTGATTTAGACGAAGCCATTCCTGATTCAGTCATTGAAAAGGAAGTTCGTTCCATTTTGCCTAATATTTTGGCTTATCCTCACGCTCATAAAGCTGCTCTTCTCACGGATACAGATCTGAGTGATCGGCGATCGGTGCTGTCTTTTTTAAAGGAACCCATTAAGGCAGCTCTCATTCAAACGGGAAATCCCCAAGTCTCTTCTTGGAGTAAAATGCACTACAATGCTTTCCAACAAATGGCCCGTCAAATGGAAGGCCGTGCTACTATCGAAATTTTCTCTGATCGAAATACCCCTGATGAAATTGAAGCGGCTTTTCAAGAAGCCATCGATCATGGAGCGGAAGTTATTTTTTCTTCCCATCCATTGATGCTTCAGATCACCAACCAATTTGCCGCAAAGTATCCTAAAATTCGTTTTTTGAATTGTTCATTAAATCCCGATGCGTCTCTGGTGCGCACCTACTATACTCGAGGATATGAAATTCAATTCCTGCAAGGATTGGCCGCAGGCGCTTTAACGACTTCTGGACGGATTGGTTACATTGCGGATTATCCGATATATGGAGCCATTGCCGACATCAATGCCTTTGCTATTGGCGTAGCCATGGTTCGACCTGATGCTAAAGTATTTTTGGAATGGTCTACTACAGAAAAGGCCACGAATGAAGAGTATCCTCTAGATGTGGATATGATATATATTGCAGGACAAGATTTTGATACGCGTATTATGTCTGGCAAACGCTTTGGCCTTTTTGATGTGCGAACAGGTTCCTTTACCAATTTGTCTACCACCGACCAAAAGTGGAATGTGTTTTATACTCGTATTATGTCCTCCATTTTAAATAAAACCTATAATGCAGATATGCAAAAGGCCAATGGTTTTCCCATCAACTATTGGCTTGGTTTATCAAATGGATTAATCGATATTCGCTTTTCGGAAGCCTTGCCTTTTCAAACGCGACGTTTGATTAAACAAATTAAAGATGATATTGCGGATAAACGTTTCTTCATTTTTGATGGTATTCATGTCAAGCATAAAGATGAAGAGCGGATTGTCCCAATTAGTTTTGAAGAAGTAGCTCAAATGGATTGGCTCGTGAAAAACATTGTGGGAACAGTTCCCAAAGATGCGCAAATTATCCCTTCGGCTGAGAAAATCATTCAAATTCATGGCCTTGATCCAATCGATGATGAGGATAAAGTGATCCCTGTGCGTAAAGAATAAGGCTTTGTTTTTCTTTCCCTTTCCAAAATATGGAGGAAGGATTCATGTCTATCCAAAAAAAAGCGCGCATTTTGTTGTTGGCCGATGAAGTAGATCGTGCCTATTATCAGTTTTGGAAGCCAGAGCGCTTTCAAGACATTGATCTCATTATCTCTTGTGGAGATTTGCCCGCTCGTTATTTGGAATTTATCGCCACTATGTTTCATGGAGAAGTGTTATATATTCCTGGAAACCACGATCAAAATTATCTTCATCATCCCCCCGAAGGTTGCATTGATATTGATGATCGCATTTATGAGTGGCATGGTTTACGAATTTTAGGTCTTGGCGGTTCGATGCGTTATAAGCCAGGTCCCTTTCAATATACGCAACAAGAAATGGATCGTCGGTTAAAAAAGCTGCGTTATAAGTTGTACTTTTCAAGTGGAATCGATATTTTGGTGACTCATGCCCCTGCTTTTGAGCAGCATGATGGAAAGGATTTATGCCATATTGGATTTCAGGCCTTCAATACTATTATTGAAAAATTTCGTCCAAAATACTTTTTTCATGGACATGTTCACTTGAGCTATGGCTCTTATCCACGAAAGTACTTTATTGAAGAAACAGAATGCATTAATGCGTTTTCAAGTTTTGTGGTGGAAATTCCCTTACCAGAAGAAAATCACTCCAAACTTCCGAAGCGATGGTTTTCTAAACGACAAATTCCAAAAATTTGAAACGGAAATAAAAAGATTGTGAAAAATTTAAGAAAAGCTCCACATTTCTTTTGTTGCGATTCCTTCTAAATTTAAGATCTTCACACTATAAAAAAGGCGTATAACAATTCCTAGAGGGAATTGTTATACGCCTTTTTGTATTAGTTAAGGAAAAAAAGTAAGGTCTTTTAGAGCTTCCTTAAAGACCTTACTTCAATGGATAATTATTTCGATTGTTTAGGCTCTTCTTTCGTAGTATCCACTTCTACTACAGAAGAGTCGGAATTCTTTTTAGAAGTTCCGCCTAGATAGGAAGCGAGTAGATCATTCATATGATCGTCTTCTTCAGGTTGAAGTTGGGTAGAACCAGTTATAGGAGAAATGGGGGTAGTAAGGAGTTCATTCACATCGGTTGGATCGCTACTAAAATCACTCACAAGTTCCACTTCTTCGCTCGAAGATTGTGTTTGATCATTTGAATTTTCCAGTTCATTTGGCTCATTGAAGGCGATAACATCTTCCCTTAAAGCGGGGAAATCTTCAGAGTAAGAGGCGGAATTTAAATCGCTAGAGGTAGAGTTTGAATCACTTGTTTCATTTGAGCTTGAAATTGGTGGAATAGAAGAAGTGGGTGGAGTTATTGGTTCTTCTTTTTCCGACTTTTTACCAGAGAACTTCTTTTTAATGGAAGATATAGTATCTTGTTTAGCTTCATCCGTGGTCTCTTTCATACCTTGTCTTGTTGAAGCTTTTTCTTTGGCCGTTTTGTGATTTTCTTGAGCCGTACGAATCTTATTGAGTACCGCGCGTGTGCCTTCATCGGAGATGAGATCTTCGATCTTCTCATTGTGGATTAAGTACCAAATTAAACCTAAAATGACGACTTCCTCGACGGTGGCAATGCCATAAATCCAAGTATAAGTACCCACTTGGTCGTAAAGGAAACCAATACCACTGATTGCAAGGGCGGTAGTAAAGGTAGATAAGAAATTCAAAATTGCATAAATACTCGAATAGCGACGACGACTTACACGAGCCGAAACGAGTAAAGGTAAGGACAACTCGTTTAAAGCAAAGGCACTACCATAGAAGAAAGCTAAGACTAAAAGAGTGCTTTGTCCATTAAACATCGTAGCCATCCATAAGCCGACTGTAGCGCAAAGAACTACAATATCGAGAATACCAGTGGCTAAAATAGGTTTTAAACGACTCGAAAGCCAACCTCCAAGCAGTTTAAAGACTAAGTTTCCAATCATTGCCCAGGAAATAGCAACGGCTCCTGTTAAGGAACTCAATCCCAGAGAGGAAGCGATGGAAGAAAAGTGAACAGTCAATCCTACAAGAGTGGCGGATAAAATTGCGATCAAAGCGAAGCAACCAATGACTAAATAGGATGTTTTCTTCCGTTCAGTGGGAACATCATCATTTCCATAAGGAACTTGACCTGCAGCAGCTGGATGTAAGGGACAATGCCAATAAATAGGGGCAGCCATCAAAGCAACAATTAAGACGCCTTGAATCACTACACCCAATCGCCAACCATAGGTGGAAATAGCAGCTGACATCAAAGGAGAGAAAATAGCTGCACTCAGTGCTGAGCCAGCCAATACAATGGAAGTGGTACGAGATTTCCCTTTTTCAAACCAGTTGTTGATCAAAGTTGTAGCGGGAACCATGCCGATTAAAGCACTACCACATCCAAGTAAAGCACTAAAAACATACATGAAGTAAACATTTAAAGAAAAGGCGATACCGAGGACAGAACAGGCCGAGACAATCGTTCCAATTAACATTACGTTATACAGCTGAAATTTCTTTAAGATCCTTGGCACGGCCAAAGTAGCCAAGGCCATAAAGATTAACATAAAAGTAGTAGAGAGGTTAGCCTTGCCTAAGGAAATATTGAGTCCTTGAGCAAGAGGATCATAAAAAACCCCAGCGGAATAAAAACAAAGGCCAATACTTGCCGCTACCATTAAGCAGGCAGAAGCAATGACTTTGGCATATTGAATTCGATCCCCTACATTCAATTTAAAATTCATTTTTAACTCCCTTCTTTTTCTTTCGGAGATTCTTTTCTCCCATTATATAGGGCACAATTTTTGATGAACCTTTTTAAGCACAGCTTTCCAAAGCGCTTTCAAGAGACATCCAAAGTCAAAAAAACTCTTCTTATCCTTGATAAGAAGAGCAAGTTTATTTCCCTTAGAAAAATAGACTGGCTAAATAGGCGACTAAAGCGGAAACCGTAGCCACTTGTAAAAGACTTCCTCCAAACCAAGCCATACCAATAGCCGCCAATACCCCAAAAGTACACACTTGTATAGATAGTTGGGAAGAAAAAACGCCAGGAAAGGTCATTGCAGATAAAACGGCATAGGGAACATAAAACAAAAAAGATTTAAAAAATCGAGAGTGAATGGGTTTTGAAAAAAAGGCCATAGGAATCATACGAATCACATACGTCACTAACGCCATAACAAAAATGCCTGTATACATCTCTTTCATAAGCTTCTCCTTCTAGGCATTTTTTGTTCTCTCCTCCTGCTTTTCTTCTGGGCGAGGAAAAAGCCAGGCCATCAAAGAAGAAACCGCAAGAGTAATCAAAATGATGGAGTAGCCTCCACTTAAGGTGGGGATAAAAGACAAAAGACAGCTCAACGTGATGGAACAAAGCACACAACACAAAATGGCTTTATCTTGTTTAGCTGCGGGAACAAAAATGGCAATGAACATTCCATACATAGCTAGACCTAAAGCGTTTACCACATCACTGGGCAAAGTATGACTAGCGAGTGCTCCTAAAATTGTTCCTGAGGTCCATCCAATCATTGGTAAAAAGACAAGGCCCATAAACCATGCAAAGCGAATCGGCTCTTTTTGACTAATGGCTACCGCATAAATTTCATCAGTAATGCCATATGACATCAACAAGCGTTGCCACATAGGAATTTTGTCGCCTACTTTTTGTGCTAAGGAAATGGACATTAAAAAATAGCGAGCATTAATAATGAGTTCTGTCAAAACAAGCTCCAATAACGAGGCTCCTGCACAAATCAAAGTCGTCCCCGCAAATTGTCCAGCACTTGTCAAATTGGAAAGAGAAGTAATCGCAGCTTGTGTTACGCTCATTCCCTGAATGATCGCAGCCATTCCATACGCAGCGGAGACGGCAAAGTAGCCAAGCGCAATTGGAATTGACACTCGCATCCCTTCTACAAACCAAGACCAAGTTTCCGTTTTCTTCATAGGTGAAATTATAAACAGATCCTAACCACAAAAAAAGCGCTCAAGAAGGAACTTGAACCACTTTTTGTCGATCTAAAAAAGTTATTTAGTTATTCAAGCCATACTAATCAATCCCTTTATCCTCAAGCGTGGTTCGCTTCAGTTCGCTTGCACGATGATTGATGCCTATAACTTTGGGCTTTTAGATTGTAAAAGCGATAAATTACCATCTCGCTATCGCTCATACTCCCCCAGACAACGTCTTCCCCTTTTCAGCCTAACGCACAAAGGGCTATACATGGGAAGCGTAGCTTTACGACTGATCACATTGAGATCAGGTGAACTTTTGGATAACAAAATAGTTGGTTAGTCACTTACTTCGTAGTAGATCAAAATTAAATCTTCTTGAAGACCATTTCTTTAGTCTGATATTAAACGCCTTTATTAAGGTGGTTTCCATAAATGATCGTTGAGCGTAGAAAAAAGGGTTTCCTTAATTCGTTTTTCACCATTGTAGGAATCTTTACCTACACTATGCCAATTTTCAGAAAGAGTAAGGCTTCTTTGGATAGACTGATTTAAATAAGTTTAGGGACAGGGAGGTCTGATTTTCTGGACTTTGAGGGAAGATTGAAAAAGTAAACATGAGGCTAAACTAACAAGTATCCACTGTGACATAAAAATACTTCTTCTAAGAAAAGGATGTATATTTCAATCATGTCAAGAAAAAAAGCCCAAAGATATACTTCGAGCCGATTGATCAGAAAAAAGGATGATAAGGAGAGTCCTTTTGCACCCCCTATCCCCCATTACAGATCAAGAATGAGATAAAATTATTGTAAAATTCCGTTAGTATAAGCATAGACAACTTCATCCAAAAGAATACGGGCTTCTCCGCTACCAAGGTTTTCCGCTTTTTCCAACCATAAGCCAGCTAAAAAGGAATCTTGATGAACCCATTGTCCAAGGTAATAACTTTTACCTAAGATTAAAGCGGCTTGAGCTGAACCTTTATACGCAGCTTGCATCAAGTAATTGAGCCCTTTTTTTAGATTTAGGTGACAATTTTCTAATCCTAAAATATTGCCTAAGTAAAATTGGCCAAGAACCATCATAGCTTGGGCGTTATCATTGGCACAGGCAAGTTCTAAGTAATCAATGCCTTCTTCAACTTTTCCTGCGTTTAAATCCATAACGCCGGCGATGTATTGTGCCGAAGCGCAATTGGAGTCAAGCGCTTCGTCAAGCCAATCGATGGCTGCCTGTTGGCCGCTCTCGTTTTGGTATTCTTCAAAAAGACTTAAACAGGCTTGGGCATCCCCAAGTTCCGCTTGTACATCAAGTTGTTTGCGAAGTGTAAGACTCATAATGGTCCTCTCCTTTTCTTTGATCTTAGTGTACTCCATAAATATTCCATAAAGATCTTCCGTGCTTGCTTTTTCCTAATTTTCTTAAAAATAATCCGTTAAGTTTGCTTAGTAAGAGAAAATTTAGGAGGCAAGTAAGCATATAATTGTGTTTTCGAAGGAAAATCTTCTACACTGAGTTGGCCATCCTAATAACTTGTTTATAAGAATGGAAAATGAAAGGAGAATTTTTCTTTTATTTATTCGATTAAAAAAAGAAAAGTGAAGCTAAAAAATGAAAATTACTCTTCCTGCCCAAGAAGTCTTAAAACAATTATTTCAAGAAAATGAAGCCGATGGTTTACAAACCTTTTTTCAACAAAGTTGCCATGGAGTAATGCCGGTTTTCCAAATGGTTCGCTTTGAAGAGGGTGATCATCCCGAAAATATCGATGGAATTGCGGTTTTGATAGATGAAGAAGCCCATTCTTTAGTAGAGGATATCGTTATTGACCTCAAAGAGGGCGAGCTTGTTTTGTATGGAGTCCATGGATGTGGAGATTGCGGGTGTGAGGGCCATGACCATTCTCATGAAGAAGGCGGCTGTTGTGGGCATTGTGATCACTAAATTCAAAGATAGTAAAAAAGGAACGATCGTTTATTGAATCGTTCCTTTTTTTTAGAAAAAAGAAATAGAAGAAAATAAAAAAGTCTCTTAACAGTTTTTGAAAAATTGAAAGCAATTTGCTCAAATATTATGAATTTAAAATCTTGTTTCGATGAGAAGACCTATACGAGGGAATCAAAACGCTTCCTTAATGTCTTTTTAATAAAGAACCCATCAAAACTTTTAACTCATTTCTGGGCAAAGAGGACTCTTTCTAGAAAGATAATCAATCTCTTTATCTTTGGTAGAGAATTCATTTTTTTCAAAGCTTAAAGAGTTTCTTGCCTTATTTCTTGAGTGCGTAATATTTTTACCTTTTCGATTTCAGCAAGGCGTCTAGCCTGCAATAAGTGATGAGCAAAGTCTTCATCTTGAATGCGATAAGTCTCTTGCGCTTGGTCTTGGCCAAAGAGGGAACCATAATAAACGAGTACTTTATCAAAAATAACAAAGCGCTCAATGATGCGTTCATGAAGATGAACATGAATTCCTCGCGCTACGAGTTCTTCTTGTTGTAAATCACTCGCTTCTTCCAAAAACAAATCCACTCGTAAGGTTTGAAGATCCAGGGGACCAAGCAATCGCATGAGAAAAGCCATATCCTCTTCTTTTAAGCAACGTGTGGCTAAAGCGATAATGGAATGCGAACGCTGAAATTCTTGGCTAACCGCTTGACAAAATTGACGATAATCAAGTCTTTGAAGAAAGAAAGGAGTATAAGGTGCAGTAGGAGGGGAATCTATGGCTTTATAACCTTGGTTTTGGTATTCGTTTTGGCGCGCTTCAAACATGCTTTGAAACATAGGATGCGCATCAAGATAATCAAAGACTTGAACGTTTGTCTTGGTTTTGGTTTGACGGTGAATTCGACCAATGGCCTGAGATATTGAAATTTGGGAGCGCATGGGTAAAGCCAACATTAGAGTATCTAAGGCTGGAAAATCAAAGCCTTCTCCAATACTTGAAATCGTCCCCACCAAAACTACATGGCTTTTATGGGCTAGGGATTTTAATTTTTTTGTATTTTCCTGCTTCTCTTTAGGATTCTCGTTTCCCGCATATACCAAAACTTGGGCGCTCTCATCGGCCTTTTGAATCCATTGAGCCAAAAGTTTGGCATGCTCCACAAAACGAGTCAAAACGAGGACGGTTTTTCCTTGAGCGAGCGCTTCTAATACATCTCCTACAATCAACGCATTGCGCCAAGGATGAACCGCGGCTTCTTGGCACAATCGTAAAAAATCTGCATCCGCTTCAAAGGGTACAAAAGAAGTGAGTTTGGGGATATAGGTACGAGAAAAGCGTTGGGAAGCCATTTGTTGAAGAGAATCAAAGCGAGAGACAACTTTTCCTAGTTGCAAGCATACACTTTCTGAAAATCCATCGTTGCGCTCAGGAGTAGCTGAAAGACCATAGACAAAACGAGCATGGACATGAGAAAGCACTTTTTCCATCGTAGAACTTGCGGCGTGATGGCATTCATCGACTAAGACTAAGCCATATCCAGAGACAAGCTGTTCTAAATCTTCCTTTGTAGCAAGCGAAGGAACCATCGCAACATCAATGCGCTTGGTCAAGGTATTGCTCTTGCCTTGAAGAACTCCAATTTTTCCTGGATAGGCTTTGGAAGAAAGGAGTTTTTCAAACTCTTCGCTTTCAAAGCGCAAAAAGCGATTGAGCGTTTGAACCCATCCCGACAAGATCTCTTTGGAATTGACCAAAATCAAAGCACTCGTCTTTTTACGTGCAATCAAGGCAGTAGCCATGACCGTTTTTCCCGTTCCCGTAGCTGCTTCTAAAATTCCACAGTCTTTTTGATCGAGTGCTTGAACTAAGTCTTCTTGTTCTTCACGAAGTGTGCCTTCAAAGACAAGATCTAGAGGGGTTCCGATTTGACGTTTATCGATGAGTGTATAGTCAATATTAGAAGCCTCTAAGCGCATTTTGAGTTCTTCAAGTAGCCCGCGAGGCAGCTTTATGAATTGTTCCACTTGTTTAGATTGACAAATCACGCGTGGACCAGTGGCAAAGCGGCTTTTTTGGAAATAAGCTGGATTCCAATAACAGCCCATTAAAAACAATCGTGCTTTAAAAGCAGGATCTAGTGTTGAAGTCTCAATTTGAATGTCTTGATCCAAAATAAGAGATAAAGGTTCCTTTTGAGCAGGAAAAAGCGGAATTTGGTTTTGGCGAGGGGTAGTTTCAAATAAGGATCCTGCATACGAATAGCTCGCTTCTTTCGTAAAGAGGGTGGGCTTGAATACACTGCGGTATTGATTGTGGGTGCATTGACTCAAAAACGCATCGATTTGTGTTCGGGAGAGTTTATGGGTAGATTCTAAAACTTGCCATTGATTGGGATACGGTTTCAATTGCTCATCTAAAAATAAGGAAGACCCTTTAGGAGCCATAAAACCATCCCAAGGTAAAGCGACTAAGCGCCCTAAATCCCCTGGCTTTTTGGCAGGGGTAGTGGGAACAATGTGATCAAAGATGGAAAAATCTAAAAGTCCTTCTTCCAAAATAGCTTTAGTTATGATCATTTGTGCAAAATCAATGGCTTTAGAAGCCTCAATGGGTACTTCAAAAAAGAGAAAGAGCTGAAACATGTGATCTTTTGTCGCATCGTGGACACAAAGAGAGTCAAAGTGCGCTTTAGCTAACGTGCGTCGTAAAGCATTAAGACGAGTTAAAAGATCATCGTTGGAATGAGTAGAATTATCTTCTACTTCAAACACCACAAATGAGGTTGTTCCCTCGTTTTGAAGGGGAGAAATGGCTAGGCCTTCGTGCCCTTTAGGATTTTTTCCTAGTAAGTGTTGGTAGACCATGCTTTCTTCTAGCTGAGCAGCTAAACGATTTTTGCATTTCAAACACGGATTTTTCCCACCATACCCATAGTTTGGCTTGGCTTTTGAACAAAGTGTGAGATTGCCATTGTTTTGACAAGGTGAATAGTAATGTCCATTGATACTTCGTCGCAAAAATCCTTCGCTATTGGGACGAAAATAGGCTAAAAAATCCGAAACCCGTTTATACCCTTGTTCTATAGGTTGTTTATAGGCTTCATAGGCTTGACTTTTTTGGGTTTTCCACCTTTGAAATTGATCGAGTAGCCATTGAGGCTTTGAAAAAGAAATATTAGCTTGTTCCAAATGCATCCAAAGCCGTTCTATTTCTTCAAGATAGGCAATCTCTTGTCTTCCTAAAGATGGAAAAGAAGGAGAAAGAGCAGACGAAGAAGAGGGTAGATTTTCATTGAATGACATAGTTCCTCCTTTTTTATTTCATCAAAAGTATTTTTAAGGAAAAAAGCTTAAAACCATCAAACCTTAAAGACAATTTTCATTGAAAAACCCACGAATGAAAAAGGCAAGTTCTCTTGAAGAGCCTTGCCTTTGGCCAAAACTTTTTTCTATTTTACTATGTCCGGGTACTAGAACCAATTTTAAAAATAAAACCAGATATTTTATAACTTATAAGCTAAGGAGTTTAATATGATCACTACATTATTTTTTGATTTAGATGGCACCTTGTTGCCAATGGATGTGGAGCAATTTACCCATCTCTATCTCAAAACCATTGCGACTGCTTTAGCCCGTCAAGGACTAGATCCTCAAGAATTACCAAAAAATATTTTAAAAAGCTTAGAAGTCATGTTTTCTCAAGATCACAGTCGAACGAATGAGGAAGTCTTTTGGGATTCCTTCAAATCGATTTATGGACCAGACATCATCGAGACAATCCCTGCTTTTGAAGCCTACTACACTACTGAATTTTCTCAATGCCAAGTCGCTTGTCCAGCCAATCCAGAAATTCCATCGGTTATTGAACTTGCTCAAAAATTAGGCTTTCGTATCGTCTTAGCGACTAATCCGGTTTTTCCACGCAGTGCGGTAGAAGAACGCTTGAAATGGGCAGGATTAAATTCTGATGATTTTGACTGGATTACCACGTATGAAAATTCCCACTATTCAAAACCCGATCCCAATTACTTTTTAGAAATCGCTAAAGCTATTCAAGTTCCTCCAGAAGAAATTTTGATGATAGGAAATGATATGCGAGAAGACTATGGGGCCATAAAGGCTGGAATGCATTTATTTATTTTGACCGATTATCTTATTTCCTACCAAAACCACTCACTTTCCACAGTCGAACATGGAGATGTATCCGCTTTAAAGTCCTATATAAGTCAACTTTCTAAAGCCTCTTCTTAATGAAAAATGCTCAAAAAAACAACTCTAATTTTAATTATCTTTTCAAGCCCCATGTAAAAAGTTCTTGCTTACATCGGGCTTTTTTTCTAAATCTTTTTAAATAGATCGCTTTTCAACTCCTATAGTTCTAAATGATTTTCAAATGACAAGAAATTTTTCTTTGCGATTCAATCAAAATCGACCAAAAAAGAGAAATAGTTTGAGCGTGTTTGAAGTTAAAGAAAAAAGATGAATATTTCATCTTAAAGAGATATAAATCCTCAATTTCTCTTATCATGACCATAGTTCCTAGAATTAATAATTTTTATTTGGTCTTTATATTTGGGTTCTTACGCACATTTTTTGGCGAGATTAGTTTTAATCCCAAAGAGATATTGGGGATGATTTGGATTTTACTCTTTAAAAGAACCTAAGCTATCTCATTCTCTACTCTAAAAAAAGACTTTGAAATCTATCTTGAGAGTCGAAAATTTAAAACTTGATAAGTGCTAAAAAAAGAAAAGAACCCGATCTGTGATCTAATGAAAATTGAGATCAGATCCATATGTTGGCATTGTCTTCTATTAGGAAAGGAGAGATTTTATGATTTATACTCTCACACTCAATCCATCGCTCGACTACATCGTGACAGTTGATGACTTCAAAATTGGAGCTACCAATCGCACAAGCAATGACTTTATTTTGCCCGGTGGAAAAGGAATTAATGTATCCATCGTTTTAAAAAACCTCGGCCAACAAACCCATGCTCTTGGCTTTTTAGCTGGCTTTACAGGAAAAGCTCTAGAGTCCATGGTAGAAGAAGCAGGGATTAAGGCTGACTTTTTATGGGTTAAAAAAGGCGATACTCGCATTAACGTGAAGCTTCGTTCAAAAGAAGAAACAGAAATCAATGGACGCGGGCCTGAAATTGAACCAGAAGATTTAGAAGGGTTGTATATTAAACTCAAAGAACTCGATTCCAAAGATATTTTGGTGATTTCTGGTTCCATTCCAAATACCATCCCTCAAACGCTTTACCGTACTATCATGGCTTTCATGGAAGAACGAGTAGACAAAATTGTGGTAGATGCCACTAAAGAACTGTTACTAAATGTCTTGCCTTATCATCCCTTCCTCATCAAACCCAACATTCATGAATTGGAAGAGCTGTTCCACCAAGAGCTTACGACTCCTCAAGAGGTTATGGAAGCAGCTAAAACCCTTCAAAAGCAAGGAGCACGCAATGTACTCGTTTCTATGGGAGGGCAAGGAGCGTTATTAGTCGATGAGAATGGGCAAACCTATCAAGCGTCCGCTCCTAAAGGAATTCTTCACAATTCAGTAGGAGCAGGTGATTCGATGGTAGCGGGATTCTTACATGGCTACTTAGAAACTCATGACTATGCCAAAGCCTTCGCTTGGGGGGTGTGTACAGGAAGTGCATCAGCCTTCTCAGAAGCTCTAGCCACAAAAGCTGAAGTAGAAGCGCTTCTTGAAGCTAACCGAGATCTTTTTAACTACTCCTAATCATGTAAGCGTCTTCTTCAATTTAAATAGGCCCAAACAGTTACCATGGTTTTTTAACTTTTCTATTTTTTTCTTTGCGAGAACAGATCACTTTTATAAAAGCTCTCCTTCTTTAAGGACTCAAGCCATAGTATCTTTAGATAAAGGTTTAAAGGAGAAGAATTTAAAACATTCGGATTTCAAAGTGATTCTTTAGTTCAAGAACAGATAGCCAATAAATTGCCTTGTCTAAAATTGGTTGAGAAAGTATGTGAATGGGAAGGAAAAATGCGCTTAGAAAAGAACAAGAGGAAAATTACGATGAGATATTGGAATATTGCATTCTCTTTACTTTCAATGGTTGGACTAGTTTCTTGCAGCCTACCTGAAACGAACCATTCATCTTCTTCTATTCCACCAGAAGTTTCTTCTATCAAAAAGCAAGATAGCCTAGAACAACCAATCTTTTCTTCCCACTCTAAATTAACCCCTGAGGAAGGAAATAAAGAAAAGCTGAATATCCAAATTGGAGAGTATGTTTTTACGGCTACTCTGGACACGAATGGAGCCACACAAAAACTGATGGACTTACTTCAAGACCATCCTCTTACTTTAGAATTAGAGGATTATGGAGGATTTGAAAAAGTAGGATCTCTTGGAATGTCTCTACCCACGCAAGATCAACAAATTTTGGCTTCTCCAGGCGATATCGTTCTTTACAATGGTCATAACATTGTGATCTTTTACGATAGTAATACTTGGAACTATACGAAGATCGGAAGCATTGATGATTTAACGAATTTGGAAAACGCATTAGCACCAGAAAAGGTAACCATCCAATTAAGCTTAGTTTTGAATTAGGAAAATAAAAAAGCCTCCTATCCAACACTATGTCAGATAGAAGGCTTTTCTTTGTCCAGCAACTTCCTATTTTTGCCTTGCAGCTATCGTCGGCGT
>CAZTNF010000042.1:0-14161 GCA_964615295.1 uncultured Erysipelotrichaceae bacterium | reverse complement strand
GCCAAGATTTAGTCATTGATGTTGGCAGAACCAATAGCCTCAAAGCGATCGAAAACGCTCAAGACAACTATAACGATCGCATTTGTATGTTCGCTCAAGAAAATCAGGAATCTGAAAATCCAGGTCTTGATGATATTTATAAAGTGGGTGTGTTGTGCGAAATTCGTCATATCCGTCGTTTCGACAAATTTTTGCGGGTAAAATTCCGTGGAATTGAACGGGTCCGCTTGAAATCCTTTGAAGAAGGCAATCTTTCTGAATTGGTTGAAGTGGAAATGATGCCTTCGGAACCCCAAAACCAAGCGGAACAAATCGCTTTAATGCGCCTTGTTTCTGGAGCTTTTGAAAAAATGCGTCCAGGGGAAAAATTCATGTCTCGAGACATCATGGGAGATTTATCCAAAGGCATTTCTCCAAGTACCTTAAGTGATAAAGCTGCCCAGATTTTTCCTATGACCCCAGAACGTAAACAGGCGTATTTGGAGACAGTGGGAATCAATGATCGTTTAATGATGCTTCTTGAAGACATCGAAAAGGAAAAACAGCTTACCGAAGTCGAAAAGCGCATCAACGAAACGGTAAAAGAACGCATTGATCAAAATCAAAAAGATTTCTATTTACGTGAAAAGATCAGTGCCTTACAAGACCAACTCACCGATGGTTCCGCTCCTGGAAAAGAAGGCGATCAAATTCGAAAACGTCTTCAAGAAAATCCTTATCCAGAAGTGATCAAAAAGAAAGTTTTGGAAGAATTGGTTCGCTACGAAAATTTGCCCATGGCGAGTGGGGAAACAGGAACAATCAAAACCTACATCGATTGGTTATTGGATGTCCCTTGGTGGCAACAAACTCAAGATAATGAAGATTTGGAAAACGTGGAGAGCATTTTAGAAGAGGATCACTTTGGGTTAAAGAAAGTAAAAGAGCGTATTTTGGAATATCTAGCTGTAAAACAAAATACCAACTCACTCAAAGCCCCCATTATTTGCTTGGCTGGCCCTCCTGGAGTAGGAAAAACGTCTTTAGCCAAGTCTATTGCTCGTGCTTTGAATCGTCATTTTGTCAAAATGTCTCTTGGTGGGGTTCGCGATGAAGCTGAAATTCGTGGCCATCGTCGCACTTATCTTGGAGCTTTGCCGGGACGAATTATTCAAGGGATGAAAAAAGCTCAAGTTATTAACCCGGTTTTCTTGATCGATGAAATTGACAAAATGGCTTCGGACTACAAAGGAGATCCTTCTTCCGCTATGTTAGAAGTTCTCGATCCAGAACAAAATGCCTTCTTCTCAGATCACTATTTGGAAGAAGCCTATGATTTGTCAAAAGTGTTATTCATCGCTACAGCGAACTACTTGGAAAACATTCCTCCTGCTTTGAAGGATCGTTTGGAAGTAATTGAACTTTCTTCCTATACCGATGTGGAAAAAGTCCATATTGCTCAAGACCATTTAATTCCTCGTCAATTAGCTGAAAATGGGTTAAAGGCTGATCAATTGATCATTCCTGAAGATATGATTTTGTACTTGATTCGTTACTATACACGCGAAGCGGGAGTCCGGGAGTTAGAGCGGACGATTGCTTCCCTAGCGCGTAAAACCGTATTAGCGATTTTAAAAGATGGTCAAAAACAAGTTGTGATCGACAAAGACCGCATTCAAGAATGGCTCGGTCATGAAAAAGTGGATTACGGCAAAAAAGAAACTGAAGACCAAGTCGGTACAGTTACTGGCCTAGCCTATACCTCTTTTGGTGGGGATATTTTACAAATTGAAGCCAATAAGTTTGATGGAAAAGGCGCCTTAATTTTGACTGGCCAGCTAGGCGATGTCATGAAGGAATCAGCAAGCATTGCTTTAGACTTTATTCATGCCAATGCCAATCGTTATGGTATTTCGAAAAAAGTCTTTGGAAAAAATGATATCCACTTACACGTTCCTGAAGGAGCTGTTCCCAAAGATGGCCCTTCGGCAGGAATCACCATTTCTACCGCACTCACTTCGCTGTTAACTGGAATTCCAGTTAAGAGTAATTTAGCGATGACAGGAGAGGTAACTTTACGTGGTAATGTTTTACCTATTGGAGGTTTAAAGGAAAAATCCTTAGCCGCTTATCGAGCTGGGATTACTACAATCCTGATTCCTCAAGGAAACGTCAAAGATTTGGATGAAATTCCCCAAGAAGTCAAGGAGGCAGTGAACTTTATTCCTGTATCCACAGTAGATGAAGTGCTTACTCATGCACTTGTTCATCCGGTCACCCCAATTGATGAACCTGATGAAGAAAAGCCAACGGTTGTTTGTCCTTTAAATCCCAAACCAACCGCCACTTCTGAGGGCCAAGCATGACCCCACTTCAAAGCACTTTTATGGTGTCCTCTTCAGGAAAAGACTCATGGCCCAGTCACGATCTTCCCGAAGTGGTCGTGGTAGGACGCTCGAATGTGGGAAAAAGCTCCTTCATTAACGCCTTGACTAATCGAAAAAAACTAGCCTATGTAGGGAATACTCCTGGTAAAACACAGCTTCTCAATTTCTTCGATATTGATGGGAAATGGGTGCTTGTGGATGTGCCCGGATATGGCTATGCCAAACTTTCCAAAGCTCAACTTCAAAAGCTTGGCCTCATGATGGACGAATATTTTAATGAACGCGAAAACATTGCTTGCGTAGTCGCTCTTGTGGATGCTCGTCATGCCCCAAGTCAAGACGATTTAGACATGATTGACTACTTTAAGCAAACCGGGCGTCGGGTCTTAATTGCGGCTACCAAAGTAGATAAAGTCCCTAAGACTAAACGTCCAAAAGCACTCAAAACCATCTCTCAATCTCTTCAAATTCCTGTAAAATCCATTTTTCCTGTCTCTTCGACTGAAAAAACGGGATTTGATGCGATTTATGAGGCGATTCAAGAAGCTTTGAAACAAGAAGAAAAATCTTCTTAACTTATTGTTTACCCCTTAAGAGCTTGTAACGCTTTCCTCGTTATAAGCTCTTTTTTTACCCAAAAAAGAGTTTGAACCAATCCGAGAATCATTCTAGGAATTCGTTACAAACTCTTTTTTTGATCTATAACCTAGCCATTTAAATTACAGTAGAAAATCTCAAATTCCTAAAATTCATTTTATGGTTAAAAATGGAGAGCTAAGTTTTATCCTCCGATAGGTTGAAATTTCAATCAGCCCTTTTTCAATACTTAAAGAAAAAAATGGATATTCCTAACAGGTACTATGATCAGGTGAGCCAAAAAATAGGATGATTTCACTTTCAAAATATTTTTCCTGAAAATCAACTTGTTTTCGAATTTCTTCTTGGGAAAAGAGACATCCTTCTTTAGCTACTACCCACTTATCTTCTATATCATCCCACCGTTTAATCACAGCAATGACCGTTCCTTGAAAGGTTTCAAGAGGATGATCAACTCCAAGGACATAGCAATCTTGTTCCTCTCCATCTCCTGCCAAGATTCCAGGGACGTATCCGTAGTTTATAGGATAGATAAGATTTGAATAGGTAGGATGAGCACTTCCCATGGGACGATCAATTACCACTTTAACTTTTTTTCCTAGACCATTTGAAATCGAATTTTCAGTTTTGTCTTTCATTGAAATACCTCTCATCGGAATTGTAACCGAGGAAATCTAAGTAAAAAACGAAGCGTTTAAACGCTTCGCTTATTGAGTTACTTTTTATTTTCTCGTTTTTCAATCTCTTGAATTTCACGCATCCAAATAGCTTTAGAAGCATCACTTGGCATACGCCAATCTCCCCGCGGCGAGAAGTTAATCGATCCCACTTTGACTCCATCAGGCATAACGTTGCGTTTAAATTGCTGGGAGAAAAAGCGATTATAGAAGGTCTTTAACGCTTTTAAAATGGTCAAAGGATCCACTTGAGGAAAGGCATAGCAAGCCAAATCAAAGATCTTTTGAGGCCCTTCATGATATCGCAACATATGGTATAAGAAAAAATCGTGTAAGTCGTAGCTTCCAAGTACTTCTTCAGTTTTTTGCGCAATGTTGCCACTGCCATCAGGAGGTAAAAGTTCTGGAGAAACGGGTGTATCACAGATGTCCATTAAAACGGTATAGAGGGCTTCATTGCCTTGTTTTTTAGCGAGTAACGCATCGCTTTCCACAATATAGCGCACTAAAGTTTTTGGTACCGAGTTATTAACGGCATACATCGACATGTGATCCCCATTGTAAGTACACCAGCCCAGAGCCAATTCAGATAAATCCCCAGTTCCAATGACAAGAGCGTTTTCTTTGTTGGCAAGATCCATCAAAATTTGCGTACGCTCCCGCGCTTGAGCATTTTCATAGGTGATATCATGCACATTTTCGTCTTGATGAATGTCTTTGAAATGTTGTAAGACGGAAGGAACAATAGAAATTTCCATCGGTGTAACTTTAAGCAACTTCATCAATGTTTGGGCATTAGAATGGGTTCGCTTGGTGGTTCCAAACCCTGGCATCGTGACAGCTAAGATTCCTTTAGGATCTAAGTCCAACATCTTAAAAGCCTTGGCACAAACTAAAAGAGCTAGAGTTGAATCCAAGCCACCGGAAATTCCAACTACGACTTTAGACCCATGGATTTTAGAAAGCCTAGTGGCTAAGCCGCGTGCTTGAATGGCCAAAATGTTTTGACAACGTTCAAGCCGCCTTTTTTCATCTTTAGGGACAAAGGGATAAGCTTCTATGGGACGATTTAAAGAAATGGAACTTGGAAGGAGCTTAGAGGCAAAGGGAATGCGTAAATAGTCTTGTTCTAGGGATTCAAAGGTGGTTTTATAGCGTAGCCGTTCATTTTTTAAAATTTCCAAATCGATTTGGGCCGTGATAAACGCTTTAGGATCCAAAAGAGAAGAGGAAGTTAGAACTTTTCCGTTTTCAGCAATAATCGCTTGTCCTCCAAACACCAAATCACTAGAGCTTTCATCCGGACCTGCGGAGGAATAAATATAAGCGCTAAAAGTGCGAGCGCATTGTTCTCGAATAATAGCCACACGATAATCCGCTTTGGCAATGACTTCATTGGAAGCCGATAAATTACAAAGAACATTTGCGCCTGCCGTCGCATGATGAGAGCTTACGGGTATAGAAACCCAGAGATCTTCACAGATTTCAGCTCCGATCACCGCTCCTGTTGTAAAGTCCTCAAATAAAATCTTTTCACTCACTGGCACGGCTTTACCCCGAAAATGAATATGAGCTTGATCAGGTAAGTAAATAGAAGGCGCAAACCAGCGTTGTTCGTAGTATTCATTGTAGTTGGGTAAATACGTTTTGGCATAAAATCCTTTGACTTCTTGATTCGCAATAAAGGCTGCTACATTGTATAAATGATTGCCTACTTGTAAGGGAAGGCCTACTAAAACCGCTTGTTGAGTCGGTAAGTGATCACACAAGTATTCAAGAGCATGGAGCGCTTCTCTTTGAAGTAGACTTTCATAAAACAAATCTTGACACGTATAGCCGGTAAGCGAGAGTTCTGGAGTAACAACCAAGCGCACCGTTTGAGGTAACCGATGACAAAGATCGCAAATAGCTTTAGCATTGGTAATGGGATCCGCAATCGCTACAGGGGGAGTAAGGGCACATACTTCATAATAGGAATAAGGATTCATAAATAAAAAAATAGAGAAAACTCTACTCCTTTCTGTTTGATTCCTTAATAGTACCCGAAAAGCGCAAATGGCATCAAAAAAAGAAGCCGATCTGAAAAGCGTTCTTGCGCTTTTGATTGGCTTCTTTACTCGTTTAAGACGAAAATTAAATTTTTTTATTGGGAAATTTAATAAATCGAGAGAGTTTCACAAACTTAGCGGCTAATTCAAACTCCGGTTCGGAGATACAAAGAGCATAGCCTGGATGATCTTTAAGTTCACGAAAGTGGGCTTCATCTTTTCCATCAATACGCTTAAGATATTCGCTACAAAATTCCAACCGAATGCGAATATCTTCACAATCAAGTTCAGGAATGGAGCGCTGAATAGTCGAATAGACGTTTTCCATATCGCGAATTACAGCTGTGCGGTAATAGCGATTGTAGTGGCGACGAAAACGCAACCACTTCGTCTCCTTTTTAGCTTGAGGTAAACCCGTGGTGTTGGAATGATGAATGCGGTAATCAAAAAGAGGCAAATCGAGATACCATAAATCATCACTCACGGAAGCCAAGAGAGCTAAAAACCAGTCATGAGGCAGATGAAAATCATGGCGACGGTCGTAGTCCTCTCCAAGTTCTTTGCGAATCATCATCGCACATCCTTGAAAATAGTTATGAAGCAACATCTGTTCTTTAGTGACTTTATTTAAGCCCCCTGGATTTTCTACCGCCCAAGGAATGAGGTTTTGGTTCGACCAGCCTTCATTCAAAGGCAAATGATACACTTCCCCTTCTTGATTCATAAACTCAAAGGAAGAGGCAATGAGTTTAGCGGTCGGAACCTCTTTGGAGGCGGTCACCATTTTTTCTACTTTGTCTAAATGCCATCGATCATCTTGGTCACACAAGAAGATCCAATCGCCATTGGCTTGGTTTAAGAGTTCGGCAAAATTTCCAATATAGCCAAGATTTTTTTCTCCCACAATCAAGCGTGCATTGAAATCGGGATGCTTTTCAATCCAGCCTTGCACCACTTCCACTGTATTATCCTTTGATCCATCATCACGGATTAAAAGTTCATCTACTGCCAGAGTTTGGTTATAAATGGAATCCAGTTGTTCTTCAATAAAAGGACTACCGTTATAAGCTGCAATCACCACGCTCAGTCTTGGCTTTTCTTCCTCTATAGGCTTCTCTGTTTCATTTAGAGCTTCTTCCAAGACTTCCTCAACTTCTTCCATTTCGTCTACGAGACTTTGAATTTCGGCTTTCTGCTCTTGAGAAGATTCTTTTTCCAAAGCCTCGATGACCTCATTTTGAGCTGCTACAAGAAGATCTTGGACAGCTTGGTTTTCGCCTAAATCAAGTTCATTTTGACGGGTTTGATCTGACATTCTTTCCACCTATCCTTTCTCTTCTCGTACCAATTGATCGATGTGATTATCGAGCTTAATACGAATCATCTTTTCATCTAACATCTTTCCCGTTTTTCCATCGCGAACGAAGACTTCAATTTTATTGGGGCCTTCTTTCAGATGCTCGGGAGGAATAGTCGCTTCAAAACCGAGGGTTTCCATATGCAATTCCTTTTGGGGAAACTCACGTTTGTACGCTGCATGCACATCCGGACGAGGGACGCGTTCGCATTCAATTTGTTGACCATTCAACAAGACTTCAAAGTCTTCTTCATCATCTGGGCGATTGGAAACCCCCCAGCCAACCATCTTCAAGGGCTCATTTAAAGGCAAGACATCAAAGGATTGGGGAGTATCGATAAAAACGGCTCCTCGTGGAGATTGTTCTTTATCCTCATCGTCGTCCTCTTCAATTTCATCCCCTGTATCGAGAGCGGATTGTTCGATGTATTTGGAGATCACATAAATCGGATCCCCATCCAAGCGTACCCGTCCTTTATATAACCATACGGCCCGGGTACAAAGAACTTTAATCATATCTAAAGCATGCGAGACAATGACAATGGTCGTATCAGAATCGCGTAGATCGATAAGTTTGTCATAGCATTTATTTTGGAAGTGCTGATCTCCTACGGCCAAAATTTCATCAATCAAGAGGATGTCCGCATCGACATTAATCGCTACCGAAAAGGCCAAGCGCATATACATTCCTGAGGAATAGGTGCGGACGGGTTCATCAATAAAATCGCCGAGTTCGGAAAATTCAATGATGTCCTCTACACGGCGATCAATTTCTTCACGTGTTAAACCAAATACCGCTGCGTTGAAGTAGATGTTTTCTCGCCCCGTAAAATCGGGATGAAATCCCGCCCCAAGCTCCAAAAGACTTGTCACTTTTCCAAACGTTTCCACAGTGCCTTGGTTTGGATAGAGGATTTGCGTCATGATTTTGAGTAGAGTGGATTTTCCCGAGCCGTTAGTTCCAATTAAAGCCACGGTTTCTCCCCGTTTGATGTCTAGAGATACATCGTCAAGAACTACATTTTCCGAAACGGCTCCTCCATTGTTATGGCGAATAAAGCGTTCTTTTAATGTTTTGGGCTTATCCTTGTAAATCCGAAAGGTTTTGGTCATGTTTCGGATTTCGATGGCGTTGTTGTGATCGGATTGCTCCAAAGGAATTCCTCCTTTCGGTTCTAGGATTTCATCATTTTTTCTAAATGGTCGAGTTGAGCTTGAGTGGGTTGAGAGGGGCGAATGGTTCCCGCTGTGTAATAGGATTCCCCTAAGAAGACGGGATTAATATAGGGATTGATCTCTTCGGGTTGGCGTAATTTATACGTGATGTTTGTAATATCTAGATTTGGATTATAGAAGGGATCATTCGTTCTCAACACATCGGGCCACAACGCATACATCTTGCGCACATCGTTTTCAAAGCGAGCTTTTTTTTCCGGCGTGGTTTCATATCCTCTACTGCGCGATTCATAGTGATACATCACCGCAAAGGGATTTTGAACGATCCAATATCCATGTTGCCGAATGCGCAAGCACAAATCCACATCATTATAAGCGACAGGTAAATTTTCGTTAAAGCCGCCCACTTCTTTAAAAACTTTTTTGGGAACCATCATACAGGCACCGGTTACTGCACTCACATTGTGCACGGTGCGTACGCGATAGTTTAAGTTGATGTCACTTTGACCACTCAAGGCAAGTCCAGCCACTCCCGAATGACCAATGATGATCCCATTGTGTTGGAAGGTACCATCTTCATAGTACAATTTAGCTCCTACAGCTCCGACGTTAGGCTGTGTGGCTTGGCCAAGCAATTCTTCAATTAAATAGGGATCAAGCGCTTCAGTATCATTATTGAGAAAGAGTAAGTAGTCGCCTTTGGCTTTACGCACTCCAAAGTTGTTGATAGCAGAGTAGTTAAAGGGTTTGCGCCACATCACGACGCGAACATTGGGGTAGCGGCGGCGCAACTCTTTATATTTATAGAAGGTCGTTTTCTTTTCCGAATTATTTTCTACAATGATCACTTCGTAGTTTACATAGCTCGAATGGTTTTCAAGCGACTGTAAGCAAAATTCCAGATCATCAATGTGGTCTTTATTGGGAATAATGATGGAGACTAAGGGTTTTTCGGGCACTTCAAAGCGCATGTGATAATGCCCTGAAATCTCCGTTTTCATGATCTTGCCATGGTTTTTATGGCGGGCAATCCAAGCCTCTAAAGCGCGTTCACCAGCATCATAAGCCCAAGTTTTATTGTCGGCATCCAAAGCCGTCGAGCCATCGTGCATCCGCCAATGGTATAAAATTTTGGGAATATGTTTGATTTTATCGGGTGTGGTGGAATCCATTAATCGCAACACCAAGTCGAAGTCTTGAGCTCCATCGAATTCGGGATATAACTTGCCGCCAGCGCGTTCATATGCTTCGCGCTTGATAGCTAGAAAGTGACAAATGTAGTTGGTGGACTGCAAAAGAGCGGGAGAAAAATCGGGTTTAAAGTTTGGGCCTACATAGCGTCCTGTTGAATCTTCGTATTTATCTTCATCGGTGTAGACTACATCGTAATCCTTTTCATTAAAGGCCTTGATCACTTCGTAGAGCGCATCAGGTTCCAAAAAGTCATCGTGATCGTATAAGGCAATGATCTCTCCTGTGGCTAACTCAGCCGCCGCATTCATGTTGCCACTAATTCCAAGGTTTTTCGAAAGTCTCGTCCAAGAAATCTTGGGATCGGGATGAGCGGTTAAATAATCGGCTACCTCATTATTCGTGCTGCCATCCGCAATACAAAGCTGCCAATTGTCATAAGTTTGTTGGCGCACAGAATCGATCATCTTTTCCAAGAGATCGATTGGCGTATTGTAGGCGGCCACAATCAAGGAGACTTTGGGATGCTTTTTAAAATGAAAGCGACGCTGCTTGGCTAAAACCTCTTCTTTAGTGCGATTTTCCAAAAACCAACGGTTGTATTGATCATTGAAGTCTTCTTCGATTTCTTCTACACTTGGTGCCACTTCTTGATTTTGAGCCGATGCAGGGGCTTCTTCGGGACTAGGAAGGACTAAATCCTGACGAACAGGAGGAGTAGGCCCTGGATAGAGAGGATTGGGTTCTGGTTTTAAAGGAATTCCTTCGCGAATCATGCGCTCTTTATCAATGCGCTCATTATGGGCTTCAATGCGCTCCTTTTGTTCATCAATCACAGCCGATACCCGTCGCTTTACTCCACGAGCAATGCTTAAAGGGGTGCGATGAGGTCTTGGGGGAGTCAAGTTGGCTTCGCTCTCTGAAGTAGCCAAAGAAGCCGGTGTCGGCTCGGGGCTAGAAAGAGGGGGCTCTATCAAAGCAGCTGGATTTTCGACGCTGCTTTCCTCCTTGTCCTCTAATTCTTGTTCTATCGATACAGGTTCTGGAACGAGTTTCTCAGGACTAGACGCGCTTGGATCCCTTTCAGATTCTTCTAACGCGATCTCTTCTATGACTTCTGGCCTAGGAGGTTCTTCAGGGACAGTGGGAATGATCCATTCGTGACCCGTTTTAGGGGCTGTGATGCGCAAAGAAACAGGCATTGCGATTTGATCAGCGTTTTTGATGGAGGCATGGTAGCCAAAGAGGTGTTCATTTTGAACAAAATAAAAGCGACGAACATCAAAGCGATTGCTCAAAGTCAAATTGGTATTCAACACTTGACCTTTTGCATCCAAGACTTCGAGTTGAACTTCTTCCATACATACTACCCAGCCGCCAAGCAACAACTTGTTTTTGCGCACATTCACCATATCGATAGTGCACACCAAACCCCGTGAGTTAAGGGAAGCCATCAAAAACGGCTTTTCAAAACGTTTAACTTCTTTATGGTTGTAGGCCAGATCGAGCGTTTCGAGTTGCTCAGGGCCAATTTCTAAATTTGAAGGAATCTCAGCACGAAGGACATAGCCTGGACGAGCTCCAGGTCTTGGATCCAGCGACGGATTTTCCAAACGCCGTACCCGCACAGGGATACGATAATCGTTGATCGCCATCTCAAAGATATCGTCTTCGGCTTCGCTATCCATAGCGGCCCCCCATATTAAGATATAGGACGAGTTGTCTTCGGGATGGGTAAAAATCTCAATGCGATCGGCGTCAAATCGATAATACGACATACTCTTTTCTCCAATCGTTCACAATTTGAAAAAGACCAGGGGAAGCCCCTGGTACTAAAGTTCTTCGGCAAAGCCTTTTTCTAGTTTGTTGAATACCCAGTTTCCAATCACAATCAGTACAATCGAAATCAAAAAAACAATTCCAATTCCATACCAATACGGATCCAAATCATACATAAAGATGTTGCGATAGGCTGTGACAATTTTTGTCATGGGATTGTTTTGAATGAGGGGATACACCGGCGTATCCGGTCCAAACATATCCACGCTGTAGATGATGGGGGTAGCATAGAAAAGCAAGTTTAAGAAAAATTGTACCAAGCTTTCCACGTCTTGGGCATAGACGTTAATAGCCGATAAAATCAAGCCGAGTCCATAACATAAGCAGCCTTCCACAATCGCAATCACAGGCAACCACACCAAATGCCAAGTTAAAGGAATTCCAAAGATGACTACAAATAACAAGATGATGGGCACCGAGTAAAAGAAATTGATCATGTTGGAGATTACTTGGGACAACACTAGAATTTTTCGAGGGAAATACACCTTCTTGACGACCCCCGCATTGCCTTTGATGCATCCTGTGGCACCGACTACACTCGACATGAAGAAGTTCCATGGAAACATGGCAGTGATCAAATACACCACGAAATTAGGCATGGCATCGCGCATTAAATAAGGAAAGACTAAGTAATACACAAATACCTGCAACAAAGGGTTGATGAAGGTCCAAAGCATGCCTAGAAAAGTGCCTTTGTAGCGGCCGCGGATGTCCTTGCGGACGTTCGTTTTGAGAAGTTCACGATATTTGTAAAACTCCCGCAGCGTATGCATCAGTCGATACACCTCCAAACCTAAAACAAAGGATGCCCAAGATTAGGAAAATAGCCTCTTATTTCTTGACCACAAAGGCCTCTTGAGATCCTACGTCAAAAAGCATTATATGGGAAAAGGAAACCAAAACCAAACCTTCCCTTGAATCTGCTTTCAAGACAAATCATTTCTTTTGAAGGATAAGAAGCCAAAAAAGAAATCCAATCCCCAAAGGGAAAATCACAAAAAAACCTCAAGATCAAGAAGAATCTCAATCCTGAGGGGAAGCAAGCATGAGTATTGTATCTGAATTAGGTTGTTAATGCAATCGACATTATTCTGAATCGGCTGGGGCATCGTACATATGGGAAATGGTATGCACTTCATCGGAATAGGCGGATTCATCGGCAAGTTTTAACATGTCCTCGTTGGCATATTTTTTCACTTGCGCTGAAGCTTTAGAAATGGGAGCTAACGTTCCCGCCCCAGCTACACATCCACCAGGACAGGCCATTCCTTCTAACAAATAGCCATTGAGACGACCAGCCTTGGCCATCATCAACATCGTACGGCAGTTTTTTAAGCCTTCCGCCGCTTGCACTTTCACTTCACGTTCGGGATGATTTTTTTGAATCAAGGTCTTTACGGCTTTGGCCACTCCACCCGATACGGCAAATTCACGACCAGCGGAGGTTCCTTCTTTAAAGGCACTTTCATCCGCTACGGCTTGAGGTAAGTTGATGCCTTTGCCTTCAAACATGCCCATAACTTCTTCAAAGGTTAACACGAAGTCGACATCCGAACGCACAGAGCGACGACTCGCTTCGAGTTTTTTGGCCGCACAAGGGCCAATAAAGCACACTTTTGCGTTGGGATGCTCTTTTTTAATTAAACGGGCAGTTAAAACCATCGGTGTTAAAGCCATGGAAATGTAATCTTTGAATTGAGGGAATTCCTTTTTGGCCATCACCGACCAAGCCGGACAACAAGATGTGGCCATGAAGGGTTGTTTTTCGGGAACTTTATTCAAGAAATCTTCAGCTTCTTCAATAGTGCAAAGATCAGCTCCTACAGCGACTTCTACCACATCCGTAAAGCCGAGTTCTTTGAGCGCTCCTGCCACCTTTTCAGGGGTCACACCAGCACCAAATTGACCGACAAAAGCGGGAGCCACTGCGGCATACACTTCATCGCCTTGGCGAATAGAGTGTATCGTTTGAAAAATCTGCCCTTTGTCCACAATGGCGCCAAAAGGGCAATTGACTAAGCACTGACCACAGGAAACACAACGATCGTAATCAATTTTAGCTTTGCCATCTTCATCGGAAGAAATGGCGTTCATCCCGCAGCTTGCGGCACAAGGACGCTCAATCTTGATGATCGCATGATATGGACAGGCTTCGATGCACTTACCGCATTTGATGCATTTGTCCTGATCGATTTCGGAGCGACCATCCACAATGTGGACAGCTTGTTTGGGACAGACTTCTACGCATTGGTGAGAAAGACATCCTTGGCAAGCATTAGTGACCATGACTTTCTTTTCAGGGCAAGCATGGCAAGCAAAAGACACAATATTGATTAAAGGTTGATCGTAAAATTTTTCAGCGATAATGCTTTCTTCGACCCCATCACTAATGGCTGCTGCTTGAGTAATATCGCGCACGGGAAGCCCCATACCCAAGCGCAAGCGTTCGCCTACAATGGCCCGTTCCAAAAAGACGGAGTCGCGATAGCGCGCCTGTTTACCAGGAACGATTTCATAAGGAATGGCTTCTAAACGTTCTTTATAATTCACATTGTCGTCATAAGCCATTTTGGCAATAGCCGCGAAGACTTGGCGGCGAATGTGAGTAACAGGATTAAAAACACCTCTCATAAGTATGGCTAGATCAAAACACGGAAAGTTCCGTTGGTTTTGAATTCTCCTTTCTAATCTCTTCTAATCTTTTAAACACCTTAAAATTTGGCGTTTTGGTTTTTATTAGGAATAATCTCTCTAAGAGTGGACTTGGGTAGATAAAATCTGACTCTTTTCCCTCCAAAGCCTTTGGAAAAGGTTTTGGACACATACTTTAAACTCTCGCTCTCCTTCTAGAGCCTAGAAAGGCTTAAGGAATACCAAAAATAAAGACAAGAGAATCCTTCCTTAATCATA
>CAZTNF010000041.1:0-14258 GCA_964615295.1 uncultured Erysipelotrichaceae bacterium | reverse complement strand
TGAAGACTTCTACTTGGTTTAGATGCTCATGACAGGCTCGGTCTATCCGCTGCCCTAGTGATGCTTTCTCTTTCCATCCGCTTTTTGAGCCGATGCTGTTTTCAATCTCGTATTACTACTACAGGGTAGGCCCCATCTGGGGAAAGGAAAGCACAGCTCCTCACCACAATTTTTATGAATCTGAGGTTTTCACTCCTGGAAAGGTGTTAAGCCAAATTTCTACTCCTTGGAAAAAGATGGGGATTTTGATTTGTTATGACAATCGTTTTCTTGAAGCTACACGCTTAGTATGTAAAGAAGCTAATTTTTTAATTGAGCCCTCAAGTTTCAATAGGAAAATCGCTCCTCTTTAATGGAAACCATTGTTTCAAACTCGTGCTTTGGAAAACTAAGTATTTGTGGTAGTAATCAATCTGGCTCAAGCTCGTTATGGTTCCTTTGAAAGCTATGGTTATTCCATGATTATTGATCCTCCGCGGATTGCGATCATAACAGTCAATGCGAATTGAGTAAATTGCATTCGAAGTCGCTCCTCTATATGGAAATGGCGGCGAAAAGATCTCTATAAGGCTTCAAAAAATGAATCTTGATGTCTAAGAAAACGAAAATCTTATAAAGAAAGATTCTGAAACCAATCGTGGTAAAAAAATATTTCAAACAAAAATCCCTAGTTTGACTTTAACAATCTAGGGATTAAAAAGTTTACCAAGTTCTTAATAATTCAACTGTTCCTTGAATTGTATATGTAGTTCCTTTTGGGATATAAATCGTTTGATCTGGAACCAAACTGAGAGTTTGATCTTCAGTATTTACGGTTCCTCGACCATGACATGTATTTAGAGTTTGGAAATTTTCTTCTACAGTAAAGGTTTGTTGTCCTTGATGAAGTTCGATTTTTTCTACACGGAAAAATGGTGTTTCCAATTTAGTGAAATTTTCAATTTTTCCAGATCCATTTTGGCCAGAATAGTCGATCACATCCAAAGCTTTACGAATATGCATCTCTCTTTCCCGCCCCCAATCATAAATGCGATAGGTAGAGTCCGAAGATTGTTGGACTTCAAAAAGTTTCAAGCCACCCATAATGGCATGAACCGTCCCATGAGGAATGTAAATCATATCGCCAGCTTGGACGGGAATCGTTTTTAATACGGTTTCAAGTTGATCATTTTCGATAATCTCAGCTAATTTATTGTGATTGAGGCCTCTTTTAAGTCCTGCAATCAACTGAGCTCCAGGTTCAGCATCGAGAATGTACCAACATTCTGTTTTTCCATTATCGTCTTCATATTTCTGAGCATAAGGATCTCCAGGATGAACCTGAACAGAGAGCGGCTCATCCGCTTTGATGATTTTAATTAAGATGGGTAAGGAGTGGCCTAAGTATTTCTTTAATGGTTCTTCTTCTGGTAACACTAACGATTGACCATGCGAATGTGTGGAAAGAGTCCAAAGCTCATATCCCCAAGGACGAGCAGAGTAGTAGGGTTTAGTTTTAAACATTTTTGCCATGAGGAAATTTGACAAGAAAATTAAGAAAAATCCTTTCCGTTTTTATGTCCATACTTTTAATTAAAAGGATAGATTTTAACTTAAAATGTCTCGTTTTCCTCCTTTCCTCATTTATTGTAAAACGCCCCTTCTCAAAACTTAGAGGTAATGCAAGACGATTTCTTTGTTTATCCCTTTGGGCTTATTCTCTTAAAAATTTACCGAATAAAGTTAGTAGAAATAGATTCTTCCGTTTCGGGAAGTCCAGTCGCTTCTTTTTGTGCTTGAATGGCCTCCATTAAAAAAGCCATATTTTTTCCGAGTGTACGCATAGTTTGAAGGCCTTCTTCATCTTGGGTTACTTCTCCAGGGATTAAACCATGCAATGAATTCCAATATTGGCTTGATACCACTGGCATCTGATTTATAGTAAAAAATTTATTGAGCTGGTCAAAAGAAGCCGAGGCTCCACCTCGACGACACGAAACTACGGCTGCTCCCACTTTCATTCGCTTTGAAAATGGGGTGGAGTAGAAAAGTCTTGTGAGATAGGCCGTAAGAGTAGCATTGGGTTGAGCGTAATAAACAGGCGACCCGACTAATAATGCATCAGCTTTTTCAAATAGAGCAGCCGTTTCATTAACCACATCGTTGAATACACATTTCCCATGCTTTTTACAGTAATTGCAAGCAATGCAGCCTCGAACATCTTTGTTTCCAAGCTGTAACCATTGGGTCGTAATTCCTTTCTTTTCAAGAACTTTTTGAGCTTCTCGCAATCCAATCGCCGTATTGCCATTAGGATGGGGACTGCCATTTACGATTAAGACTTCCATAAAATTCTCCTTCTTTCTTAATAAAAAACTTAGAATGAGATTATAATTTTCATTCTTTTTTCTATCTTCTAAATTTAAGGCTTACTTTCTTATTTTTTAAGCTTTTTTAGATATTTTCTTCTTTCATTGTAGGGGACCTTAATCTTTATTCACTTTAAATCTCGATATGTGATGAGTTCGATATTATTTTGAGAAATCCACTCTTTAAACTGAGGATTCATAAACAAATAAGCATCATAGGCTCTACCAGTAGTTAAAGAGGATAGATGGATTAAATCGTAGTCGATGTAGCCTGGATGGGCTGCAAGTTCATAAGTTCGGTCGCTTTGAATGTCTTCTTTAGAAAATAGAGTGGAAATGGTCTCAATAGAAGTAGAAGGTAAGGTATCTTTCCAAGATATTAAGTGACTTTGAGCCACCTCAAAGGGAACAGGATAAATGAAGAATTCATCTCTATTAACAAAAGAACGAATTGGAATGGAATAGCGATTGGAAAACTCTACAAGTAGATCTTCTCCTCCTAGAATTTGTTCAATTCCATGATGAGAATTTAAATGATCGGGTTTTTTCCCCATTAAACGGATAAATTCATCGTATTGGGCTTGCATCTCTTGACGCATTTCCTCTATAGAAGCTTTTCCTGGAGAAAATAAAATCTCTTTATCAAACGTCCCATCACTTTTCATAAGGCTTGGAACATTTGTAAGAGGTTTTCCAGCTGTTAAACAAAAGTGAAGTCCAACCGAAAGCCCTGGATTTTCTTTCGCCAAGCAAGCAGCTTCAAAGGCAAATGGCATATTGGTCATCATAGAGGTAGAAGTCATGGTTCCCTTTTTATAACAATCGATAAGCGCTAAATTGCAGCCATGTGTAATCCCAAAATCATCTCCATTGATAATTAATCTCATATTTTCTTCTCTCTTTCTTGATACATAGATCGGTTGGTAAAACCTTTATTCTATTTTTTATTTTTAATATCCTCCTAAGAGACATAAATCTCTCCTAAATAGTGGTTCAAACTGTAAAAGTTTTTTTCGAACCATGAAAAATAAATAGATGTAGTGAATCTTCCTTTAGAGGTTTTATTTCCCATAATTTTTGATCAATCGACCATTTTTCTATAAAAGACCTTTCCTAAGATAAAGTACTAGTGAGAACAAAGAAAGGAGGAAAGAATAGCTTGTGCTATTCTCAAGAAATGAATGATTCGTCTACTTGGAAGCCCCAAGACTGGAAAGAACTTCTTTATGCTTGTTCGAAGACCCAAAACTATTTATTAAATTCTGTTTTTTCCTTAAAACACTCAATAGAAACTGGTCGGCGACATACTCTAATTCGCTCTTTGTCTTCTCGTCTTAAAACTCTTGAAAGCATTCGCTCTAAACTTATTCGGTATGGTTTTGAAGATTCCCCTACTTCAGCCGCGCACAACCTTCATGATATTGTAGGAGTTCGGATCATTTGTTCCTATCTCAACGATATTGACGCTGTCGTTGATAAGCTGGCTACTTTAGAAGGATTTAAACTTCTTCAAATTAAGGATTACATTAAAAACCCAAAACCCTCTGGATATCGTTCTCTTCATGTTATTGGAGAATGCGATGTGTCTGGACATCCCATTCAATGTGAAATTCAAATTCGTACAGCGGGGATGGATTCTTGGGCAGCGATTGAACATCAAATGCGCTATAAAAAAGACTTACCCGATTCGCAATATGTAAACCAAGAACTTTTGGAGTGTGCCACATTGCTCTATGAATGTGATGTAAAGATGCAAACGCTTCATCAATATATTGGGAATCAAACCCTAGAATCTTTTCCACATTCTGAATCCAAGAAGAGCCAAGAAGAGGAAAAAATTTCTTTGATTGAGGCTTAAGCTCAAAAGAACATCAAATGTGGAAAAGCTATTATTTCTTTAAAAGGAAAGCCCTCGCTTCTCCCTAGAGGATGTCTTAACACTGTACGAAAAGAGGCTGGAGCGCTGAAACTACTGAATGCATCTGTTAGGTCTGTAGTTCTAGATCAGCTAAGGCCTATTCGGACATCAGCTATCCCAAGCCAACAGCCTTTGGAAGCGGATTAGACCTGCTACTGGGTCTCGGCTGTATCAAGCTTTTAGAGGTGATCAAATAGAAGTACAGAACGGAGAACATGTTTCGATGTTTTGTGAACCAGTGTAAAATAAAAGCAAATAACCTGAAGAGAAAGGATGGAAGACGACTATGCGTCAAATCGGAATTTGCGTTTATGGAGGCGCTTCAGAAGATGTCGCCAGCATCTTTTTACAAGCCGGCCACCAAATTGGTGAAGCCATCGCTCGCCGTGGATGGCGCTTAATTAATGGCGGAGGCAATACAGGGATGATGGGTGCTGCAATTCGTGGTGCGATTGAATTTGGTGGTCAAACCATGGGAATTGCCCCGTACTTCTTTCGCGAAATGGAAGCTCTTTATGGAGAAGGTGAAGAAACCATCTATACTCGTACCATGCGGGAACGGAAAGCCTTTATGGAATCTCTTTCCGATGGTTTTATCGCTTCACCTGGAGGAATTGGAACCTTAGAAGAGTTTTATGAAATTCTTACCTTAAAACAGCTCAAGCAGTTGGAGGCTCCTCTTGTTCTTTTAAATTTGGATGGATACTATACTCCTCTTTTAAAAGCGATGAGTTCTATGGAAGAGGCTGGTTTTATTCATGAATCAATAAAAGATTTATTCAAAGTGTGCACGAGTGTTCACGAAACGTTTGAATACTTGGATCAACAACTGAAACGATAATTTTCTTCTCTTTTCCTAAGGATTGTAACGATCTCTTTTCGTTCAATCCTTTTTTATATTTGGACGAAAAAAGGAGCCCAGTGAATGCTCACCTAGCTCCTAAAAAGATTTAATTTTCTGTTGAATCGCTTTTCGATATGGTTGAAACAATGCCCTGAGCCAATCCCGCTGCGCCTTGAATTTCAGAGGGGATGATGATTTTTGTGGCTTTTCCATCCGCTGCTCGTTCAAAAGCTTCGATGGCTTTGAGACGCAATACTTCATCGGTAAGCCCCGCTTCTGCCAAATAATGAAGTCCTTCTGCAGTCGCTTTTTGTACGGATTTAATGGCTTCGGCTTTACCGAGAGCTTCTTGAATCATAGTTTCGCGTTTAGCTTGAGCCTCTAAAATTGCGGCTTCTTGTCGGCCTTGAGCTACTAGAACCGTTGATTCTTTTTCACCTTCGGCTCGCAAAATCTTTTCACGACGCTCCCGTTCTGCCTTCATTTGGCGTTCCATCGCTTCTTGAATCGATTTAGGGGGCATGATATTTTTCAGCTCAACACGGTTAATCTTAATTCCCCAAGGATCAGTGGCTTCATCAAGTGTCGCCCGCATTTTGGTATTGATATCATCGCGGCTAGTAAGAGTGCGGTCAAGATCCATTTCTCCAATGACATTTCGTAAGGTTGTGGCAGTTAAGTTTTCAATGGCATTTAAAGGCTGTTCTACTCCATAGGTGTAGAGTTTTGGATCAGTAATTTGATAATAAATGACTGTATCAATATGCATCGTAACATTATCTTTAGTGATAACAGCCTGAGGAGGGAAATCAGCTACTTGTTCTTTTAAATCCACACGATTGGCAATGCGATCTACAAAAGGAATTTTAAAGTGCAAGCCAACATCGCTCGTTTCCAAATACGCACCCAGGCGTTGAATGACGTAAGCATGGGCTTGGGGAACGATGTATACAATGCTTTGAAGTAAACCGATGAGAACGAGTACGGCTAAAACAATACCCACAATCATGAAGATAAAAGAGAGATTCATAATAATTCTCCTAAAAGACTTTAAATGGTCTTTTTTGTCTATCCTAAAAAATCTATTTGGAAAGGACTTCGCTTTAAGGATGAATAGAGGGATAGGTTGGACTGTTTGGTTCTTGATACACTTGATTTTCAAGCGGTTGAACTTCCAAAGTGACTCCATGAATGCCAACTACCTTTACAATTTGACCCGTAACCAAAGCTACGGGAGAGGTCGCTTTCCAATCTAGGCCATCAATAAATACCCGTCCTTGCATTCCTGGTCCAATGGGCTGGAGAACTTTAGCATTTTTTCCTAGGACCCGCATTGAGCCCGATCCAGATAAATCATGGCGAAATCGAAAATACTCTTGAAGTTTTTGTTTAAAAAGCAAAAAGAGCAAGATCGACACCACAAAAAAGGCGATGATCTGAAATATAAAGCCAACTTGGAAAAAGGATAAAATGGCTGCTACAAGCGCTCCGGCACAAAACCAAATGGATACTAAAGAGACAGTCCCAATTTCAATAATTAGCATAAGTAAAGCAAAAATAAGCCAAAAAATCGTAAAAGCATAACTTGGCATCCGCTGGGCCTCCTTTCCAAAACATCGAATATTCGAAATTTAGATTTAGTGTATCGAAGGGCCAAAAAAAAGGCTATAAGGCCTAAAAAAAAGACAGACAACTTTAAGACTTCTCCTAGGTTTTCTTTAAAACTCTTATCCTTTTCCCTTAAAATTTTCAAAGAAAAAAAGAAGAAAAGAGATTAATTTTTGGAGCCATCTAAAAGAGTATCAAGGGCTAAAGTAATAAAGAGTAATGACAAACCATCTTCATAGTGAGAGTAATGGACGACAAAATAATCGCTCATATGCCAAATCTCCTTATTAATTGTAGCCACAAAATTTCCCTTTGAATCCGTTACATTAAAACTCAACCCGATTCCTTTTCCTTGAACCCGCCAGCCATTATTGACCATCAATAGCTCAGGATGAAAAAAACGCCATTTCTGCTCAATTTTATCCTCAGTTTTTCCAAGTTCAAAGATCAAAAATTTATTGGGAATAGACCAAGTTTGCTCAAATCGGCCAATTTCTTGATTGTGAGCATCGTAGATGATTTGTTTGCGTAAAAGGGATTTTTGACCTTGAACATAAAAAACAACTTGATCCCTTTCGTTTTTTACTTCATAACGTCCCCAGAAAGACCAAAGCTTTTGGGCAATATATAAGGTGTGTTCCATAGGTTCTCCTTGCGATCACTTAATTCTTTTTTAGATCACTCTTTCTTCAAATTTTTACTCTCTCTATTTCAAACTTTTCATTTCCAAGAATATGTCTTCAGCTAAACTTATATTTTTATAGTCTGCTTTTGCCTTTCGCAAAGCCTATCCCCTTTTTTGGCCATAAACCCAATAACAAGACTATCTTCTAAAAGAAACTTTTCTTTAAAACTTATTTTTTATAGTTGAGTGAGTAAAGTAGAAAGATCAAGTTCTCCTTTTTGGCTTTAAAAGCCCAATCGAAGATTTCTACTATTTGTGGAATGAAGCTGTTGATGACTGGGTCATTAATCGAAACTATAACGAGAACCTTATCAGAATCCAAGTTCAGGATTTCTAGTGAGAAAGGAGCTGGAATCTCTTCTTCCTCTTCGCCCCAACAAGGTCTAGAGCTATTTTTTTCTTTCTTCAGGCTATCAATTTCTTCTTTAAGCGTTTTTTTAAGAAGTTTAGAGAAATCGATTCTTCAAAACTCAGCCTTCTATTCTTTGTTTTAGGTTAAAATGACCAATTATTCGATTCGAGCGTTAAAAAACTTTTCGCTAAAGTTATCAAAGTCCGCTCTAATCATAGCGATTAATTCATCCTCATTTCTAAATCTTCTAAAGAGAACAAACCAAAGATTCGGAAATATTTTGAATTCTTTGGAAAAGATTGATGGATGTGGTGATGATATCAACAGTCAATGAGTAAACTTCATCGAAAGTTTTATTAGCTAAAATTTGAAACTAGGACAGAAATGTCATCCTCGTCTTTGGGAAAAAGAATGAGGGAAGATTTAATTGTCCTATTTAGACTTTTGATAGAGTAGAATCCCTCTATTTTTTACGACCTAAATGGGAAAATATTCTTTTTGTAATCGAAATAGGAAGCTTTCATAAAGAAAACGCTCTTGTTTGAAACAAGAGCGTTTTAATAGACTTAGATATAGTTTAAAACCATTTCCATTAGGCGGCTAGATTCGGAGTAACCTCCTCGGTAAGAAGAGTCGCTTCCATTTTACAATGCAGATCATCCAGAATTTCATACACTGAAAATTCCGCAAATTCTGTTAAAGTCAGTCCATCGGGCGTTAGCTCAACTAAACTGTCCCACTCAAGTTCTCGAGCAGTATCGCGAAGGGACACAGCTGGATAGGGAAGCGTGTTTAAAATAGCCATCCATGTCATAGCCCCACCGGCCTCACGTAACAAATCAAGGATACAAAGTTGTAAATAATCGAGTTGGTTTTCCCGAGCATAGAGCTTATAAAACCAATCCGAATCTTGATTGTAATAGAATTGTCCTTTTTTCATGAGTCTATTTTACAGGATGTGATCAAAGGAAACAAACTTCTTAAAGTTCTCTTCTTCTCCTATCCTTTTTTTCAAGTGATTCTCCTATATGTTTTTTTATGTTTTTTTTTAATTAAAGTTTAGAATTTCCCCCAAAAAACACACATCATCTTTGAAAATTGCTACAAAGCGTAAAAGGAAAAAGGGAAATGGCTAATTTTGCGGTATCCTGTTTGGCGAAAACAAGAGAAAGGATATTCAATATGACCAATGTTGGAATGGCTGGGTATGGAAACCTAGGTAAGGGAGCAGAAAACGCCGTTTTAGCTGCTCCGGATATGGAATTAATCGGAATCTTTACTCGTCGCGATCCAGATTCAGTACATCCTGTGAGTGGCTGTCCTGTCTATTCATTAAACGAAGTTGAACAATTTAAAGACGATATTGATGTGATGATTCTTTGTGGAGGGAGTGCCTCAGATTTACCAGAACAAACGCCTGCCTTAGCTGCTTTATTTAACGTAGTGGATTCCTTTGATACCCATGCACGTATTCCGGAACATTTTGAAAAGGTAGACAACGCGGCAAGGGGAGCTGGAAAAACTGCTGCTATTTCTATCGGCTGGGATCCAGGTCTATTCTCTTTAAACCGTTTGATTTCTGAATCGGTTTTACCCGATGGAGAAAACTATACATTCTGGGGGCGTGGAGTGTCTCAAGGCCATTCAGATGCGATTCGTCGCATTGATGGAGTTGTGGATGCAAGACAATACACCGTTCCTGTTCCTGAAGCTATTGAAGCCGCGCGCAGTGGAAGCCGTCCTAAACTCAGTACGCGTGAAAAACATAGACGAGAATGTTATGTAGTGGCTGCAGAAGGAGCCGATAAAGCTGTTATTGAAGAAGCCATTAAAACCATGCCAAACTATTTTAGTGACTACGATACGACCGTGACCTTCATCAGCCAAGAGGAACTCGATGCCAACCATAAAGAATTGCCTCATGGAGGGTTTGTTCTTCGTAGCGGAAATACAGGAGATAAACATCACCTAATTGAGTACTCATTAATGCTTGACTCCAATCCTGAGTTTACCGCTTCGGTTCTTACCGCTGTAGCTCGCGCGGTAGCTCGTATGAATGAGGAAGGATTGATGGGAGCTAAGACTATTTTCGATATTCCTGCAAGCTACTTATCTCCTCTTTCTGGTGAAGAGTTGCGCGCCCATCTACTCTAAAAAGTTCAAAAAGAAAAGCCTTTCTTCCAATCGGTTCTCACATGCGTAAGAACCCGATAGAGAAAGGTTTTTTTTGCTCTTTTAATATGGTTCAACAAGATAAAAATTTCAGAGGGATTAGTTTTGAACAGACTTGATGTGTTCTAAAACTGCATCGGTAATTTCTTTAGTTCCACAACAAATCTTACCTTCGCTCATCATATCGGCTGTACGTAAATCATCATTAAGAGTCGCTTCCACGGCATTCTCAATGCACTGTGCTTCTTCTTCCATATTAAAAGAATAGCGAAGCATCATGGCAGCCGACAAGATGCAAGCAAGCGGATTGACGATATTTTGACCAGCGATATCGGGAGCTGAGCCATGAATCGGTTCGTATAAGCCTCTTGTTCCCTCTCCTAGGGAAGAAGAAGGAATCATTCCAATGGAGCCAGTAATTTCACTAGCCTCATCAGACAAAATATCTCCAAACATATTTTCCGTTACAATGACATCAAATTGGGCTGGATTTTTGCAAATTTGCATGGCTGCATTGTCCACAAACATCACATCGAATTTCACTTCAGGATACTCTTTGGCTAAATCATAAAGCACACTTCGCCACAAACGAGAAGTATCCAAAACGTTGGCCTTATCTACCAAAGTCAATTTCTTATTGCGCTTCATGGCGGTTTCAAAGCCGACTTTTCCAATACGACGAATTTCATTTTCATCATAAGGCATGTAGTCAATGGCCTTACGTATTCCATCTTCTTCACTGGTTTCGTGGTTTCCAAAATAAACACCGCCAGTGAGTTCGCGTACAATCACAAAATCAATTCCACGATCTGTGATTTCCTTTTTTAAAGGAGAAGCATCAGCAAGTTGGGGCCAAATCTTAGCAGGACGTAAATTGGAAAACAGCCCCATCCCTTTACGCAAAGCCAAAAGTCCCTTTTCTGGCCGTTTAGGGCCTGGCAATCCTTCCCACTTTGGACCTCCAACAGCTCCCAAAAGAACGGCATCGCTAGCTAGGCATTTATCGAGTTCAGATTGAGGAAGAGGTTCGCCAAATTGATCAATCGCATCTCCACCCATAGAGATAGGAACATAATTCCATTCATGGCCAAATTGTTGGGCCACTAAGTCCAAAACTCGAAGGGTTTGTTCAACGATCTCTCGCGAGGAACAATCGCCACGAATCACACCAATAGTTTTCTTCATTATTTTTTCTCCTTAGGTCTTTTTGGTCTTGATTTTAAGAAAAAGAAGCCGCCACACAGGGCGGCTTGCAAATTATTTATAAGCTTCCTCGTTGTTTTGTTGATTTCGTAAATAGTTCATCCATCCTCCACTAGCGATGATTTCTTGAATGAAGGGTGGGAAAGGTTGCGCCTTCCATTGTTTGCCAAGAGTCACATCTTCAATGATCCCCTCATCAAAATTTACGATTACCTCATCTCCTGGTTGAATTTCTTCAGCAGCCGCTTCGCATTCCATAATTGGCAATCCGATGTTGATGGCATTGCGATAAAAAATACGCGCAAAAGATTTAGCGATCACGCAATCGATTCCTGCAGTTTTAATAGCAAGAGGAGCGTGTTCACGACTTGAGCCGCATCCAAAGTTCCAACCAGCACAAATCAAATCTCCCTTGGCTACATTTTTGGTAAAATCCGCATCAATATCTTCCATACAATGGGCCGCAAGAGCTTTAGCATCAGGGGTGTTGAGATAACGGGCTGGAATAATAACATCCGTATCGACGTTATCTCCGTACACAAAGGTTTTTCCGTGAGCTTCATTCATGAGTGGTTTCTCCTTCTAGTTCACGAGGATCTGCAATGTAGCCTTTTAAAGCACTATAAGCTGCGGTATAAGGACTGGCCAAATATACTTCTGAGGTGACATCCCCCATACGACCTACGAAATTGCGGTTTGTTGTGGAAATGCAACGTTCATTTGGAGCCAATATTCCCATATATCCTCCTAAGCAAGGACCGCAAGTCGGCGTAGATACAACGGCTCCCGCTTGAACAAAAGCCATCAAGTAGCCATTCGCGATGCATTCTTTATAAATATCCATCGTGGCGGGAATGATGATACACCGTACACCATCTTTCACTTGTTGGCCATTCAACACTTCAAAAGCAGCCTCCATATCTTCCATACGACCATTTGTGCAACTTCCGATGACCACTTGATCAATTTTAATTTCATTAGAATCTTTCGCCAAATGGGTATTTTCTGGCAAGTGGGGCCAAGAAACAACTGGTTCCAATTTCGATAAGTCCATTACGATGACTTCATCGTATTGAGCATCAGGATCCGCTTCGTAAATCGTTGGCTCTTGGGCTCCATGATCGGCTAAAAAAGCCAGAGTCTTCTCATCTACAGGAAAAATTCCATTTTTCGCTCCCGCTTCAATGGCCATGTTGCAAATACAAAGGCGATCGTCCATTGAAAGAGAATGAACTCCTTCTCCTGTAAATTCGAGCGATTTATAAAGCGCTCCATCCACGCCAATCTGGCCAATTAATCCTAAGATGACGTCTTTTCCGGTTACATAAGGAGACAGTTTTCCTACCAATTCCACTTTGATCGCGGAAGGCACTTTAAACCAAGCTTTTCCAGTTGCCATTCCAGCCGCCATATCAGTAGAGCCAACCCCCGTCGAAAACGCACCAAGAGCTCCATAGGTGCAAGTGTGAGAATCGGCCCCGATCAAGCAATCTCCTGCCGTAATACGGCCCTGTTCGGGCAATAAGGCGTGCTCAATGCCCATTTTGCCTACATCGTAAAAATGGGAGATGTTGTGTTGGTGACAAAATGAACGGCAAGTCGCAGACTGTTTGGCGGCTTTAATGTCTTTATTGGGGACAAAGTGATCTAAAACGACATTAATTTTTTCAGGATCGTATACGTGATCAAAGCCAGCTTTTTCAAACTCGGCGATAGCGACTGGAGTGGTGATGTCATTGCCCAGGACGCCATCTAAGTTCGCTAAAATCAATTGTCCTGGCTCTACACTATCCAAGTTGGCATGAGCTGCTAAGATTTTTTGAGTCATTGTCATGGACATAATTTATTACTCCTTTACTAATTTTTGGCCTGTTCTTTCAAAGCGGGTATTGATAGCGGAAGCCAACGCTAAAATACCAGAGAACAAAATATCGGAATCCGTTCCTGCTCCCCAACTGATCTGTCCATCTGGCCAACGCAGACCGATATAACTTGCTGCCTGCGCATCGGAACTTTTCCCAAGAGTATGATCCGTATAGGTTTCAAGCGTGTAATCTAAACCAAGGCCTTTTTTCAGTGCGTTGTTTACTGCATTCAAGCGGCCATTTCCACTGCCATACCATTCATATTCTTCTCCATCCACTACCGCAGTGACAACGGCTTTCAAAGTACGGCCTTGAATGAAATGGGCTTCTTTAATTTCGATAATCGGGCTTATTTTATTGAGATAGGCTTTTTGGAAAATCTCATAAATTTCTTCTGGTTTTAATTCTGCATGATGACGATCGGAAACATCTTTCACTGTGTAGCCAAAATGCTCGCGCATTTTAGGGGGTAAGTTATATCCGAAGCGTGTTTCTAAAATGTACCCAATACCGCCTTTACCTGATTGCGAATTGACGCGAATCACATCGGCATCATAGGTCCGTGAGAGATCATGCGGATCAATGGGTAAATAAGGAACCGTCCAACGACCAAGGGGATCTTGTTCTTTGCACTTCATTCCCTTGGCGATGGCATCTTGGTGGCTTCCAGAGAAAGCGGCAAACACCAAAGCTCCTGCATAAGGTTGGCGTTCATGAACATGCATCCTAGTTAAGCGCTCGTAAATTTCTACGATTTCTGGCATCTCGGAAAAATCCAATTGAGGATCAATTCCTAAAACATATAAATTCATGGCTAAGGTGACTGCATCTACATTTCCTGTACGTTCACCATTTCCAAATAAGCAACATTCCACGCGTTGGGCCCCAGCTAATAAAGCCAATTCGGTATCGGCCACACCTGTTCCTCGATCATTATGAGGATGAGTAGACAAAATGACGCTATCGCGGCGATGCAAACGATCGGAACAGTATTCAATTTGGTTGGCATATATATGAGGCAAAGACATTTCTACAGTTACAGGCAAGTTTATGATCATAGGACGATCTGGAGTTGGCTCCATTACATCGATGACTGCATTACACACTTCTAGGGCATAGTCTGGTTCTGTACCCGTAAAGGATTCGGGAGAGTATTCAAATAAGAAGTTACCATCATATTCTTGAGAGAGTTGCTTCACCAAACGTGCTCCCTCCAAAGCAATCTCTTTGATTTCTTCTTTGGATTTTTTAAACACTTGTTCG
>CAZTNF010000040.1:0-14313 GCA_964615295.1 uncultured Erysipelotrichaceae bacterium | reverse complement strand
TCAGATTCCTAAATTGACTATTTCTAAAAGTGAAAAGAGAAAAAGAAATCAAGCCTTCTTCGAAATAAAAGGATTTCGGCTTTGAGATAAAGTGGAATTCGAAAATCAAACGTGCTTTATAAAGGGAAGAAGAGCCATATTTCTCTTTGAAAACGTTAGATATTATGTGAGTGGATCTTCTAGGAAGTTAGCATGAATTGAACATGCTAAGGGATACATCACCGAAAGGAGGGAGCGGATTTTCCTGTCATGACTCAAGTCACGGGTGTCCAATCCGCATTTTATGACGTCTTGGCTTTTGTTTTTATTTTGTCATGGACTCATCTGTAGTGTCTTTATGACTCTAGGCATGAGTATTGAAAAAAATCCAAATAGTCCTTTGGCTCATTCCTTAGGCTTTAAGAGTAAACTCGCAAAAAGCGATTCTGAAGCTTGGGTCTATGCCCAAAGACTTTATGGATCTCTTTTAAAAAATGGAGGAGCAAGTCTTTTAATTACTTGCTTTATCTGTATGCTTTGTGTGCTGGGCCAAACGGAATTAGTGATCAGCATTGCTGGTGGGGTTCTCTTTGGCTTAGAAGTGGCCTTCTATCTTGGCCTGCATTGGTATTGCCAATCAAAACTCAAAAAGTCTCTAAATGCCTTGGATACAATGGAAGAGGAAGCAAATACTTCTTTGGAAAAACGAATACAGAAGCCAACTTCCCAAAAAATGAAGCTCGAAAAACAAGCAGAGATTCCAAAAGTAACTCAAGTTTCTCAAGACACACAAGATCAAGAACCTGTCTCTTCTCAACCACTTGAAACCGTTCCTCCTTTTTCTTCTCAAGAGCCTTCTAGTTCAACTTTGCAAGAAATACAAGAGGAAAGAAACGAGACTTTAGATGCAACTCGTCGTCTTGTTTTTGATCCTGTTCCCACAATGGTCAGTTCTAAGTCTTCTTCTCTTTCGCGGGCAAGTAAACATCAAGCTTTAAACATTTCAATCGAAAGAAAAGAAATTGAGAATTTAAATGATGAAACCAAAATGATTTCAAACCTTGAAGAAGCTTTACCAGCCTCCTCGTCCTCATCAAGAAGCCTATCCGGTTCCAACGATCCATCCCCTAGCCTTGAATCGGAAGAGTCTATAGGAAATCTTGTCGCAGATTACAAAATGCACCAAGCCACTTTGGAGCCTCTTAAAGTACAAAATGAAACCCAGGTAGGTCCTTCCTTCCATATTTTAAATTCCTCACAACCCTTTGAGGAAAAAGAAGAGCTTCAAGATCCGGCTACCGTTGCTCTCCTTCAAGAAGAGATCAGGGAACCAAATTTTGAAGAGGAAGATTTGGAAGAAGGTATCATTTCCCAACAGTTTTTCCGTCATCCTGTAGGTCGGGTTCCTGAGATGAAAGAAGACTTTATTGCAGATACGGTGATCTTTCATGATCCCCAAGAACCACAACCGATTTATCATCGGGCTACATCTAAAACGAAGGACTCTGTGGAAATTCCTTCTAAATTTTTTGAACAACAAGCGGATAAAAACAATTGTTCCTTAAAACGCTCTCAAAAAGCCAAAGGATCCTCCAATCCTATTCCTTCTGATCCAGAAAGTGCTTTTCGTTATCGTCGCCTTGCCGCAAGTTTGCGTGGGGAAACGTTGCCTAAGGACTAAAAAATAAAAACCATCCCAACTTCTAAAGCCTTGTGCTTAGAGGAATTGGGATGGTTTTCTTTATAGGGCATATCGCGCTTTTAACATATTTTTTGCCCATGGCTCATAAAAAGTCGAAACTAAATGTACGCCATCAGAATTGTAAATGGGGGCATTTCCTCCTTGAGCTAGAGGATCGTTATCGACATAAATCCAATCGTTTTCTTTACACATCTTTTTAATTTGACGATTAAATTCAGCGACTTTATTCCAACGTGGAGAATTGGCTACCGCACTTGGAGTCGCATCGATAACAGAATTGACGACAATGGTTGCCCCTGGATCTCGATCGAGTAACGCTTCGATTTGACGAGTATACACTTTGGCATAGCCATTTTCGCCTTCGTCTTGACCAATGTTTAAGCCCATATCGTTAATTCCAAACGATAAATATATAACACTTGGTTGTAAAAGAGCGACAGAGCTTAAATATTCTGAGATGTTTTGAATGGTATAGCCTCCAGCCGCTAAAACTCGATTAGAGGGAATAAAACCATAACTCATGAATCCATACACCCGCGAGTCCCCAATAAAAATAGCATCATCAAACAAATTCCAAACTGATCCTCCCGCCTGCTCAATTAAATCTTCAAGATCTACTTTGGCAATGGGGGAAGATTCGCTTTGAGTAGTGATCTCGGTGAAGTATTCAGTATCGGTATCAAAAAGACAAACCCAGTTCTCGCTTCCCTCTAAACGACCCCATGTAGAACCATTGCTATTTTTTTGGATTTTATCCACATCTACGATATCTCCTTCATCGATTTGATTCACTCTATCTTCATCAATCGAAGGACCAGATCGAACATTCATAACGTAATTAGCTTGATAGCTTGCATTAGAAGTCGAAGTCGTTGTGGAAGATTTAGAAGATTGGGTGGAGCTTTTCTCTTCGCTTGACTCTTTTGAACTTTGTCCACTTGATTCCTCACGTGGTTCTCCGGCCCGACGAGGTAAGACTCGACCCTCTTCATGGGTTAAAGAGAACGTTTTGGTAGATGTTTCACTTTGAATGGAAGCAGATGATTCTTTCTGAATCGAATTGGTTTCAAGAGTTTCTTCACTGAGACTAAGTTGATTTTGCACTACAACTTCGCTTTCTTCATGAGTAGTTGAAGAAAAGTCTTGATAAATTAACAATCCACTTAAAAAGATGACCAATAAACCTAAAAAACAAACCGCGATAAACAACATCCGTTGCATATCTTCCGGATTATCTTCGCCTTCCTCATCCTCTTCTTCCTCGTTCTCCTCTTCTTTTTTTTGAAAGAGTAAAGAATGCCACTTGGATTCTTTGTCTTTTTTCTCTTCTTGTTTTTCTTTGGAATCTTGATCGCTTTTATCCTGTGAGGAAGTCTCTTCTTTCTTTGACTCTTGAGAAGAGGTTGAATTTTTCTCCTTCACTTCTTTTGATTTCTCAATAGAAGAAGCTTTTAATGACTCATTTTTTTGATCTGTAGCGCTTGTGGTATCTTTCTCTTGAGCTGGAGGGAATGAATTGGAAAGCTCTGTTGGTAAAGCCGATTTTTCTGTATCCACTTGTTTTCGTTTAGCTTGTCGAGAAAGTTTTTTTAGAGGAGGTTCAAGAGAAGCTCCGCAGTTTGCACAAAAATGCGCCTCGTCTAAGCTTTCTTGTTGGCATTGTGGGCATTTTTTCATAGTAACTCCAAAAGAAGAATGACTTCTTTTTTATTAGTGAGGAAATTTTTTGATCCATCTAAAATTCCTTGGGTATAAAATTCAGTATAACAAAATTAGAATGACTTATTTTAAAGTCAAAAAAGGCTTGGGATAAACATTCCTAAGGTTAAAAACAGTGCGGGTGGGATCTTAAGCTTACTTTTCTTTATAGTATTTCTTTTGGTAGTGAAATAGAAAGGAGTGACCAAAGAAGATTTGGTCTATCGTATTTTATGCACACTTCTTCTTTAAAATGGATCGTTTTCATTTGTACGGCTTTATGTTTTGAGGGATGTAGCCATCCAACTAGTCAAGTCCCCTTTTCTGCTTCAAACGAATTGATGGATTCTTCGGCTGTAAAGATTGCAGAAGAATTTGAAACCTTCAATGAAGGGTCTCAGGAGGAAGAAGCTTTTGGGGAAGTCTCTTCTAACCAAACTATAGAAGGACTCACTTATATTGATGACATTTTGATCGTTAATAAAAAATATGGTCTTCCTCAAGAGTATGCTCCGGGAGTGAATCCGGAAGCTCAAGAACATATCAACATGCTCATTCAAGAGATGCAAAACCAAGGATTAAATGTAGGTTGGACGACGAGCAACTTTCGCAGTTATGAATACCAAACCCAGCTCTATAACAACTATGTCGCTTCGTATGGTCAAGAAGCAGCGGATACTTTTTCGGCCCGTCCTGGATTTTCGGAACATCAAACGGGATTAGCCTTTGATTTGACCACCTCCACAGGAGAACTCATTACAGCCCCTACCGAAGCTCAATGGCTTTTGGATCATGCGGCAGAATATGGCTTTATCGTCCGCTATCAAGAAGGAAAAGAAGCCATTACTGGCTATCAAGCCGAACCGTGGCATTTGCGCTATATTGGCGAGCGAGCTCAGGAAATTGCTACAAGTGGTTTGACTCTTGAAGAATTCTTAAATGTCCAAGGGGGAGACTATCTTTAAATTAAAGAGCATTCAAAAAGGTTTAACTCAATTGGATTTTAAAATCCTCTAGGGGTTAAACCTTTTTTTCTTCGTTTTCCTTACTCTTTAGCATCAAAATATCCTAAAAGGGATAAATAAAATTTCAAGGTATTTAAAAATAAAAAGTCTCCATAAAATAGAGACTTGAATGCTTTATTGGGTACTAGAAGAAAGACTTGAAGGATCAAAGAGTGTTACTTCACTTCCCTCTTTTATCTCTTTATTTTGAACTTTTTCGAAGAACTCCTTAAAGAAGTCTATCCAAGAATTCTTGGGATGATCCACTTGAAATACATTATTCGAAGTCATTTCTAAACTTTCTTCACCTTTAGTGGCTCTTTCCGTTAGCGTGAATTCAAGACACTTAAAACTACCATCTTGATTCAATGTAATGGTCCAAAGAGCCTTTTTGCATTCATACTGATCCAATACAAAACTGCCATCTTCTCGAATATCAGTTCGTTCCATCCTATAAACAGATTGATAGCTTTCATTATACAAGGCATTGTAGGCTTCAGGATCGATTAAAGTAATAGTCCAAATATACTCCTCTCCTTTTTTCGTAAGCGAAAAATCATATTGTTCTGGTGTGACTAAAGGTTGAATAGTAAAGTTTTCGCCAAACCAGTCCACTAAAGGTGAAATGCTTAGATAAGAGAGAGCTTCCGATACATCTACATCGCCTAAACTTTCAGCTTCTTCTTTTTCTTCAGTCGAGGCTTCATCGCTTTGAACACTGGTTACTTTTATTTTGGCATTCGTTTGAGCCCAGATGTCTTCTGATCCTGTCGATTCAAAAAGCACTTCATCCCAATTGAGAAGACTCATTTGGCTTAGACTATTGACACTTTCACCATCAGCATGAAATTCACTAAGTTCATAAAGAGATTTTTCTTCCCACATCCGAACATTATAAAAAGCATAATTTTTTGTTTCAGCTTTGAGAGTATCACTTTCTTTATCGACTATTTGATTGCAAATTGTTTCAGTAAAGACAAAACCTTGATCCGAAGATTGCTCTGTAGCATGCAGCAACTCCAAAATCAAATTTTCTGTTTCGTTTGGATTGGTGGTCGTATTGACTTGAGCCACTTGTTTTAAAAGTTCATTTGGAGCTGTATCTACTGTCACTTTTTCTCCTAGATTGGTAGAAGTACATCCTCCTAAAAACAAAGAAATGAATGCAACTTTCCCTAAAAGGGCAGGAGTGGTATTCAAAAAATTTTTCATCTTCAACTCCTTTTAGTCTAAAGGACTTATATTCTCTAATATTTTTAATTTGAATTAGTCTAATTGTGGAATGATGAGTCTTTCCTAGATTTTATTCCACTTTATCTATCTTTTTTCTCTGTGTTTACTGTTCCAAATAAAACGATAAGAAGAATAAAAAGAAGAGATTTGTCTTCATCCAGTTCGATAAAGTAAAGAGAATACCCTCAAATTTTGATCGTTCCAAAAATAGGACGAATTTAAGTTGTAAAGCTACTTTAAAAGAGAAAACCTGAATATGAATAAAAGTGAATGCTATTGGCTTTATTTTTACACGAATTATTTAAATTTTTGAGAAACAAAAGAAATTCAGAATGCGAAAAGTCAGTTTTTTTTGAGAAAAGAGTATAGTTTCGATCCGCCATCAAAATAGGGCAGATATTTCTATAACCAACGATCCAATACAAGAATTAGCCACAGACTTTGACGAAATTGGCTGGATAAATCCGATCTCATATTGGCCGTATCCGTGGGTACACTTCATAGAAAGATTGAAAGTCAATCTTAATGTATATATTTTGGAAATATGTTTCCAAGTTCATGAGAGGAAAAGAGAAAGGCTAGAACTTTTGAGGGAAAGAAATTCTAGCCTTTTTTTAGGTTAAGTACAAATAATTTCTTGAATTTATCTTAGTTTTAGACCGACCAAAATTTGAGGGTGTTCTCTCTACTTTATCGAACTGGATGAAGGCAAATCTCTTCTTTTTATTCTTCTTATCGTTTTATTTGGAACAGTAAACACAGAGAAAAAAGATAGATAAAGTGGAATAAAATCTAAGAAAGACTTATCGTTCTACAATTTAAACGAAATTAAGCCTTTGGATGAAATTCAACTAAAATTATTTATCCTGTTTTACAGATTTATAGGCTTGGTCTTAAGACGACTAAACAAATAGAAATTAGACTTTTATGAATGATTCTTTTTAAGAAAATCCTTTAACAAAAAAAGCAACTGGTCTTTATCAGTTGCTTTTTTTACTAGTTAACGCAAGTTGTTGGCACGATTGTATTCGTAATCAAAGCTCTTCATCGCTTCAGTGATGTTGTTAACATGCTCTTGCAAGCTTGCTTTGTTATCTTCTAAGGAACGATCGAAGTCATCTTTGAGTAAATCGTAGAGTTTTTCGGATTCCGTTTTTACATCATACATTGCATTTTGAAGATCAGGATCAGAAGTGAGCTTTGTATAGGCTTCATTGAAAACGGATTCTCCATCCGCATAAACCGTTTCGATATCGGATTTAATTTGATTCTTTGTTTCTTCAAAAGCAGGATCGTCTAGGGTTTCTTCTACCATATCCCGAGCGTTGTTATAGATGTCTTCCGCTTTGCCTCGATATTCATCCAATTTAGCTTTGGTAACATCATCTAAGTTAGAAACGCTTTTTTCTACTTCGCCAGTAGCGGACTGGTATTCAGATTCAAAGCTTTTCATATCTGTACCAATATTATCTACATGCTCTTGTAAGCTTGTTTTATTGTCTTCTAGCGCACGATCAAAGTCATCTTTAAGTAAATCATAAAGATTTTGGGAATCGTTTTTTAAATTATCCATCGCTTTTTGAAGGTCTGGATCAGAGGTGAGTTTTTCATAAGCTTCATTAAAAATGGATTGGCCCTCACCATAAACGCTTTCGATATCCGATTTAATCTGGTTTTTTGTTTCTTCAAAAGCGGGATCGTCTAATGTCTCTTGAACCATGTCACGAGCATTATTATAGATATCCTCGGCTTTGCCGCGGTATTCATCTAACTTTGCTTTGGTGTCTTCATCTAAATTTGAAGCTTTTAAATCATCGGTAATTTCAGAAGCCGCTTTGCTTACATCCTCACCTACTTCAGAAGTCGTTTTTTCCACTTCTTCACTTGGAGTAGTGGTATCAGAAGAGCAACCTGCAAAAATCATACTTGCTGTAGCAAGCGCAAAAAAGAATGGTTTAATTTTCATATATATTTTCGGGTAGGAGAGAGAAGGAAGCCCGAACACCCCTTTCGCAGTGCGAATCTCCATTTCATTCCTTTTATTTAAATTGCGTTTCGCACAAATTAATCAAGAAAAATAGATTTAAAGTCAATCCTCGTCAAGAAAACTCATCTCCTTGGCGCAGTTTCATTTTGCACTCTTCCCATATAAGATTCGTCTAAAATGCTTGTTTTTCTGAGTGTAAGCACTTACACCAATTTTAACTAGTTCTTCTTTAAGATTTTTTCCATTCCGACTTTTTGAGGATGCAAATCCAAGGATTGATAAAACTTTAAAGCATTGATGTTGTCAGCCCATACATTCAATGTCACGTTGTAACAACCCATCTCTTTGGCAAAATCGCAGACATAGTCATAAAGTTTATGACCGATTTGTTGATGGCGACAGTTTTTATCCACACATAAATCGTCAATATAAAGCGTCTTGATGTCAGTCAAAATATTGTTTTCTAGGTATTGTTGAAAAACACAAAAAGCATACCCTTGCACTATTCCATTTTCATCCTCATAAACAAAAATGGGTCGTGTTTCATCACTTAAAATCGCTTGCAGTTCTTCGTCATTGTACTTGCGCACATTCGCTTTAAATAGATCAGGACGGGCCCCGTGATGGATATCCAACACTTGGCTAAGCAAATCATCAATGCGTTTCATATCTTTGGTTTCCGCTTTTCGAATCATCTTTATTCCTTCTTTCTTTTTTTTATTCCTTGATCATACAAAGGATAAAAAGAGTTTGAATCCTTTTTTATTGTTCTCTTTTTTATTTCAAAAGAAAGAGAAATTAATAGTTTCAAAAAGAAAAGGTTTAAGAAGAAAAGAGTTTTTACACAAAATCTGTAAAACAAATAGACACGCTCCTTAAGAAAAAAGCTTTATTTTTTGATCTCTCCGCTTTTTTTAAAAGCTTTAACTCAATTATCTTAAGAACTAAAAAAGCGCTATGGATTAATATCCATACCGCTTTTTTAGTTTAAGAAGAAAAAACGTGCTTAATCCCAAAGACAGGATTTCCGAAACAAAGTTAGCCATCCACACTCCAGTTAGTCCAAAGAAATAGGGCAATACCAAGACGGCCAGTGCTTGAAATACAAAAGTTCGCATCAAAGACAACAAAGCTGAAACAGGACCGTTGTTTAAGGCGGTAAAAAAACCTGAAGCAAAGATATTAAATCCCGCCACTAAAAAACCAAGAGAATACAATTCCACGGCATAATGAGTCATCTCCATTAATTCGGATGAATAGGAGACAAATAAGGCTGCTAGTTCATAGGCTAAGCTATCCGCAAGGAGAACGACCGCCACACTTAAAACCGCAATGAGAATGAGTGATTTATGAAAGAGATTTTTGAGTTCCTCTTGGTTTTGAGCCCCATATTGATATCCAATACAAGGAGCCACAGCCAAGGTATATCCTAAAAATACCGCTGCAAATAAGAAGCCTAAATACTGCACTACGCCATAGACAACCACCCCTTGCGGTCCTGCAATGTTCATCAGTACCAAATTGTACAAAAGCAAGACAAAGGAAAGGGATAAGTTGGTGACCATTTCGGACATCCCATTGAAGCATGACTGCCCAATAGCCTTAAATTTCCATTTGAACTTCACAAAATGTAGATCGTTTTCCTGATGCTTCCAAAACCAAAATGTAGGAATCACTCCTCCAAGCACCCAGTTGAAAGCCGTAGCTAAGGAGGCCCCTAAAATCCCAAGGTGAAATAGTGCGATAAGGACATAATCCAATACCATATTTAATCCGCCACAGGCTAAAGAGATAATTAAGCCAAATTTTGGTTTTCCAGCTGCCACCAAAAAGGATTGATAGGAATTGCTCATAAAACAAACTGCTTGGCAAACTAAAAGAGGAATGGCATACAAATAACAATCTTGTAACAAATCGTCCGTCGCCCCACAAAGGCGGGCTAAAGGTTCAAGGAAAACAATTGTAAGGGTTGATACCCCTAAGCCAAGCAACACTTCAAAGACGATCAACATCGTGAAGTATTCACAGGCTCTTTTTTTGTCTCCTTCTCCTAAAGTTTTAGAGACAAGAGCTGTGCCTCCTGTTCCAATCATAAATCCAAAGGAACTCAGAATTCCAATAATAGGCCAAATGAGATTGAGAGCCGTAAAGGCTTTCTCACCAGCTAAATTGGAGACAAAAAAGCCATCGACAATCGTGTAAAGCGAGGTGAAGACCATCATCGTGACACTTGGTAAACAATAGCGGATCAATTTTGAATAAGTAAAATGGTCTGAAATCGCAATTGGTTTGACCATACCCTCCTCCTTTCAGGACATTGAATGCATTAGCAGAATGCCATAATTTTCGTCACTTTTCGATTCGTTTGATGATTTATCTTGCTTGATGCTTGACACATTTCTCTTCTCTAAGCTCGATATTCCTTTTGAAAGCCCTTGAAAAAATCGTTTTTCTTTCTTCTAGATGCCTTTTGAAATAAGAATCACTATAATTATCCAAAATCAAATATTTTGGATCCCCAGAAGGTGGAATCCTTCTAAGAGATAGGAGAGTTCGATGTACGATGTCGTCATTATCGGGGCAGGCATCATTGGTTCTCTTTTGGCCTATGATTTGTCTCGTTACAATTTAAATGTGGCTGTGTTGGAAAAAAATCATGATATTGCCAACGAAACCACGATGGCTAACTCTGCCATTATCCATACGGGCTATGATCCCGAAGAAAATACTTTAAAAGCTCTTCTCAATCCTCTTGGAGCGAGACGCTATTTTACTCTGTGTAAAGATTTGCACACCCCTTTTCAACAGATCGGGTCGTTTGTAGCGGCTTGTGGACCAGAGGAAGAAGCCCATCTTGATGTGTTGGAAAAACGCGCTCAAGAAAGGGGCATTGCTTATAAACGCATGGATGCAAAGCAAGCGCGCCAACAAGAACCCAATTTATCAAGCGGGGTCAGTGAAGTGCTCTTTTTTCCCGAAACAGCGATTGTCTATCCTTGGCTTATCGCACAAGCCGCTTTAGAAACCGCCATGAAAAATGGCACTAAACTCTTTTTAGATAGTCCAGTGATCGCTCTTGAAAAGGATGAGACCAATTTTCAAGTCATCACGCCAAATCAAGTTTTAAAAACTAAAGTGGTCGTCAATGCGGCTGGCCTTGGAGCTGAAAAAGTGATGGCTCTTTTGGAAGAGCCATCCTTTACCATGATTCCTAAACGGGGAGAATACTTTGTTTTAGAGGAGGGATGTGATGTGGTGCGTTCCATTGTCTTTCCCGTTCCAAGTTCAAAGGGAAAAGGAGTGCTTTGTATTCCTACAGTGTATGGCAATACCTTAGTGGGTCCTACTTCTCAAGTTCTTGACACACTAGAGCGAGAAGCAGCTGACTTAGTGATCACAAGTCAAGCTGGTTTAGATCAGGTCAAACAAGAGGCTAACAAAGTGGTGGAAAATATTCCGTTTGGAAAAGTGATCCGTAGCTTTGCGGGCGTTCGTCCTTCCAGCAATCGAGGCGATTTTATTTTGGAAGAAAGTACGAATCATCCAGGCTTCATTTTAGCCGCTGGCATTGATTCGCCAGGACTTGCAAGTGCTCCAGCCATTAGCGATTACCTCATCGAGCATTTCATTTCCAAACATGTGGATTTACAAGAAAATCCCAAGGCTATACGTACTCATCAGGCTATGGTTCCTATGCGCTTTTTGAATGAAAAAGAACGTCAAGCCAAAATCGCTCAAAATCCGCTTTATGGCAAAATCATTTGCCGTTGTATGCAAGTGAGCGAGGGGGAAATCATCGATGCGATTCATTCTCCTTGTGGGGCTCGTTCCATCAAAGGAGTGAAAAAACGCGTAGGGCCTGGCTTTGGGCGCTGTCAGGGGGGCTTTTGTGAGCCTCTTGTAGTCGACATTTTAGCTCGAGAACTCAAAATTTCTCCTTTAGATGTGGTATTGGATGAGCCGAGTTCACAAATTTTAAAGGAGGCTAATCGATGAATTCCCTAAATTCTAATCCCCCTTTTTCTACCTACTACCAGGCACTCATCATCGGAGGAGGCAGTGCGGGTTTAGCGGCCGCCCTTGAGCTGAAAAAACAAGGCATTGAAAACATTGCTATCTTAGAAAAAGACTTTGAACCAGGAGGAATTTTGCAACAATGCATTCACAATGGCTTTGGACTCCAAACTTTTCAAGAACAGCTTTCCGGCCCAGAATATGCCGAGCGCTTTTCAAGTGAAGTGGCTAAGCAAAACATTCCTCTTTTTCTCAACACCACTGTTACCCATTTGTCAAGCAATGGTACCCTTGAAGCAATCAATCCCAACTATGGAGTGATGCATCTGAGTGCTGATGCTATCCTCTTAGCGGTTGGATGTTATGAGCGCTCACGTGGGGCGTTAAACATTCCCGGATCCCGTCCTGCGGGTATTTATACAGCTGGTCAAGCCCAGCGCTATTTAAATATGGAAGGCTATTTGGTGGGAAAAAAGGTCTTCATTTTGGGATCCGGCGACATTGGACTTATTATGGCGCGGCGCATGACTTTAGAAGGAGCTCATGTCCTTGGAGTAGCGGAAGTGTGTCCTTATTCCAATGGCTTACCGCGCAATCTGAAGCAATGCTTAGAAGATTTTGACATCCCCTTGTATTTAAGCCATACCATCACCAATATCTTGGGGACCAAACGCTTAGAGGCTATTGAGCTTTCCCAAGTGGATGAAAACCGCCAAAAAATTGGGGGAACTGAGCGCATTATTCCCGTCGATACCTTGCTTTTAAGCGTAGGTCTCATACCCGAAAACCACTTGGCCGATGAAGCGGGCCTTGTCATGAATCCAGCCACGAAAGGACCAGTGGTGGATGAGCGCTATATGACGAGTGTTCCTGGAATTTTTGCGTGTGGCAATGGCTTACACGTCCACGACTTAGTGGATTTTGTCACTCTGCAAGCTAAACGAGCTGCTAAGGGAGCTGCGGATTATTTACAAGAAAAAGAACATCAACCAGAAATGGCCTATCCCGTTTTCGCTAAGGGACAAACCAGCTATGTCGTTCCCGGTCAAATTCATCCCAGCCGCGTACAAGAAAAAGTGGAGTTTTTCTTTCGTGTGAAAAAGCCTATGGAAAACGTCACCATTCGCGTGACAAGTGAGGGAATGCTTTTAAAGCAGGTGCGTAAGAAAAAGATGATTCCTTCGGAAATGGAACGCTTATCTTTAGATCCAGCGCTTTTAAATACTCTAAAAGCTCCCCTGGAAATCGAAGTCGTTGAGGAGGAATAATGGAAACCAAATCACTCGTTTGTGTCAATTGTCCCATGGGGTGCTTGATTCAAGTGGAACTTGAAGGCAACCAAGTCCACTCCATTCAAGGCAATCGCTGTCCGAAAGGAGAAGCGTATGCGCGATTGGAATGTATCGATCCCATGCGCATTTTGACTTCCACTGTACGAATTGATCAAGCTCCTTTACGCGTCTTGCCAGTCATCACTAAGGCCGAAATTCCTTTACGCAAAGTGTTTGAGGTCATGGAACAAATTCGTACTTTGCATGTTCAAGCCCCTATTGCGTGCGGCGAAGTACTCTGTGAAGATTTGGCGAATACTGGAGTCGCTTTGGTGGCTTCACGCTCCATGCCAAAAATATAAAATAAAAACTATGCCTGATGGGCATAGTTTTTTTAGCTTTCTGCGTCCATATCCAAGGGAATGTCAGCCAAACGCGCCGCAAAAGGGGCGAGTTCAATCGCTTCCCGAAAGGATTGATAAGAGAGCACAAAGGCGATATGAGTGATCGGATTTTGTTGAACGAGCGCATTGAGATCATCCCCATAATAGCGCGGATCCACCACTAAAATGGAATCGTAAAAGGGCAAGAGATATTGCACCATGATATTCGCATAGGAGTCTTTGATCAAAAGCAAGTGACGACCTGTATTAGCTTGGGTAAGAATTTGAACGATGCCTTCATTTTCGCCTAAGAAATAGGCGTATTGATTTTTTTGTGTTAAGGCTTCTGGGACATACACACTGTCGCTACGGCGGCCATTTCCCCAAGTCACTTCATAGGAAGGTAAATCGGTGGCAGTAGCAGCGATAATGGAATCATATAAGCCCACGCTTCCCGTATAGGAAGCGGACGTTCCTTCAAAGTCCGTGGAGAGAGTTTGATAAGTGTAGTCGTTGAAATTTAACTCGCCTCCACAAAACGCCACCAACGCTTGCGCTCCAAAGCCCGCTCCTTGCGTGGCCCAATGGTGGTCAGTGCGATAAAACAAATAGTCCTGTTGGTGATCGGAAAGCACACTTCGTAAATCCAAATTAGTGGCCATGGTTAAATCTTGAGCGAGTTGATCAAAGTAGGGGGTTAAATCGGGCACTGGAGCAAAGGTTGGTAGCTTATCTTGTTCAATCATCTCAGCCGGAGGAACCATCATCAAGGCGGTAGGCAGGTTGCTTTTGAGCGCAAAGGCATTGACAGCCTGAATGTTGTCTTCAAAGATTGACTCATCGGGTACTTCTAAAGCCCCAATTAAAGTGCCTTTGCCTAAGTATTGACCATTGAGCCAATGTTGGTTGAGGCTTTTACGCAGGAGATAATTGGCATGAAAGGCCGTTTCGCGAGCAGGAAATTGGTCTTCAAACCATGATTCGAGTGCTTGACCATATTCACCCGACCATAAACTGGACAAAGAAAGGCTTGGAAATTGTT